>NZ_DATFAV010000325.1:0-23078 GCF_035254145.1 Caulobacter sp. | reverse complement strand
CGATCAGGCTGGCGGCCCGAAGACGTAGGGCGACGGTGGTCAGGCTGAACAGTTCGCTGATCAGCAGCGTAAGCGTCTTACCATTGATTTCGATCGGGATTTCCAGTTCACCGACGGTTCGGGTCGCGTCATTGACCGCCGGAGCGACGACGACCTCGGACAGGTCGCGCAGGTGATGCGAGGATAGAACGACGAGATAGGGCGCGACTCGGCGCGACTCGGAAGACGGATTTTGGAAGGCGTCGAACTGGCGCACCTACCATCGCCTGAAGTGATCTGAAATCAGGCCACGTCGTGCGATGCGTTCATTATGCTCCGCGATCGCCTCGGCGTTCTCCTCGGCCCAACGGCGCGCACGCGCTTCGCCTCCGGCCGGATCGACCTTTTGCAGATGCAACCGCAGTTGGGTCTCACTCATGCCCGCGACCGACATGCCCAGCCGTTCGGCCTGGGCCAGCAGTTCAGGATCGATGCCTCGGTCGAGTTCGGGAGCGTCCATGGGACGTGAGGCTAACATGGCGTGCTCTCGGCTCACAGCGGAGCGGCCAGTTTTGGCGAGCGTCGCCGAAATATCAACTATGAATTGAGATTTTGCGGTGCGCGTCGCATCGCGTGCGTCCACGGTCCGCTCGTATCCGGAACGAAGCCCTGTGACTCCCAGAACGGCGGGGCGGCGGTCGAAGCCCGGGCGTTGACCGTCAGCAGGTCCACGCTGTCCAGGCCCTCATGGATCAAGGCCGAGGCGAGCGCGGTCGCCACGCCCCGCCGACGCATGGCGGGGCGGACGTAGAAGCGGCGCAGGCGGCGGGCGGGTTCGGGCGTGGCGGCTTCGACGCTCATGGCGCCGATTCCCGCCAACTCGCCGACCAGGAACGCAGCGAGCAGGGCCTCGCCGTCATCCTGGAAGCGCGCGCCGGCCCGCCAGCTCTCAGCCAGCAGGGCCATGTTGCGCACGCCTTCGCCGGAGGCCTCGCCGACCAGGTCGTCGAAGCCGCCCGGCAGTTCGTCGAACAGACGAACCAGCTGAAGCATCAGCCCGGCGAGACCATGTTCTCCGGACGGACGTACTGGTCGAACTCCTCGTTCGTGAGGTAGCCGCCGCCGACGGCTTCCTCGCGCAGGGTCGTGCCGTTCTTGTGGGCGGTCTTGGCGATCTTGGCGCAGATGTCGTAGCCGAGGCGCCCGTTCAGGGCCGTGACCAGCATCAGGCTGTTCTCGACGCCCTTTTTGATGTTGTCGATGCGCGGCTCGATGCCGACCACGCAGTTGTCGGTGAAGCTGATCGCCGCGTCGGCCAGCAGGCGGACCGACTGCAGGAAGTTGTAGGCCATCACCGGGTTGAACACATTCAGCTCGAAGTGACCCTGGCTGCCGGCGAAGGTGACGGCGGCGTGGTTGCCGAACACCTGGACGCAGACCTGGGTCAGGGCTTCGCACTGGGTCGGATTGACCTTGCCCGGCATGATCGAGCTGCCCGGCTCGTTCTCCGGCAGCGACAGCTCGCCAAGGCCCGCGCGGGGGCCCGAGCCCAGGAAGCGGATGTCGTTGGCGATCTTGAACAGGCTGGCGGCGACCGTGTTGATCGCGCCGTGGCTGAACACCATCGCGTCGTGGGCGGCCAGGGCCTCGAACTTGTTGGGCGCGGTGGTGAAGGGCAGGCCGGTGATCGCGGCGATGGCCTCGGCCACGCCCTCTGCGAAGCCGATCGGGGCGTTGAGGCCGGTGCCGACCGCGGTGCCGCCCTGGGCCAGCTGCATCAGCTTGGGCAGGGTCTGCTCGATGCGCTCGACGCCGTTCTCGACCTGCTGGGCGTAGCCGCCGAACTCCTGGCCCAGCGTCAGCGGGGTGGCGTCCTGGGTGTGGGTGCGGCCGATCTTGATGATGTCCGCCCAAGCGTCCGACTTGGCCTTCAGCGCCTTGTGCAGGTGCTTCAGCGCCGGCAGCAGGTCGTTGACGATCTGCTCGGCGCAGGCCACGTGCATGGCCGTCGGATAGGTGTCGTTCGACGACTGGCTCATATTGACGTGGTCGTTCGGATGGACGGGCTTCTTGGAGCCCATCTCGCCGCCCAGCATCTCGATCGCGCGGTTCGAGATGACCTCGTTGGCGTTCATGTTCGACTGCGTGCCCGAACCGGTCTGCCAGACGACCAGCGGGAAATGGTCGTTCAGCTTGCCTTCGATGACCTCGTTGGCGGCCTTGATGATCGCTTCGGCCAACTTCGGATCCAGCTTGCCCAGCTTGGTGTTGGTCTCGGCGGCGGCGCGCTTGACGATACCCAGGGCCCGGACGACCGGCAGCGGCTGCTTCTCCCAGCCGATCTTGAAGTTGCCCAGGCTGCGCTGGGCTTGCGCGCCCCAATAGCGGTCGGCGGCGACTTCGATGGGGCCGAAGGTGTCGGTCTCGGTGCGCGTTGCGGTCATGCGGCGATCTCCGGAAAAATGGTCGAGCGCGGTCTAGACCTTGAGCGGCGGGAGGGCAATGTTCGCAAGCGCGAAGGAGACCCCGATGAGCCCTTATGTGGCGCTGCCCCGCTCGATCAACACCGGCAAGCGCAAGGTGCTGAAGGACGACCTGCTCGGCATCGCGCGGGATACCGGCTTCAAGGAGGCCAAGACCTATCTGGCCAGCGGCAACCTCGTTCTGTGGGGCGATCACACGGGCGGCCCGGCGCTGGAGCGAGCGCTGGAGGACGCCCTGGAGGCGCGGATGGGTCTGCGGACCGACTTCATGGTGCGGTCGCCCGCGCAGATCAGGACGATCATCGACGGCAATCCGTTCAAGGCCGAGGCCGTCGACCACCCCAGCCATGTGATCGTTAACTTCCTGAAGTCGCCGCTGCCGGCGGAGGACGAGGCGATCCTGCGGGCGGCGGTCACCGGACCGGAACGCTTTGCCGTGGGGACCTGCGAGCTCTATCTGGACTTCCCGATCAGCATGGCCGACTCGGTGCTGGATCGGGACTGGAAGAAGACCAAGCGCTCGCCGGTCGGGACGACGCGCAATTGGAACACGGTGATGGCCTTGGCCGGGATGATGGACGCGTGAGCCAAGCCTTCGACGGATCGGACTGGACGCATCACGGCAAGGTCCGGGCCCGCGAGACCGGCGGCGAACTGACCCTGGTGGTCGACGGGCTGACGACGCAGGGCAAGTACTACAAGCCGCTGATCTACGAGTTCTTCCGCAAGTCCTGGCGCGGGTCGCGCCCGGCCTGGGGCGAGTTCAGCGTCGAGATCGGCATGGAATATGTCGGCGAGCCGCCGTGGATGGACCTCGACAACCTGGCCAAGGCCCTGCTGGACGCCATCAAGGGCTATGCGTTCCACGACGACGCCCAGGTCGCGCGCCTGCTGGTCGAGCGCCGGGCAGGCGAGCGCGAGCGGATCGTCATCCAGGTCCGGAAGCTGAGCTCCAATCTTATGCGGCGGACCCTGGAGGGCTGAGCCGGGCGCTCAGCTCCAGGGGAGCAGATAGTTCCACAGGCCCAGCAGCACGCTGAGGAACACGAACAGCAGCGCCGTGAAGGTGAAAGCCACCTTTCGCGCGGCGGTCCAGCTGTCGACGCGCCGCCCGCCACGCCACACCACGGGCAGGGCGCCCAGGGTCAGCACGCTGAGCACCGCCGCGACGAGGGCGCAGGCCGAGCCGCTAAGCAGCCAACCGCTGGGCCATCCGAAGAAGACCGCCGTCTGGTCCGACGCGCGCGCGCCGAACACGCTCACGCACCCGGCCGAGATCAGCCAAAGCACGGCCTGCGCCGTCTGCATCTGGCTGGCGCGGGCCTGGACCGGAGTCTGGCGAGCCTCCCGCCGGTTGCGCACGAGGACGCCCAGGATCGTGGCGAAGCTGGCCGCGCCGGCCAGGGCGGCGGTCCAGATCAGCAGGCTGGCGGATCGGAAGAAGCCGATCCGTTCGTAGGTCGAAAACCCCCGCGCGGCGTAGAAGCGCGATGGGCGATCGCCATTGGCGTCGAACACCAGGACCAGGGGCCCGTCGACGGCCTTGAAGACGCCAGGGCGTTCGCCTGCGTTGAACAGGACGGTCGAGCCGCCCTCGTTGACCGAGAGCCGGCCGTCGGCGGTGGCCCGGATGATCGCCCGGCCGATGATGCGGTTGGTGAAGCCTTCCAGGCCGCCATAGGCGCGGCGAGTGGTCAGGTAGTCGCCCTCGTAGAAGCGCGCCTGCTCGTAGCTCAGGGCGCTAGGCGCGGGCACGGCGGGAGGGCGGGCGTAGAAGTGCTCGATGATCGTCGAGGGCAGGGTGGCGGGCAGGTTGGCGCCGCTGTCGGTGTTGACCGAGACGAAGATCCCGACCCCGAGCTCGGGAGCGATCACCATGTTGGAATGGAAGTAGAGCGTCGCGCCGCCATGACCGAAGCCGCGCCGGCCGCCGGGCAGGGGCATGTCCTGGAACCCGGCGTTCCAGCCGGCCGCCTCGGGGGCGGGGCGATACATCGGCGTGCGGAAGGCCTGGGCGGTCTTGGGCGAGAAGATCGTCTTACCGTCGATGACGCCCCCGTTCAGCAGCAGCGTCATGTAGCGGGCCATGTCGCCCGCCGTGCTCGAGGCCGAGGCCGCCGGAGCGACCTGGCCCATGAATTCGCGCGGCTGCACCTTCCAGCCCATCGACGTCCAGGAGTAGCCGTCCGAAAGCTCGGCCGCCAAGGCGCCGGACATCGGCGCGGGCAGGTCGTCGCGCCACGGACGCGCCTCGCGGAAGGTCGTGTGGCTCATGCCGGCCGGCAGGATGATCTCCTCGCTGACCAGCTGCTCGAAAGGCTTGCCGGAGACGTTCGAGACGGCCTCGCCCGCCAGGGCCGCGCCATAGTTCGAATAGCTGGGCAGCAGGCCCGGTTCGCGCACCCGGCGCGGGCGCTCCTGGCGCAGGTAGTCCGCCAGCGGACGGACGCGGTCCGGATCGCGCTCGAACAGCTGGCCCAGGGCCCGATCCTCGAAGCCGCCGGTGTGGGTCATCAGGTCCCGCAGGCGAACCTGGGTCTTCTTGCCCTGGTCCTTCAGCTGCAGCGGCTCGGGCAGGTACAGGTTCACCGGACCGTCCAGCCGCATGTGGCCCGACTCGATCTCGTTCATCACCGCGATCCAGGTGAAGGTCTTGGAGATGGAGGCGATGCGGAACAGCGTCTTGTCGGGATCGACGGGCTTGCGCTGGCCCAGATTGGCGAAGCCGTAGCCCTTCTTCAGAACCACCTGGCCGCCCTGGACGACCGAGATGGTGACGCCGGCGATGTGATCGCGCGCCATGGCGCGTTGAACCACGCCATCGACGAAGGCTTCCAGTTCGGGGCGGGGCAGGGGAGCGACGCCCGCGGCGACGGGCTGGGCGGCCTGGACCGGCGGCGTCGCCACGGCGGCCGCGGCGGGTTTGGACTGGGCGGAGGTGATCCGTTCCGGCCGGGCGACTGGGCGCACGCGGCGCGGGCGCAGGCTAGAATAGGGACGCGGAGCCGAGTCGAGGACCGGCGTCTCGTTGGCAGGGGCGGGCGGCGAAGCGTCCTGCGCCTGCGTCTCCGATCCGAGGACGGACCAAAGTGCGATGATGGCCGCCACGAGGGCGGCTGCTGGCGAAACGCGCGACGTCAACGATGTCCCCTGGGTGAAGCGGAAACTTCTAGGGTTTGTGTAACGTGCTTGCCGCGCGGGTCAAACCCGATCGGCCTCTATGGCGCGCGGGGGCGCGAGCGATCGAACGCGTAAAGCGGCAGCATGGGGCGCAGCGCGGCTCCGATCCAGACCTGTGGCTCGGAGGGCGGCTCGGCCCCGGTCTCCTTCTCGCGGCGCGCCACGCACGCCTGCGCGCCCGCGCCCAACGCGGTGAAGTCACGGGCCGTCGGCGCGGCGGACAGGAAACAATCGTCGAAATACGGGTACTTATCGCTTTCGCCGCAGCCGAAGGAGGCGCGATCGGAGCGCGCCGCCGTGAGCACCAGGCGGTCGCTTTTCTGCAGGGGAGGGATGAAGACGCCCGAGAAGCAGGCCGAGACCACCACGATGCTGGGGCGATTGGGACAGGCCTGGTCCAGCATGGCGGCCAGCAGTTGAGGGCGAAGAATGGTCTTGCCCAGGACAGCGCCATCGGGGCTTCCGTGCGAGCTGATGTAGAACAGGCATCCGGCCTTGGCCGACGCCGTCTTGATTCTTAGCGCTTCGGAGATGGCCTGCGTGTCCGAGCGCCCGGGCGACTCGGATGGATAGCGATCGGGCCGCACCGAGAACTGCGCGATCGCGCTCCTTTCGAAGCCTAGTCCAACGAGCGTACGGGAGACGTCGCGGCGGGCGTTGTCGAAGGCCTCGGTCGTTCCTCCCGAATGAGAATGGAAGTCGCCGGCGACGACGACGGCCGCCCAGTCGGCGAACGGTCCCGCCGCGCGGGCGCTGGCGGGCGGCGAGACCAGCAGGACCAGAACCCCGATGATCGCCGCGAACCGCACGCTCCGACCTATTTCTTGAACTTGGCGAAAGGCGTCGGGATCGCCGTGCCCGTGGCCTTGGCCAGCAGCCGGCCCTCGGCGTCGTAGAGCTCGCCCTCGGTGAAGCAGACCGTGCGGCCCCATTTCACCACCCGGCCGACACCGCGGAGCACGCCGGGCATGGCCGGCCGCAGGAAACTGGTCTTCATCTCCAGGGTGGGGACCACATGGGTCATGCCGGAGGTGATCATGCCGGCGACCGACATGGCCTCGTCCAGCATGGCGCAGACATAGCCGCCCTGGATCTGCCCCATCGGGTTGCAGAGTAGGTCGGCGCGGGCGGTGAAGCTGACTTCGACCTCACGCTCCGCCTGGCGCACCGCCAGCAGCTCGAAGCCCAGGGTCTTGGAGCCGCTGGGCTGGTTCTTGGAGGCGCGGAAGCGCGCGAGGACCGCCTCGTCGCTCAGGGCCTGGGGAGCGTCGGAGACGACGTCGCTCATTTCTTTCGGAACTGGTCCAGGGAAACGATCTTGGGGCCCTCGTCGCCCGCCGGGGCCGTCGCCTTGGCT
This sequence comes from Caulobacter sp., assembly GCF_035254145.1. Lineage (GTDB taxonomy): Bacteria > Pseudomonadota > Alphaproteobacteria > Caulobacterales > Caulobacteraceae > Caulobacter. The sequence continues at coordinate 16,079 of NZ_DATFAV010000325.1, read as the reverse complement.
TCAGGCTCGGCTTCGGGCTCGGGGCCGTCCTCGATCACTTCGGGCGGAGCGAACTGCAGGGCGAACTGAACCGAGGGATCGTAGAAGCGGGTCAGGGCGGCGTAGGGAACGGACAGGCGCTTGGGCTGGCCGCCGAATTTCAGCGTGACCGAGAAGGAGGTCTCGCCGGGCGCCAGGTCCCAGTACTGGTGCTGCAGGACGATGGTCATTTCGTCGGGGTACTTGCCCAGCAGATCCTGCGGGCCCGAGACGCCCGGGGCCTTGGTCTTGAAGGTGATGTACAGGTGATGCGGCTCGGGCAGGCCGCCGGGCGCGGCGGCCTTCTTCAAGGCCGCCTTGACCACGCCGCGCAGGGCGTCCTGGGCCATGGCCTCGTACTGCATGAGGTCTTCGGGCGGTTCGGTCTGGGACATGCGCTGAGGTCGGTACTTCAAACTGAAAAACGAAGCCCGGAACGTAGCGCGTCGGAGGCCCGCCGCAAAGCGGCTCCTTGTTGCCCCGGGACGAAGCGCAACGAGGATTCGAGGTCACGACGCGCGCAACCGTTTGCGGCGGTCTCGTCCTGGCGATGTGGTGGAAAGTGGAGGGATTCTGTTGGCAGGCTCCCTCATGCCTTCTCTGTAAAGAGGAGGGAGCCTCGGCAATGCTGAGAGAAAGTGGAGGGATTCTGTTGGCAGGCTCCCTCCGGGCCCCGCCTAAGGATCTGAACCCCTAGGACTTAAAGGTCGAATTCAACGGCGCTGCATTACGCGGCGACGGCGAACTCTTCAGCGAAGTTATCGTTCGCATTTAGAAAATGACCCGAAACGGTGGGTCAAGCCGAGAGAAAGCAGTCACCTTTACACGTCTGTCGATGCTGATCGGCCCCATGCAGTCCCATGATAACTTGGGAGAGATTTGGTGGAGCCGCCGGGAATCGCACCCGGGTCCAGTCCGCTTATTACGTGCGCGTTTATCCCCATAGTTCGGCCGAAGCCGGACAATCACAATATAGGGGCTTCGACCTCGGTATGGAAGGCCGGGCGCTGCATTGTCCCCAGGCTCAGGCGGCCGTTGGACAAAACGCCGCTGACGACCGCGCCGCGATCCTCGAACAGCTTCAGCGTTTCGCCGACCAGGACGTAGACGCCCGTGAACACGTCGGCGAAGTCGTCGCGGGTCTCGATGAAGCGGCCGTCGGCGCGCAGTTCGAGGCTGATATGGCCGTCGGGCGAAGTCCAGACGCCGGCGACGGGGATGTGGGGAACGATGGCGGACATCATCATCGTGTGATGCTCCATGTCTGGGTGGCGGGGGCGGATTGAGGGAGCGCGGCGGTCGCGGCGGTCAGCGCGGCCGTTCCGCCCAGCAGGACGGCGACGAACCAGCGCGGAGCCGTCACGCCGCGCTGGGGCGTGTAGCGTCTCATCACGAGCTCAGATTTTGGGAGTTGCCGCGTCGGGGAGCGGAACGAGGTCACTATGCGGCAGGGACCCATCCAGCCGGTAGATCGATGCTCCGGCATGATTGCACGATCCTCCATAACCGAACGCCGTCGCGTGACGGAGGATCGTGCAAGGCTTACAAACACCCCTGTCCACAAAAGGGGAAAGCATGAGCACGCGCGAGGCGCTGGCGGCCCTGATTGAACGATTCACGCCGGCTGAAGGGCCGGTCGAAACCTGCTGCCCTAGGGTCACCCTCTACCGGCTGACCCAGCCCAGCGAGCCGCATCATGGCCTTCACGACCCATCGTTCTGCGTCCTGGCGCAGGGGCGCAAGCGCGTGACGGTGGGTGAAGTCATTCACGAATACGACGAGCGAAATTTCTTCCTGTCGTCGATCGACGTGCCGGCGACCGGCCAGGTCGTCGACGCTTCGGCGGACAAGCCGTATCTGAGCTTCCGCATCGTCCTCGACGCGAACCTGATCAGCGAGATGATCATGGAATGCGGCCTCGCCGCCCGTCTCGACGCCGCCGCGCCGCTCGTCGGGGGGATGTCGGCCGGGGCCATGACGCCGCAGTTGTTCGACGCGGTCCGCCGGATGGTGTCGCTGCTGGATACGCCGGAGGACGTCGTCGTCATGGCGCCGCTGATCGAGCGCGAGATCCTCTATCGCCTGCTGACCGGACCCCAGGGGCCGCGCCTGGCCCAGATCGCCCGCCGCGACGGCCGCCTGCGTCAGGTCAATCGCGCGATCGGCTGGATCAAGCGCAACTTCGACCGCCCGTTCAGCATCGACGCCGTGGCCGAGGAGGCGCGCATGAGCCCCTCGGCGCTGCACCAGCACTTCAAGGCGGTCACGTCGCTGTCCCCGCTGCAGTACCAGAAGCAGATCCGCCTGCAGGAGGCGCGCCGTCTGATCCTGGTTCAGCGCCTGGACGCGGCGACAGCCGGCCACTCCGTCGGCTATGACAGCCCCTCGCAGTTCAGCCGGGAATACGCGCGGCTGTTCGGCGCGCCGCCGCTGCGGGATGTGGCGCGCCTGCGGGAACAGCCCGAGCCGCTGGCCGCCAGAGCCTAGAGCGCGTTAGGTTCGAGCGAACCAGGCAGGCTCTACGCTCCGACGTCGGGCGTCGAGCGGTCTACGGCAGGGCCGACCAGGGCACGGTCACCTTGGCGTCGCCCTGGCCCCAGAAGCTGACCGTCTGGGCGTTCGAGTCCACGGTGATCTTGTAGACATAGCGCGCGCCGTCTTGGGTGTTGTTGGCCAGCACCTGGTTGTTGGGCCCGTAGGTGACGACGCCGTAGGACACCCGATTGTCGATGAAGCTGAAGGCCCAGGTGGTGTGACCGTTGTACTGCACCACCGGGCAGGTCGGGCTGGGCTCCAGCGTGTTCGGCCCCTTCAGGCAGGTGACCTTCAGACCGCTGGGCACGGGAGGCGGCGCGTTGGCCGGAACCTGGACCACCTGCGGCGGGGCGGTGGGCAGGTCGCTCCAGGCCACGTCGACCTTGGCGTTGCCCTGACCCCAGATGCTCACCGTCTTGGCGTTGGGGTCGACGGTCATCTTGTAAACGTAGCGAGCGCCATCGCGGGTGACGTTCTTAACGACGTTGTTGGCGGCGTCGTAGGTAACGACCCCGTAGGACACCCGATTGTCGATGAAGCTGAAGGCCCAGGTGGTGTTACCACCATATTGGATGACGGGGCAGGTCGGGCTGGACTGCAGCGAGTCCGGGCCGGTGAGACACGTCACCTTCATGCCATTGGGGACAGGCGGCGGCTTGCTGGCTGGGACGAGGGCTATCGTCGGCGTCGCCTGGGCGAAGGCGGCGGAAGCGCCGGTTAGTCCGGCGAGCAGAGCAAGCGGGACTGAAGCGTGCGCCAGCAGGCGTGAAAACACTCGGGTCATGCGAGCCTCCCTTTATGTGTGGAAACTCATAACGCCGTTATGTGGAATATACAACCATGACAAGAATGGATTGAAAATTTCCCTATAGCGGGTTTTCGGGCTCGGTCGGCTCGTCCGGCGGAGAGACCGTGGGCGGCTGAGGACGGTTCCTCTCGGCTGGCCGCAGAGTTCCTCCCGCCGCCAGTAGATCGTCATAGGCCCGCTGTTGCCGCGAGAAATCCGCGCCCCTGGGCAACACCGCGTCGAAGCGCGGATCCCGGCCCACCGCCGCGCCGACCGCGGTCGCCAGGATCGAGGCGATCGATCCGACCTCGGCGTCATCGCAGGCGCGACGAAGGTGCCGGGCCTGGCCGGGCGTGAGGAGGGTGACGTCCCATGACACGCCGTCGACACAAAGCGCCGACACCGCCCCGCCGCCGTAGTCGACAATGACCGCGCGCGGCTGGCTCCAGGCAGGGGCGGCTGGAACGGCCTTCAGCGCCTGGATCAGCGGCTCACCTAGTTCGGCGTTGATGTCGACGCGGCGGCCGATCTCGGGCGTGCAGCAACCGAGGCCAGCGCGCGCCTGGACGAAGGCGCGGCCATCGCGGCGCAGGGTGAGCCGGACCACGGCCTGGCGGACGCCCCGCGCGGGACGCGCCCAGACCTCGAGAACCAGCTCGCCCTTGCGCAGGATCTGGTTCTGCAGCGGCTGCAGGCCCCACAGGCGGTAGAGCAGGGGCTCGACGCCATTATCGATCGGAATGGGCTGCTCGGTCTTGCCGAGGCGCCGGTTATAGAGCGGCTCCAGCTCCGGCGGCGGACGAGGGACCTCCGGCGACCACCAGTCGGCCGGATCGGGTGTCGGCGGAGGGGCCTGTTGGACGGCGGCCCCCTGAAAGACGACGAGCGCCAGGCCCGCGATCAGTCCGGTCAGGCCGCTCATCGCCCGTCTCCGCTACATGCCTTCGACGCCCCGCTCGATGGAAAGGACGCCGGTGCGCGAAAGTTCCACCAGGCCCAGAGGACGCATCAGGTCCAGGAACTTGTCGATCTTGGACGGCGCGCCCGAGATCTCGAACACGAAGCTTTCCAGCGTGGTGTCGACCGGCTTGGCGCGGAAGATCTCGGCGATCCGCAGGGCCTCGACGCGATCGACGCCCTGGCCGCGCACCTTCACCAGGGCCAGCTCTCGTTCGACGCCGTTCGGGTCGCGGGTCACGTCGTGGACGCGGCGGACATTGACCACCTTGTTCAGCTGGGCCTCGATCTGGTCGAGCACCTGGCGGGTGCCGCGGGTCACCACGGTGATCCGACTGGTGTGGGCCTTGCGATCGGTCTCGGCGACCGTGAGGCTTTCGATGTTGTAGCCGCGAGCGGCGAAGAGGCCGACGACCCGGTGCAGAACGCCGGGCTCGTTGTCGACGAGCAGGGCGAAGGTGGCGGTCTGCTCGGCCTGCTCGTTGGGGCTAAGGTCGTAGGCCGAGGCGGGGGCGGGTTGGACGTTGGCGGTCATGTCTGAGCTCTGACTTCTGGTTCGTTTTCCGGCTTGGGCTTACCGCCCCGACGACGAGACAGCGAGGGGAGTTTGTCCCATTCGCCGCGCATCATCGCTTCCTTCTTGGCGCGCGACCAACCCTTGATACGACGTTCGGCCGCGATGGCGTCGGTGATGAACTGGAACGCCTCACACCAGACCAACTCGACCGGCAGGCGACATGAAGTGTAGTCGCCGCCATGGCCTTGCTGGTGTTGCGATACGCGATCTCCAACCTCGGGACCACGATGCGAGCCAACATAGTAGGAGCCATCGCGACACCTCAGCATGTAAACCCAGGCGCTTTGGAGGTCGTACATCTGCCCTGCGTCCTTCGAGGCCCTCCGCCGGAGGGCCTCGAAGGACGCACGGCCGATCAGACCAGCCCCGCTCCGTCCTCGCCGATCACGTTCCCGATGTCCTCGACCTCGCCCATGATCATGTCGTTGTGGGCCTTGCCCGAGGGGATCATCGGCAGGCAGTTCTCGTCCTTCTCGACCAGGCAGTCGAAGATCACCGGCCTGTCGCTGTTGATCATCTCCAGGATCTTGGTGTCCAGGTCGCCGGGACTGTCGCAACGGATGCCGACCGCGCCATAGGCCTCGGCCAGCTTCACGAAGTCGGGCAGGCTGTCGGAATAGGAGTGACTGTAGCGCTCGCCGTGCAGCAGCTGCTGCCACTGGCGGACCATGCCCATCCGCTCATTGTTCAGAATGAAGATCTTGACCGGCAGGTCGAACTGGATCGCGGTCGACAGCTCCTGGATGCACATCTGGATCGAGGCTTCGCCGGCGATGTCGACGACCAGGCTCCTGGGATGGGCCAGCTGCACGCCCAGGGCGGCGGGCAGGCCATAGCCCATGGTGCCCAGGCCCCCCGAGGTCATCCAACGGTTGGGCTCCTCGAAGCGGAAGAACTGGGCCGCCCACATCTGGTGCTGGCCGACCTCCGTCGTGATGTAGACGTCCTTGTTCTTGGTCAGCTCGTACAGGCGCTCGATGGCGTACTGTGGCTTGATGACCATGTCGGAGCCCCGGTACTTTAGGCACTGGCGGGCGCGCCATTGGTCGATCTGGGCCCACCAATCGCTCAGCGCGGCCTTGTTGGGCTGATGACCGCCCGCCTTCCAGGCGGCGATCAGATCCTCCAGGACGCTGCCCGCGTCGCCGACGATCGGCAGGTCGACGCGGACGTTCTTGTTGATCGACGAGGCGTCGATATCGATGTGGATCTTCTTGCTGCCCGGCGAGAAGGCGTCGAGGCGGCCGGTGACGCGGTCGTCGAAGCGCGCGCCGACGCAGATCATCACGTCGCAGTCGTGCATGGCGTTGTTGGCCTCGAAGGTGCCGTGCATGCCCAGCATGCCCAGCCAGGCCGGATCGGCGGCGGGGAAGGCGCCCAGGCCCATCAGGGTCGAGGTGACGGGCGCGCCGGTCAGGGCCGCGAACTCGCGCAGGGCCTGGCTGGCCTTGGGGCCGGCGTTGATCACGCCGCCGCCGGTATAGAAGATCGGCCGGCGGGCGTTGGCGATCAGCCTGACCGCCTCGGCGACGCGGCCGGCGTCGGCCTTGGTGCGCGGCGAATAGGCGTGGGTCGACTTGATCTCGTCCGGGCCCAGGTACTCGCCCTTGGCGAACTGGACGTCCTTGGGGATGTCGATCAGCACCGGGCCCGGACGGCCGGTGGTGGCGATCTTGAAGGCCTCGTGGATGATCTGCGGCAGGTCGCGGACGTCTTTGACCAGGTAGTTGTGCTTGGTGCACGAGCGGGTCATGCCGACCGTGTCGGCTTCCTGGAAGGCGTCGGTGCCGATCAGGTGCGTGGGGACCTGGCCGGTGATGACGACCATCGGGATCGAGTCCATCAGGGCGTCCATGATGCCGGTGATGGCGTTGGTCGCGCCGGGGCCCGAGGTGACCAGAACGACGCCCGGCTTGCCCGAGCTGCGCGCATAGCCCTCGGCGGCGTGGGTCGCGCCCTGCTCGTGGCGGACCAGGATGTGCTGTAGGCGCGGCTCATGGAACAGCGCGTCGTAGATCGGCAGGACCGCGCCGCCCGGATAGCCGAACAGAACCTCGACGCCCTGGTCCACGAGGCCGCGAACCACGATCTCGGCGCCGGTCATGGCGCGATCGGCGGTGTCGGCGGGAGCCTTGCTCTCGATGGTCTGGTGGGCGGTCATGGGACTGATCCGGTGGGATGCGGGAAGGAGGGAGGCGGAAAAGAAAAAAGGTCCCGAAGGACCTTTGCGCGCGCGACCGAACTACGGCGTGACTTCAAGGTCACGTCGCGGACGGCCGCTCCATAAGTACGATCATGGTTTTGCGCACGAGTCTTGCTCCAAAGCTACGGAATGGGTGATGACATGCGCGCCCTGACGCGTCAAGGCGCGCATTGCCGCAAGGTTGTGCCTTTTTCGGACGGTGTGACCTTACCGGAGTTTCACGTGACAGGGGCAGGTTTTCCCCGCCACGGTCGCGCTCCCCGCAGTCGAGGAGCGTTTCAGTGTTCGGACGGCGCGAATTTCTGGTCGGCGCGGCCGCTGTCGGTCTGGTCGAAACGGCGTCGGCGGGCGTGCTGTCGGGCGGGGCGGCGGACAAGGCGGTCGACGCCTTTCTCCGGACCCAGACCTTTCAGGGCGTGGTGCTGATCGGCCGGGCGGGCAAGCCGATCTATTCCCGCGCCGTCGGGTTCGCCGACATCGAGGCTCGGCGGCCGGCGATGCTGGACACGCCTTACGCCATAGCCTCGATTTCCAAGTGGCTGACGTCGACCGCGATCCTGAAGCTGGTCGAGGCCGGCAAGCTGGACCTGGACGCGCCGATCCTGACCTGGCTGCCCGACTACCGCGCCGACACGGGCGCCAAGGTCAGGCTGCGTCACCTGATGACCAACATCAGCGGCATTCCGAACGGCTTCGCGACCTGGACCAAGGCCAATCCCGACCCGGACCTGTTCAAGAAGACCTTCACGACCGAGCAGGCGGTGAAGCTGTGGTGCTCGGGCGACCTGATCTTCGAGCCGGGGACCAAGTTCGACTACGTCCTGACCAACTGGATCCTGGTCACGGCGATCGTCGAGGCGGTGACGGGCAAGACCTATGCGCAGGCGATGGCCGAGCTGGTCATGACGCCGGTGGGCCTTTCCCGCACCACGCCGTTTGATCCGCCGAACGTCGCCGCTTCGTACCGAACGCTGGAGCCGCTGGTCCGGCGAGCGAACGACAGATTTCCGTTCATGGCGGCCAGCGGCGGCTTCGTCAGCACGGCGGGAGACCTGCTGAAGGCCGCCCACGCGGTTTTTGATGGCGACGTCCTATCTCCGTCGCGCAAGAAGGACCTGCTGACCATCGGCTGGCCGGATCAGAGCTATGCCCTGGGCGGGCGGGTCAAGACGCTGTTCGCCGACGGCCTGCCCCGCGTCTTCGCCTGGGAGACGGGCAACACGGCCGGCTACCGCTCGGTGCTGGGCCACCGGTTCGACGACCAGACCACCGTCGTGCTGCTGAACAATACCAGCATCACCCAGAAGGCGATGGACGAGTTCGCCTACGCCCTGTTCGGGACGGTCTAGGCTTCCAGGGTCTTCGCGAGCAGTTCCAGCGCCGCGGCGGCGAAGGCCTGCATGTTGGGACCGCGCTGGGCGCTTTCCGTCTCGAGCGTGGCGCTGACGGAGACCTCCTCGCCGACCACGGCCATGCAGCAGTGGCCGGGCGCGTCGCCATAGCGGTTGCCATCGGGGCCGGCCGCGCCGGTTTCCGACAGGCCCCAGGTCGCCTTCAGGTTCTTGCGGGCCACGCGGGCCAGCATCACCGCGTACGGCTCGCTCGCTGAACGAAGTCCGTCCATGGCCTTCTGCGGAATATCCATCAGGGTCAGTCGGGCGCGGGCCGTGTAGACGACCGCGCCCCCTATGTAGAACTTCGACGCGCCCGGCACGGCCAGCAGGGCCGCCGAGATCAGGCCGCCAGCCGAGGACTCGGCGATGGCCAAGGTCTCGCCCCGGGCGATCAGGCGTGCGGCGACGCGTTCGGCGAGAGCGTTGAGGTCGGACATCGGGCTTCTTTCGTGCTGATCCCCTTTGCCCATAAGGGCAAGGGACGAGCCTGAAAACCGGCATGATCGCAGCCTCTCGCAAAGATTGAGCGAACGTGCGCACCATGGCCAAGCTCAACCTGGAGGTCCTCTTGCTTCTCCAAGCCGCTACGCCCCCCGCCGCGACGGCGCCCGCCGTTCCCCAACCACCGACGCTGCAGCACCTGGCGCCGGTCGCGCAGAAGGCCCGTTCCCTGGTGCTGGCCAAGGCGGGGCGCACCGAGAACGTGGTCGTGCGCCATCAGATCTTCCTGCGCACCATCGCCAAGCCTGGCCCGGTCCCGGCGCCGCCGGACGGTGTGGCAGTGTCGGCCATACCCTGCGTCTGGACGATCGAGTCCTATCTGCAGCGCGAGATCTGCTTCTATTCGATCACGGGCCTGATGGGCTGCACCGACACCAACACCCTGCCGCTCATGGCGACGGAGGCGGGCCAGGCGGATCTGCCGGTCGACACGTCCTGCGAGGTGTTCGCCAAGCCGGTCTTGGCCGCCGAGGACAGGGTGATCGCCGCCTTGGACCGCACCAAGGACCAGCTGTTCGCCGAGGACTATCAGCTGGTCGTCAGGCCGCAGCTGCTGCGGGCCGGAACCACCATCACGGAACGCTGACGTCGCCTCCAACGATCCTGGCCCAGTCCGGCGTCTGGTTGCGGAACCAGGTCAGCTGGCGCTTGGCGTAGCGGCGGGTCTCCTGCCTGGCGGCGTCAAGCGCCTGATCCAGGGTGGTCTCGCCGCGCAGGTGGGCGGCGAACTCGCGATAGCCGACGGCCTTCAGGGCGGGGAGGGATGGGTCCAGGCCGCGCGCCTCCATGGCCCGGACCTCGTCGAGCGCCCCTTGCTCGACCATGAGCGCCAGGCGCGCATCGCACCGGGCGTAGAGTTCGGCGCGAGGCGGATCCAGGACCAGGCCCTTCCAGCTGCCGGGTTCGAGCGCCGGCTTGGTGTCGGTCTGCCACGCGGTCAGCGACTTGCCGGTGGCGATCGCCACGGCGTGGGCCCGGACCAGGCGCTGGCGGTCGCCGACCTCGATGCGGGCTTCGGCCTGTGGATCGAGGGGTTTCAGGATCTGGCGGAATTCCTCCTCGCCCCGCGCGGCGTAGAGCAGGCCCGAAATCTCGCGTTGGGTTTCGGGCACCGGCGGCACGTCGGCCAGGCCGTGGGTGAGCGCCCGGAAATAGAGGCCGGTGCCGCCGACCACGATGGCGGGGTTTCCGCGCGCCGCGATCTCGGAAAGCGCCTTGGTCGCCGCCTCAAGCCAGCGTCCGACCGACCAGCCGACGGCCGCGTCGACGACGCCGAACAGGTGGTGCGGCGCGCGGGCCGTCTCCTCGGGCGAGGGACCGGCGGTCAGCACGCGCAGGCCGGCGTAGATCTGCATGGAGTCGGCGTTGACGATCTCGCCGCCGATCCGCTCGGCCAATTGCAGGGCGTAGGCCGACTTGCCGCTTGCGGTCGGGCCCGCGATCAGCCAGATGCGGGGCGCGATGTCCGAACTCTCCATCATTCCGACCGTCCTCACCATCGTCGGGGCGAACCGCGACGCTTACGCACAAGCCGTTTCGCGCGTCGAAAGCCTGCTGTCCATAAGCCATAGCGCGCTTGGTCCGACCGCCTGCGATTTCCTGCTGCCCGCCGATGGCAAGGTGCAGGCCAAGGCCAAGCTGATGGGCTTTCCGGGCGAGGGAACCTCGCTGTCGGATCTGGCCGTCGACTTCGCGTTCCAGCCGGCTGACAACCGCAGGAAGCGCCTGCTGATCGCCGACATGGACTCCACGATCATCAACGTCGAATGCCTGGACGAACTGGCCGACTTCGCCGGCGTCAAGGAGAAGGTCTCCGAGATCACCGAACGGGCCATGCGCGGCGAGCTGGCTTTCGAGGGCGCCCTTCGCGAGCGGGTCGGCATGCTGAAGGGGCTCTCGGCCGGCGCGCTGCAAAGCTGCTACGACGAGCGGGTTCAGTTGAACCCCGGCGCGCGGACCCTGGTCACGACGATGGCCCAGAACGGCGCGCGCTGCGCGCTCGTCTCCGGCGGCTTCACCTTCTTCACCAGCCGGGTGGCGCAGGCGGCGGGCTTCCATCTGAACCGCGCCAACACCCTGATCGAGCGCGACGGCGTGCTAACCGGAGAGGTCGGCGACCCGATCCTCGGCAAGGAGGCCAAGCTGGCCGCCCTCAACGACGAAACTTCGGCCTTGGGCCTGACGCCCGCCGACGCCCTGGCCGTGGGCGATGGCGCCAACGACCTGGCGATGATCGAGGCGGCTGGCCTGGGCGTCGCCTACCGCGCCAAGCCGATCGTGGCCGCGCAGGCGGACGCCAAGGTCGATCACACCGATCTGACGACCTTGCTCTATTTTCAGGGCTACAAGGCCGAGGAGTTCGTTCAGTGAGCTTTCCCCGCCGCGTCGACGCCGTGGTCTTCGACATGGACGGGCTGCTGCTGGATACCGAGATCGTCTATCGGGCCGCGATGATCGAGGCGGGAAACGTCTTCGGCGTGCAGTTCACCGGTGAAATCTATGCCTCGATGGTCGGCAAGACGACGCCGGAAAGCGCGGTCATGCTGCAGGAACTCTTCGGTCCCAAGTTCCCGGTTCAATCCTATTTCGAGCGGGTCTGGGCCGATGTCGAGGATCTCCTGGCGGCCGAGACGAAGCTGAAGGCGGGGGTGGTCGAGATCCTGGACTATCTCGACGATCAAGGCCTGCCGCGCGGCATCGCCACCTCGAACGGCCTGGCCGCCGTCGAGCGCTATCTGGGCCGCTTCGACCTGCTGCACCGGTTCAATGTGGTGGTCGCTCACCATGACGTCACCCGGCATAAGCCGCATCCGGATCCCTATCTGGAGGCCGCCCGCCGCATCGGCGTCGATCCCGGCTATTGCCTTGCGCTGGAGGACAGCCATCCTGGCGTGCGCGCCGCCCACGCGGCCGGCATGATGACGGTGATGGTGCCCGACATCCTCGATCCCAACGAGGAGATGCATGACAAGTGCGTCCACATCGCCGAGAGCCTGCACGCGGTGATGGACCTGCTGAAGGCTTCGGCCTGACGCTGGAAGCGGGGTTTCCCTTACGAGCGAGGTCGGTCTTGTAAATCCCGGTCGCGGCGCGGATATGAAAAGCTCGCAATACGAGGCCTGACTGACGTGACCGGCTCAAACCCCGCTACGCTCGACGACGCCCGCGCGGCCCTGGACCGCATCATCGACCCCGCCAGCGGCGAGGGCCTGGCCAAGGCCGGTCTGGTGCAAGGCTTGGTGGTTCGCGGCGGCCGCGCGGGGTTCGTGCTCGAGGTTCCCGCCAGCAAGGCCGCCGCCTACGTCCCGATCCGCGACGCGGCCGAACGGGCGCTCGCCGACCTGCCGGGGATCGACGTCGCCCAGGTCGTCCTGACCGCCCAGGCGGCGGAGGGCGCGACCCGGGTTCGCAAGGGCGCGACGATCAAGGAAGATCCCCAGGCGCGGATGGTCCCGCCGCCGGAGGCCGAGAAGCCCGCCCACGTCCGCCACGTGATCGCCGTGGCCTCGGGCAAGGGCGGGGTCGGCAAGTCCACCGTCTCGACCAATCTAGCCGTCGCCTTCGCTCAGCAGGGCCTGCGCGTCGGTCTGCTGGACGCCGACGTCTATGGTCCCTCGGCGCCGAAGATGATGGGCGTCGACGGTGATCCGCTGTTCGAGAACGATAAGCTCCAGCCGCTGGAAGCCCATGGCGTCAAGCTGATGTCGATCGGCTTCATCGTCGACGAGGGCAAGGCGATGATCTGGCGCGGGCCGATGGCCTCGTCCGCCGTCCGCCAGATGATCCATGACGTCGCCTGGGGTTCGGAACAGGCTCCGCTGGACGTGCTGGTCGTCGATCTGCCGCCGGGCACCGGCGATATCCAGCTTACCCTCGTGCAGAAGCTGCGGATCGACGGCGTCGTGCTGGTGACCACGCCGCAGGAGATCGCCCTGATCGACGCCCGCCGCGCGGCGGTGATGTTCGAGAAGACCGCGACGCCGATCCTGGGCCTGATCGAGAACATGGCCTTCTTCGCCGATCCCTCGACCGGCGCGCCGATCCCGATCTTTGGCGAGGGCGGCGGGGTCGCCGAGGCCGAGCGCCTGAAGGTTCCCCTGCTGGGGGCCGTGCCGATCGAGATCGCGGTCCGCGTGGGCGGCGACGAGGGCGTGCCGGTGGTGATCGGCGAGCCCAAGGGCCAGGCCGCCCAGGTGTTCGTCGCCGCGGCCAAGACGCTGTGGCGAGGTCTTCAGGTCTGATCCCTGGGCCTGATCCCAAGCCCTGATTTCCAGCAAAGAAAAACGCCGCCCGGAAGCTCCGGGCGGCGTTCTTCGTCTTCGATGGGGCGTTCAGCCTAGAAGCTGTAACGGCCGCCGACCGACATCACCAGCGCATGGCCGCTGACCCGGCCGCTGAGGCTGGTCGCCGCCGCGCCGGAGTAGAAGGTGTCCGAGCGGTTGATGTTGCTGGAGTTGAACGCGATGTAGTTCAGCGCGGTGTCCAGCTGCAGCTTCGGCGTGGTCTGGAAGGTCGCGCCCACGGCGTACATCCAGCGGTCGCCGTCCGGCACGCGCGAGGTGCGGTCGTTGTCCGGGGTCGGGGTCGGGTCGCGCTGCAGGCCGCCACGCACGGTCACCTTGTCGGTGAGCTTGTAGTCCGCGCCCACGGCGATCGTGGTGATGTCCTTGTAGTCCTGGATGCTGGTCGAACCGCCGCCGGCGTAGGTCACGCGGATGGCGTCGAACTCGCTCCAGCCCAGGCGGCTGACCGAGCCGTTGACCGTCAGGCGGTCGTTGACGGCCCAGCGGGCGCCCACGGTGGCGGTCCACGGCGTGGTGATCGTGGCTTGGGCCTTGGTGACCATGTTGCCGGTGGTGAGCGGATAGGTGAGGCCGCTGACCGTGACGTCGCCCTTCAGGGTGCGCTTGACCTTGGCGCGGTAGCTGGCGCCGAACGTCAGCTTCGAAGTCGGGCGCCATTGAGCGCCGACGTTCCAGCCGTAGTCCCAGCCGTCGCCCTTGAGCTTCTGCTTGCCGTCCTGGGCCGTCGGATTGAACGGGGTCGGGAAGTTGGGCAGGGCGTTGGTCAGTTCGGCGTCGGAATAGATGGCGTCGACGCCCAGGCCCAGGTCCAGGGTGTCGGTCAGGCGATAGGCGACGGTGGCCTGGATGTCCGCGGTGGTCAGGCGCGACTTCAGCGCGTCATAGCGGGTCCAGCTGGTGGTGTTGTATTCGGTGGTGAAGTTGTAGGGGGCGGCGACCGACAGGCCGACCACGATCTTGTCGTTCAGGCGATAGGCGGCCGCGAAGTTCGGGACCACGCCGTTCTTGATCGGGCCCGAGACGTCCTGGTCGCCGCTGATCCCCGTCGTGGTGGTCGAACGGCGGATCGTCGAGCCGGTGTTCTTCACATGCGATTCAACGCCGACATAGTGCAGGCCACCGTAGATCTCGGCCTTTTCGACGCTGGCGATCGAGGCCGGGTTCCACCACAGGCTGCCAACGCCCGTATCGGCGACTTCGCCCGAATAGGCGCGACCGGCGCCGCGCACCGACTGCTCTTGCAGATAGAAGGCCGAGGCCGAGGCCTGGGTGGCGGCGGCGAGGGTCAGGAGGGCCACGCCGGCGGCGAGGCGGTTACGCGTGAGAGACATGATGACTGACGACCTTGTGAAATATGAGGCTCGCCGAACAGCGGACGGGGCCTTAAGGGCGCCGCTTTAACGCATCAGATCAAATAACGTTGCTATAAATTGATCCAGGTGTGAATTTTGTCAGTGGCGTAAAAGAAACGGGGCCGCGAGGGCCCCGTATTAATCATCGGTATGTCAAAACTTGATCAAAAGCGAACCTCAAGGTCGCGAATGCTTACCTTACGTCAGCCTCCGGCCATCTTTCGGAAGAACTTCTGACCTTGCTCGCCGCCGTTGAAGTAGGCCTTCTGGCCGGCCTCGTCGGTGATCTTGTCCCAGTTGTCGCGAACCTCTTCGGCCGAGAGGCCGCCTTCGCCCAGATAGACGCCTTCGGTCTCGTAGACGCGCGACAGGGCGAAGGCGCCCGCGCCGGCGGTGAGGATGGCGCCCGTGGGGGCTTCGTCGGAGCAGAGATAGACGACGCCGGGCGTGACATATTCCGGGGCCAGCTTGGCCAGCACCTCCGGCGGCATCAGGCCCTCGGTCATGCGGGTGGCCGCGACCGGGCTGATGGCGTTGATCTTGACGTCGTTCTTGGCGCCCTCGAGCTTGAGGGTGTTCATCAGCCCCAGCACCGCCATCTTGGCCGCGCCGTAGTTGCTCTGGCCGAAGTTGCCGTACATGCCCGACGACGAGGTCGTCACGACGATGCGGCCGTAATTCTGGGCCTTCATGATGTCCCAGACCGCCTTGATCGGCTTGAAGGTGCCGAACACGTGCACCTGCATGACCAGCTCGAAGTCGGCCAGCTCCATCTTGGTCAGGGTCTTGTCGCGCAGGATGCCGGCGTTGGCGATCAGGATGTCGATGCGGCCCCACTTGTCCATGGTCGTCCTGACCATGTCGGCGACGCCGGCGTCGTCGGTCACCGAGGCGCCGTGGGCGATGGCCTCGCCGCCGAAGGCCTCGATCTCGGCGACCACCTTCTGGGCCGCTTCGGACGAGCCGCCGGAGCCGTCGACGCTGCCGCCCAGGTCGTTGACCACGACCTTGGCGCCGCGCCGCGCCAGTTCCAGCGCGTGCTGGCGGCCGAGCCCGCCGCCCGCGCCCGTGACGATCGCCACCTTGCCGTCGAAGCGGATGTCCGCCATGCCAAAATCTCCCTCAAACGCGTGTTTGGTTTGGCCGTGTTGTGCGGCGCGGGAGGAGGGGCGTCAAGGGGAGCTCCGCGCGCATGGGCTCGCCGCTTCACGCGGCTGGCCGCTGAAGGGATGGAAGGGGATGCGGAGCGCCGGACATCCGTCCGGAGGTTTGGGTAGTGATTACCGTTTCGACGAAGCCAGACGCTCCGCGCAGTCGTTATCCGGTGAGCCAGCGGGGCGCGGGGTTTTAACCCGCTCCCGACAGTCGGCCCCCGACGGGCGGGCCGGGGCGACGACCCCGGTCCCGGAACGCCCGGGCGATTTCAGCCCGGACCTGTCGCGCCGCCGAAG
>NZ_DATFAV010000324.1:0-7259 GCF_035254145.1 Caulobacter sp. | reverse complement strand
AGCGCCGGCGAAGAGAGTCGTCTTCATGGTGTGTCTCTTTCGTTCGCTAGGGTCAGACTTCACGGATCATCATGCGGAAGGCGGCCTTGAAGACCGCGCCGGCCGCCGCGGCCGCCGAGCGACTCACGACGATCTCCACCTTCGGATCGCCCGACACGCTCATCACGCAGGCGCCGCTGGTGGCGCACGACACGTCCGAGCCGATGGTGATGATCTTCTTGCCCTTGGCCGCCCCGACCACCGCCGCGCCATTGGCGCCCGTGGTGACGTAGAGCGCGCCGACGCCGCCGAGGGCCCCCGCGTCGCCGCCTTCAATCGCCTTGCCGGTGAGGGTCACGCCGCCCGCGGCCAGACCGCCGCCGATCGCGGCCATGATCGCGTTCTTTTCGGCCACGGACGCGGGCTTGGACGGATCGAAGACAACGCCCATCACGACCTTGCCGGTCGGGCCATTTTCCAGGAACGTCAGCGCGCGGCCGG
The DNA here is from genome assembly GCF_035254145.1 of Caulobacter sp. GTDB lineage: Bacteria > Pseudomonadota > Alphaproteobacteria > Caulobacterales > Caulobacteraceae > Caulobacter. The sequence goes on along the minus strand of NZ_DATFAV010000324.1, from coordinate 6,779 downwards.
CGATCGCGATGTCCTTGGCCGGATCGGCGTGCGCCGCCAGCGGCGTCATCATCGCCAGGGTGATCAGCGCGATCGCGCCGCTTTTCGTCTTGTTCAACATTCAGCATCCCCCGCTCGTTTTTCCGAGCTAATGCGCAGGGGATCGGGCTCATCATCTAAACAGAGTGTGAATTATCGCCTCAAGCGACAGAATGTCGCAACGGAGATTAGCGTATTTGTGTAGTTAATATGTGGCCATACTTCCTTTGGACTTGGATTATGGGAAGCCGATTAGCCCAGTTTCGTTAAATGATTACTCTATAGTCTGAATGTAATCCATAAAAATCTCTTGTCGCATTCACGCCCCAGTCGGACGTAGTGGAGCATCCACAGCGGTATGGCCGGTACAGCGTGCGGGTATTGCCGGTTCAGTTCAGCAAAGCTTGCGGTTGAATTCTCCCCTGCGGACACATTGTCGCAGGCGCCGCAGTCTACCGGAAATGAGTGTCGGGCTTCCGCGCAGGAGGAGCCGGATCCGGCGCTCAACCTAGGGATCCCGACGCTGCCCCTTGGCGGCGAGGTCCATCCCAAGGGTCGGACCGATACCGTCCGGATGATCCCCGAACGGATGATTCTCCGAGCGGCGGCGCGCCAGGGCGTCCAGCCTGCCGCGAAGGTCGGCGTCGAGTTTCAGGCGCGGTTCATCTTCCGAATCGTCGTCCTCGTCGGCCGGGATCGAGGCGGCGATCACCTGACGCAGCCGCGCGCCGAACCGCGCATCGTCGGCCGAGCCCGCCTCGGGCGGCGTCGCGAGAAAGCCCAGGACCTCCTCAAGGGCGGTGTCGTCGTCGACGGGCTGGATCATGGCGTCCTCCTGCTCACCGCAGCAACGAGCGCACGCTCGGGCCGGTTCCAGCACGAAGGCTTGCCGTATCGTCTTTGATAAAGACAAGAAGAGAGAGGAAAGTGGTGCCGCCTAGGTGACTCGAACACCTGACCTACGCATTACGAATGCGCCGCTCTACCGGCTGAGCTAAGGCGGCCCACGGACGCTTCGGGAGGTTCCCGGAGCGGAGGGAGCGCCTATTTAGCGGGGCGCGGGCCGCTTGCCAAGCGTCGTCTTGCACCAGAATTGCGACGCGGCGCCGGGCCGGCTTCGGGCGGGTCGGGAATCGGCGGAGCGTCGAACACGCCCGGATCGTCCGGGATAGGCATCAGGGCGCCGCCCGTCTCGGCCGCCCGGATGAACGGCGTCGATTCGACATAGGCCGACGGCACCTCGGGCAGGTCGCTCATGGTGCGCTCGCGGCGTTCGTGGCGCGGATGGATCAGTTGGCCGGTCTCGGCGTAGCTGACGGTCAGACGGGCCCAGTCCTCGCGCTGGTAGGCGAAGGCGCGGCCTTCGGGATCGAGGTCGGACCAGTCGGGTTCCTGTGGCGCGCCCGAGCCCCGCGCGATCCAGGCCCGGGCCTCATCGGCCTGGCCATTGGCGGCGGCCACACGAGCCATCAGGCCGGCGAAGCGGGCGGTGGGCGCTTCCTGGTCCAACAGGCGGGCGGCGGCGCGGGCGGCGATCGGGTCGCCGCCGATCAGGGCCGCCTCGACGCGCAGAATCAGGCTCTCGCGCGCCTCGGGTCGCAAGGCCGCCAGCGCGGCCAGGCGCTGGGCGCGGGCCTTGGGCGTCTCGTTCGTCTTCAGGTCGCGATAGGCCAACCACAAGGCCGGGTGGGGCTGGGCCTTCCAGGCGGTCTCGATCAATTGCCCGGCCTTGCCCGTCTTGCCATCGTCGGCCAGCAGTCGCGCGGCCATCACCACGCCCGGCGCGAAATCGGGCTTGAGCTTCACCGACTGGTTGGCGAAGTCGAGCGCCTGGGCTCGGGCCTTGGGGTCGGCGGCCTCCTCCAGGCTGGCGGCGGAGGCGGCGAGCAGGGCCGCGCGGCTGCGTTCAGCCACGACCGGCGAGACGATTTTGCGCTCCAGGGCGCCCTGGACCAGCTGCAGCGCCGCGGCCCAGTCACCCACCTCCAGCCGCGCTTCCAGCAGGGCCCGCCAGGCCCAGCGGGCGGTGCGGGCCAGGCCATAGGCGGTCTCGGCGTGGCGGACGGCGGCGACCTTGTCCCCGTCGGCCAGGGCCGCTTGCATCAGGCCGCGCAGGCCCGCCAGCCGCATCTCCGGAAAGCCGAGCATGGCGTTGTAGGCGCTCTGGGCGGCGGCGCGGTCTCCGGCGGTCTCGGCCGCCTGGGCGGCGAGCACGCGGACGAGGCCCGGCGCGTCCTCGGCCAGCTCGGCCGACTTCTGGGCCAGGCGCCGGGCCTCCGAGCCGTCACCGGCCGCGACGGCCAGGAAGCCGCGCGACAGAGCTTCGATCGCCTGCTTGCGCTTGGTCTCGGCCCGGGCGCGGGCGGCGCGGCGCGGGGCCTCGACGATCCAGATCACGCCGCGCCACAGCACCGTGAACAGCAGGGCCGAGAACAGGGTCAGCAGGGCCGCCGCGGCGGCGGTCATCTCGATGCGCCAGCCCATCCACTCCAGGGAAGCGCGGCCCGGCTCGCCGGTCAGGGCCAGGACGCTGACCGCGACGGCGGCCACCAGGAAGAGCGCGAAGGCGACCCGGGTCATGGCGCGACCCGCGCGACGCGCGTCAAACCCGCCAAAGCCTCGGCGCGCACGGCCGCGACGTGGCGGTCAATCTCGATCCGCCGGTTGGCGGCGGCGAACCACGGAGCCAGGACCTCGCGCGCCGGATCGGGCAAGGCGTCCAGGGCCGCCACCGCGCCCTCGACATCGCCCTCATCGAGTAGGACCTGCGCCCTGGCCAGGGTGGCGTCGGGCGTCGAGCCGCGGGTGGAGCCCACGTGGCGGATCGAGACGATGCTGGACAGCGCATAGCGCAGCCGGGCGAACAGGTCCGCCTCCGCGCCGGGATTGCGCGAGGCGCTGGCGGCGCGGCCGGCCAGGTTTCCGAACTGCACGGTCAGGCCCGCGCGGGTCGGGGCGCCCAGGCGAGCCAGCGGCTCCAGGGCGCGAAGGCTGGGCGAGGCGGGCAGAACCCGTTGCAAGCCGGCCAGCTCTTCGGCGAACGGCCGCGAACCGCCGGCCGCCTCGGCCAGGGTCGAGACGGCCAGGGCCGCGGCGGCGGCGTCCGCCACGCTCTGTTGCGTGGTTTCCAGAGCCGCGATGCGGCCGTCCAGGCGCTCGACGTCAGCGGCGGGCGCGGCGGGCGCGACTTCACCGGCCTCGACGGGGAGGGCCGCGCCTGGCGCGAGGCGATCGGCGACCGGGCGCGGGCTGGGCGTGGCCGAGATCACGCCCGAAGCCGCGGGCTTGGACTTGGCCGGAAACAGGATCGGACCAAAACGCGCCACGCCCGCGCCGAGAACGGCGCTGAGCACGCAGAGGAAAAGCCAGATCCAAACGCTGGGGCCCATCACCCTTCGGCGGGCGTACAGCGCCGGATCGCTGGGGGCGACGATTTCAGCGGGATCGGGAGCGGCGTTCATGACCCATTCGTGCCCCACGCCGCCGCGCCGCGCAATGTCGCGCTTAAGCCGTGAGCAGCGCCAGTAGCGAGGATTCGTCGGGACGCGGCGCGCAGGCCACAGGCCCGGGTTCGTTCAGCGCCCGCAGAGGGGCGGCCACGGCCTCGGAAAGACACAGGACACGCAGGGCCGGCGCCGGCCGCTCGCGCAGGATCGCCGCCAGGCGACGGGCCGCGCGCGGCGAATGGACCAGCGCCGTCAGCGGGGCGTTCAGCCGGGCCAGGGTCTGGTCCGAAGGGGCGCGATCAAGGGTCTCGTAGACGGCCACGCCCTGGGCCTCGACGCCGCGTTCGCGCAAAAGCGCCACGAGATCGCCCGCCGGCTCGCGCGCGCCGGCCCACAGCACGGGCCCGGTGACGGCGCCGGCGATCAGGCGCGCGAGATCCTCGACATCGCCATCCGCGCTCGAGACGCGGGCGAACCCGGCCTCCGTCGCCGCGCGGGCCGTGGCGTGGCCTACCGTGAACACCGGCAAGTCGCGTTCCTGGGTAAGCCTGGCGAAGGCCTGCGCGCCGTTGGCGCTGGTGAAGGCCAGAGCGGCCACGCCGGAGAGGTCGATCGCCACATCCAGCGGCGCGACCTCCAGCAACGGGTCGAGGATCGGCGTGAAGCCCAGCGCAACCACGCGGGCGGCGGTCGCCTCGGCCCCAGGACGGGCGCGGGTGATCCAGACCGGCGCGCCCTGAGCCATGGCCTATTCCGGCAGCAGGATGGCGTCGCCGCCCTCGGCGCGAACTTCCCCGCCGAGCTTGAGGCCCAGCGCCCGAGCCTCGCCGACGTCGTCGGCGCCCGACAGCGCGACCTCGCCGTGGCGGCGGAACCGCTGGGCGCCGTCAGGGGTCAGGGCCTCGACGATCAGCGACAGACGCGAACCGTTCAGCGCCGCGCGGGCCCCGATGGCGGTGCGGCACGAACCTTCCAGGGCGAACAAGGCGCCGCGCTCGGCGGCCACGGCGATGGTCGTCTCGCGACAGCGGACGGCGTCCAGCCACGATGCGCCGATATCCTCGGCCCGGGTCTCGATGACCAGGGCGCCCTGGCCGGGGGCCGGAGGGCAGGCTTCGGGATCCAGCCAGCTCTTGGTCAGGTGGCCAAGACCTAGTCGGTTCAGGCCTGATTGGGCCAGCAGGATGGCGTCGGCCTCCCCGCGCTCCAGTTTGGCCAGGCGCGTGTCGACATTGCCGCGCAGCATGACGATCTCGAGGTCGGGGCGCACGTGCAGGGCCTGAGCCTGACGACGCAGACTGGCCGTGCCGAGGCGCGCGCCCTTGGGCAGGTCCTCCAGCCGCTCGCAGACATGGCTGATGAAGGCGTCGCGCGGATCTTCCCGCTCCGGCGTCGCGGCCAGGACGAGGCCCGGCGGCAGCTCGGCCGGCATGTCCTTCAGCGAGTGGACGGCGCAGTCGATGCGGCCTTCCAGCAGGGCTTCCTCGATCTCCTTGGTGAACAGGCCCTTGCCGCCGATCTCCATCAGGCGACGATCCTGGATACGATCGCCGCTGGTGACGATCGGGATCAGCGGGGCGAGCGCCTCGATCTCTTCCTTGGACGCGCCGGCCGGCGCGCCGAGCGCGGCGGCGATGCGGGCCTGCATCAGGCCCGATTGAGCCAGCGACAGCTTGGAGCCTCGCGCGCCAATGCGGATGGGAGGTTGCCGGGACACGGTCGGAACGTTACCTGCGGATGCGAAATTCATCCTCGCTGCTACAGGAGCGGCGAAAGGCCCGCAACCAATGACCACCCTTAAGCCCTCTGGGCTCACGATCCTCGGCCTGGAGACCAGCTGCGACGAGACCGCGGCCTCGGTCGTGCGCCGCGACGGGGACGGGACGGTCAGCGTGCTGTCCTCGGTGATCGGCGCCCAGTTCGACAAGCACGCCCCATTCGGCGGCGTGGTGCCCGAGATCGCCGCCCGCGCCCACGTGGAATCGATCGACGCCATCGCCGCCGAGGCGATGCGCGCGGCCGGGCTGAGCTTTGATCAGCTGGACGGGGTGGCGGCCACGGCCGGTCCCGGCCTGGTCGGCGGGGTGATGGTCGGCCTGGCGTTCGGCAAGGCCGTCTCCCTGGCGCGCGGCGTGCCGCTGGTGGCGGTGAACCATCTGGAAGGCCACGCCGTTTCCGCCCGCCTGGGCTCGGACGTCGCCTATCCTTTTCTGCTGCTGCTGGTCTCCGGCGGTCATTGCCAGCTTCTGGAAGTGGCCGGCGTCGGGGCCTGCAAGCGCCTGGGCACCACGATCGACGACGCGGCCGGCGAGGCCTTCGACAAGATCGGCAAGAGCCTGGGCCTGCCCTATCCCGGCGGTCCGGCGCTGGAGAAGCTGGCGGTGGGGGGAAATCCCGATCGCTACACGCTGCCCCGCGCCCTGCTGGGCCGCAAGGATTGCGACTTCTCGTTCTCGGGCCTGAAGACCGCCGCGGCCCGCATCGCCGAGACCCTCACGACCGACGAGGAGCGCCGCGACCTGGCCGCCGGCGTCCAGGCCGCCATCGCTCGCCAGCTGTCCGAGCGGGTCGACCGGGCGATGAAGCTCTACAAGGAAAGCCACGATCCCGACGAACTGCGCTTCGTCGTCGCCGGGGGCGTGGCGGCCAACGGCGCGGTGCGCGCGGCCCTGCTGGCCAATTGCGAGAAGAACGGCTTCACGTTCGCCGCCCCGCCGCTGGCCTATTGCACCGACAACGCCGCCATGATCGCCCTGGCCGGGGCCGAGCGGCTGGCCTTGGGGATCACCGACGACCTCGACGCCGTCGCCCGTCCGCGCTGGCCGCTGGACGAGGCCGCGGCGCTCGCGAACCCCGCCAACGCTTACGGCCGCAAGGGAGCCAAGGCATGACCTTCCACCATGCAGGCGTCATCGGCGCCGGGGCCTGGGGCACCGCCCTGGCCCAGGTCTGCGCGCGGGCCGGGCTGCAAGTCACCCTGCAGGCCCGCGAGACCGAGGTGGTCGCCTCGATCAATGCGACCCACGAGAACGCTCTGTTCCTGCCGGGCGTGGCGCTAGAGCCGGCGATCCGCGCAGCGCCGGACATGGCCGATCTCGCCGCCTGCGACCTGATCCTGGCCGTCGCCCCAGCCCAGCACCTGCGCTCGGCCCTTGCGGCCCTAGCGCCGCACCTGCAGCCGAACGTGCCGGTGGTGCTCTGCGCCAAGGGTGTCGAACAGGGCTCGCTGAAGCTGATGACCGAGGTCGCGGCCGAGACGATCCCTGGCGCGCCGATCGCGGTGCTGTCGGGCCCCAGCTTCGCCGGCGAGGTCGC
>NZ_DATFAV010000323.1:0-21550 GCF_035254145.1 Caulobacter sp. | reverse complement strand
GACCACCGCGTTCGTGGCGAACGTGGTCGTTCGAGACGACGAGACCGGCTTTGGGCCGATCCTGCGCTCCACGCGGGTGCGCAAGTTCGACTATCTTTACGGCCGTTTCACCGGGGCGTTCCTGGCGGCGGCGATCTCGTTCCTCGTCGTGCCGCTGGCGATCTGGATCGGCTCCTTCATGCCGTGGATCGACCCTGAGCGCCTCGGCCCCAATGAGCTCCACGCCTATCTCTTCGCCTATTTCGCCCTGGCCCTGCCGTCGATTCTGCTGACGTCGTCGCTGTTCTTCGCCCTGGCGACGATCACGCGTTCGATGATGTGGACCTATGTCGGCGTGATCGCCTTCATGGTCCTCTGGATCATCGCCAACATCGCGCTGGACAAGCCCGAGTTCGAAAAGATCGCGGCCCTTTGCGATCCGATGGGCGCGGCCGCCTACGGGCTGGTCACCAAGTACTGGACGGCCAGCGAGCGCAACACCCTGACCCCGGCTCTGACCGGGGTGCTGCTGTCGAACCGGGCGCTTTCCCTGGCGCTTTCGGCCAGCTTCCTCTGCCTGGCCTACGTCTTCTTCCGTTTCCAGTCGGCGGACCTGTCGGGGCGGAAGAAGGTGAAGCCGTCGAAGACGGCCAGCGAGGACGGTCCCAGCGCGCCGGACGGTCCGTTGCCAAAACCCATTTTCGATCGGCGGACGGCCTGGGCCCAACTCGTCGTACGCACCCGCCTCGACATGGGCCAGGTGTTCAAGAGCCCCGCCTATTTCGTGCTGCTGGGCCTTGGCCTCGCCAACGCCATGGGGGCGCTGTGGTTCGCCACGGAGGCCGGCCGCTACGGCGGGGTCGTCTATCCCGTGACGCGGGTTCTGCTGCAGCCCCTTCTGGGCTCGTTCGGCCTGATCCCGATGATCATCGCCATCTACTATTCCGGCGAGCTGGTCTGGCGCGAGCGCGAGCGCAAGACGCACGAGATCATCGACGCGACCCCCGTGCCCGACTGGGCCTTCGTGGCGCCCAAGACCTTGGCCATCAGCCTCGTTCTGGTCTCGACCCTGCTGGTTAGCGTGATCGCCGCCATCCTCAGCCAGGTGTTCCACGGCTATTTCAACTTCGAGCTCGACAAGTACCTGCTGTGGTACGTGCTGCCCCAGTCGGTCGACTTCATCCTGGTCGCCGTGCTGGCGGTGTTCTTGCAGGCGATCAGCCCGCACAAGTTCATCGGCTGGGCGCTGATGGTGATCTACATGGTCTCGACCATCACGTTCACCAACCTCGGGTTCGAGCACAAGCTCTACAACTACGGCGCCGTCACCGACACGCCCTTCTCGGACATGAACCGACTGGGCAAGTTCTGGATCGGCGCATGGTGGCTGCGCCTCTACTGGACGGCGTTCGCCCTGGCGCTCCTGGTGCTGGCCTACGGCCTGTGGCGCCGAGGAACCGAGAGCCGGCTGCTCCCGCGCCTGCGCCGCCTGCCCACGCGCCTGAATGGCCCCGCGGGCGTCGTCATGGGCGTGGCCCTGGCCGTGTTCGCTGGCGTCGGCGGCTTCGTGTACTTCAACACCAACGTCCTGAATCCCTATCGGACCAAGATCGACAACGAGAAGTGGCTGGCGGACTACGAGAAGACGCTGCTGCCGTTCGAGAACACGCCGCAACCCAAGATCGTCGCCATGACCCTGGACGTCGATCTGAAGCCGCACGAGCCCAGCATCGAGACCAAGGGCTCGTACGTCATCGAGAACAAGACCGGCGCGCCGCTGAAGGAGATCCACGTCCGCTTCGATCGCGACCTGAAGGTCAAGGGCCTGTCGATCGAGGGGGCGCGGCCCAAGAAGACGTTCGAGAAGTTCAACTATCGGATCTTCGCCTTCGACACGCCGATGGCGCCAGGCGAGCGTCGCAACATGAGCTTCATCACCCTGCGCGCGCAGCAAGGCTTCCCCAACAGCGATCAGGAACACCGGATCGTCGACAATGGGACCTTCGTGAACAACATGGAGATCGCGCCGATCTTGGGGATGGCGCGTGACGGACTACTTCAAGACCGCGCCAAGCGCCGGAAATACGGCCTGCCGCCGGAGCGGCGCATGGCCAAGCTGGGCGATATTCCGTCCCGCCAGTTCAACGGTCTGCGCAAGGACGCCGACTTCATCAGCTCCGACATCACGGTCGCGACCGAGGCCGACCAGACCCCGATCGCGCCGGGATACAAGGTCTCGGACACGGTCAGAAGCGGCCGCCGCATCGCCCGCTTCGTCACCGAGGCGCCGATCATGCCGTTCGTGTCGATCCAGTCGGCGCGCTACCAGGTCGCCCGGGAAGCCTACAAGGGCGTCGAGCTGGCGGTCTATTACGACGCCCAGCACGCCTGGAACATCGAGCGGATGAAGGCCTCGATGAAGCGGTCGCTGGACTACTTCCAGGCCAATTTCAGCCCCTACCAGTTCCGCCAGCTGCGCTACCAGGAGTTCCCCGATTACGCCCAGTTCGCCCAGTCGTTCGCCAACACCATTCCGTGGTCGGAGGGGATGTTCTTCATCTCCGACTATCGCGACCCGACCAAGATCGACATGGTCACCTATGTCGGCGCGCACGAGATCGGCCACCAGTGGTGGGCTCACCAGGTGATCGGCGCCGATCAGCAGGGCGGGGCGATGCTGTCCGAGACCTTCGCCCAGTACTCGGCCCTGATGGTGATGAAACACACCTACGGCGAGGCGCAGATCCGCAAGTTCCTGAAGTTCGAGCTGGACAGCTATCTGCGCGCCCGGGGCGGCGACGTTATCGACGAGCAGCCGCTGGCCCGGGTCGAGGTCCAGCCCTACGTCTATTATCGCAAGGGCTCGCTGGTCATGTACCGGCTGCAGAGCGAGCTGGGCGAAGAGGTCGTCAACCGCGCCCTGCGCAAGCTGATCGCGCAATACGCCTTCAAGGGCGCGCCTTATCCGATCTCCACCGACTTCCTGACCATCCTCCGCGCCGAAGCCCCGGCCGACAAGCAGACGCTGATCACCGATCTCTTCGAAAAGGTCACCCTCTACGACCTGAAGGCCAAGTCGGCGTCGGTGAAGAAGCGGCCAGACGGCCGGTTCGACGTCACGGTCACGGTCGACGCTCAAAAGAAGTACGCCGACGGCAAGGGCAAGGAGACCACCGCCCCGCTGAACGAGACGATGGACATCGGCCTGTTCATGGCCGAGCCGGGCAAGAAGGGTTTCGACGCCAAGGACGTCGTCGTCTACGAGCGCCGGCCGGTTCGTTCGGGCGTGCAGGCCTTCACCTTCACGACCGCCAAGGCGCCGAGGTTCGCCGGGATCGACCCCTACAACACCGTGATCGACCGCAACGGCGACGACAACACCACCAAGGTCGGCGGATGAGCGGGGAGGCCGTCATCCGGATGGACGCGGAGGCGCTGAACGCCTTCCTGCGCCGCGCCTTTCCCGAGACGGGCGCCGAGCACATGCCCCAGGTCCTGGAGGTCGGGCCTGGGCGGGTCCTGCTGAAGTCGCCGTACGCCAGCCGGCAATTGCGTCCCGGTGGGGTGATATCCGGGCCGACCTTGATGACCCTCGCCGACACGGCGGCCTACGCGCTGGTCCTGGCCCATATCGGCGAGGTGGCCATGGCGGTCACGACCTCGCTGACCATCCATTTCCTGCGCGGATGCAAACCGGGCGACCTCTATGCCGAGGCCGCCCTGCTGAAGTTGGGCCGCCGCATCGCGACGGCCGACATTCTGCTGTGGACCGAAGGACGAGAGCGACCGGCCGCCAAGGCGACGGTCGCCTACGCCATTCCCTGACGCTTAGTGCTTGGCGTTGTCCTTGGCGACGTCTTCGCCGGTGTCGAAGCCGTTCTTGAGGCCCTCGGCCATGTTCAGGTGTTCCTGAACCTTCGGCGCGGTGGCGGCGGCGAAGGCCTTGATCGCGGCGGTGTCGCCGTCCTGGGCGTAGCGCTGCAGCAGGTTCAAGGCCGCCTGGTGGGCGTCGACCATGTCGTCCGCGTACTTCTTGTCGAAGTCCTTGGCGTCGGCCTTGTTCAGGTCGTCCAGCTTGGACTGCATGTCGGCCGACACCATGGTGGGCACGGTGATGGTCGCGCCGGAGGCCGCGATCGCCGCCTTCAGCTCCTCGGAAGACTTCTTGTGAGCGGTCTCCATCGCGGCCGCGAACTTCTTCACCGAAGCGTTGGTCGAGCGCTTGGCCGCGATCTTGGCGGCTTCGATCTCGTACAGATCGCTGTCGGCGGCCTTCATGGCGAAGACGTCGGCCTTGGTTTCGTCGGACGGGGTCGGGACGGTGGCCGAGGGGTTGGCGTCAGGCGTGGCGGCCTGTTCGGCCGGCGTGGCCGCGCCCTTGGTCTCATCGGTCTTCTGGCCGCAGGCGGCCAGGCTCAGCGCCGCCACAGCGGCGCCGGCGATCATCAAATGACGGGTCATGGGTCTGTCTTTCCCTGGGTTCTTTTTTGTAGAGAGGGATGAAGCTCCGGCGCCGCGGTTCGCCGTCGTGCCAGAAAGAACATCACGGGGCCGTGATCGGTTCCCACGAAGGCAGGGGAAGATCGTCATGGTCGAAGGGCCGCTATCCGGACTGCGCGTGATCGAGATGGGCTCCCTGATCGCCGGTCCGTTCTGCGGACAGGTGCTCGGCGACTTCGGCGCCGAGGTGATCAAGCTCGAGGATCCCAAGGTCGGCGATCCGATGCGGCAATGGGGCCGCTCGAAGCCCAAGGGCCTGTCGCCCTGGTGGCCGGTGATCGGCCGCAACAAGAAATCCGTCACCATCGACCTGCGCACGGACGAAGGTCGTGACGTCGCGCGCGCCCTGATCGCCAAGGCCGATGTCGTGGTCGAGAACTTCCGCCCCGGCACGCTGGAAAAGTGGGGCATGGGCTACGAAGACCTGGCCAAGGCCAATCCGGGCCTGGTCATGGCGCGGGTGTCGGGCTTTGGCCAGACCGGTCCCTATTCCAAGCGGGCCGGTTACGCCTTGGTGGGCGAGGCGATGGGCGGCCTGCGCCACATTACCGGCGAGCCCGACCGCCCCCCGGCCCGCGCCGGCATCTCGATCGGCGATAGCCTGTCGGGCCTGAACGCCGCGCTTGGCGTGATGATGGCCCTGCACGCCCGCCAGCGGACGGGCAAGGGCCAGGTCGTGGACACGGCCATCTACGAGAGCGTGCTGACGGTGATGGAGAACCTGGTCACCGAATATGACCTGACCGGCTATGTCCGCGAGCGTTCGGGCGCGGTGTTGCCGGGCATCGCCCCCTCGAATGTCTATCCGACCAAGAGCGGCGAACTGGTGCTGATCGGGGCCAACCAGGACACGCTGTTTCGGCGGCTATGCGAGCTGATGGGCCGGCCCGACCTGGCCGACGATGTCCGCTACCGCGACCACGCCGCGCGGGGCGCCCACCAGGCCGAACTGGACGCGCGCATCGCGGCCTGGACCGCCGACCAGGATATCGACGACCTGCTGCCCCGGCTGGAGGCCGCGGGCCTGGCCACCGGTCGGATCTATCGCGCGCCCGACATGCTGAAGGATCCGCAGTTCGCCGCGCGGGAGTCGATCGTCACGGTGCCGCACCCGGTGTTCGGCGAGATCAAGATGCAGAACGCCTTTCCGAAGCTGACGGACACGCCCGGCGGCGTGCGCTGGCCCGGGCCGACGCTGGGCGAGCATACTGAGGCGGTGCTGACCGAGGTGGCCGGGATGAGCGCGGAGGCGGTGGCGCGACTTCGGGACAAGCGGGTGATCTGACCGCGATCCGTCCGTTCGGAAGGATTCTAGATCCGACCCGTGACGTCCGCCACGGCCCGGGCGATCTGGTGGACGTTGTAGGGCTTCCTCACGATCGGGGCGTCGAATCCCATCGGCGCGGCCTTGTCGGCGTAGCCGGTGGCGAAGACGAACGGACGGCCCATGCTACGCAGGATCTCGGCCACGGGCGCCACCGACTGGCCGTTGAGGTCGGCGTCGAGGACGGCGACATCGAAGTTCATCTCGACCATCGACAGGGCCTCGCTGAGTTCGGCCGCGCAGCCCACCACCTCGACGCCGGCGTCCTCGAGGCCCGCCTCGAGCTCCAGGGCCAGCAGCAGCGAGTCCTCGACGATCAGCACCTTGAGGCCGGCGATAGCGCCGGGCCGGACCGTCTCGTCGGCGGCGACCACGGTTTCGATGATGCGCTCGGGCGCCGCGCTCACGGGTTCGACGGGCGGCGCGTCGGCCAGGGCCTCGGCCGAGCCGACGATCATGGCGGTGACGCCGCTGGAGCGGTAGTTGATCTTGGCCGAACCGCCCAGTTCGCGCCCGGCGACGTCCTCGATCAGGGTGGCGCCGAAGCCCTTGGTCTGCGGCGCGGACGCGGGCGGCCCGCCGGTCTCCAGCCACTCCAGGGCGAAGCCGCCTTCGGGCGAGCGGCGCCAGACGACCTCGACCTTGCCGTTTTCGGTCGACAGCGAGCCATAGCGCACGGCGTTGACCGCCAGTTCGTGCAAGGCCAGCGACAAGGCCGCCGCGGCCCGGGGCGTCAGGAACAGTTCGGGCCCGTCCCAGCGGGTCTGGGTCGGCGCCAGGCCTCCCAACTCGGCGGCGGCGATGCGGGCCAGGGTGGCCCCGCGCCAGCGGGCGGCGCTGAGCAGGTCGTGGGCCGAGCTCATCGACTTCAGCCGCGCGGCGAAGGTCTTCAGGAAGACGTCGAGCGAGGCGGATTTCCGCGCCGACTGGGCCGCGACCGACTGGACCACGGCCAGCAGGTTCTTGATCCGGTGATCCAGCTCGGCGACCAGATTCTCGCGCTGTTCTTCGTCGGCCTTGCGCGCGGTGATGTCCTGGACGACGCCGATCAGATAGGCCGGCTCGTGGTCCGGCCCCAGCAGCAGCGCGCCCGAGCCATGGTACCAGACCTCGCGCCCGTCGGGGCCGGGAAGGCGGCGGTATTCGAGGCTGTAGCGGCCGGTCTCGCGCAGCTGCCTGTTGATCGACTCGCGCGCCATCTCCCGGTCGTCGGGATGGATGTACGGATAGAGCGCCGCCCCGTTCTCAGCCGGAATTTCGCCGGATGCGATGCCGGCGATCTTCGCCAGCCGGGGGCTGATCTTGAAAACGTCGCGCTTGATGTCCCATTCGAATTCGCCCAGGGCGGCGGCGGTGATCGCCAGATTCAACCGCTCGCTCTCGAGCATCCGGCTGTCGTCGGATTGCGCGGTGAGAATCTCGGACGCCAGATCGGCGAGGTCTTCAAGCGCTTGCAGATCTTCGGCGCAGGCCGGGCCGCTCGCGCCGGGTCCTTCGACCACCAGCGCGCCCAGCGCATGGCCCTCGCGGTCGCGGATCGGAACGCAAAGGCCCACTGGCCGTCCCGCGGCCACCACCCGGCCAGCCAGATCGCCGGCCCGAGGCACCTCGGGTCCCGCATAGCCGACAAAGGCCTTCCGCCAGATCCGATCTTCGTCCACCAGCGCGACGGCGGCCTTGGGCGCATCGAAGAGACGGGCCGCTAAGCGCGCAATTCTCAGGAGGCGCGGCTCGTTGGTCGTGCCGCCTAGAATATCGAGTGCGCGCAAGGCGCTAAGGCGAGCGGCTTCCTGGTGGTCGTCGCTGACGATGGGGGCGTCCTCCATGATTCGACCTTAGCGTCGGTTCGCGTCCGGCGCGAGCGCCTTTGGAGACCGTCTCGCCCGACCCTGGAATCGGTTGTGGTGAAGCTCGCGCCCCTTGAGTATCCTGGAACCGCAGCGCTAAGCTCGGCGTTGTCGGGGCGCAGCTTCCCGCGTCCCGGCCGGTCGCGTCGCGAACAGGAGATGACCATGCCCGCCAATTCCCTGAATCCCGCCGCCAAGGAAGCCGACAAGGTTAAGGGGGCGACCCTGGAAGCCGTCGAACACGCCGAGCGCAGCTTCGCCGAAGCCGCCAACGCCGCCCGAGCCTCGCTGACCGAGGCCGCCAAGCGCGTTGAAAAGTCGGTGTCCGAAGGCTTCGAGACCCTTCGCGCCCAGAGCCGCGCCTATACCGACACGGCTGGCCAGCAGATCGAGGACGCCCAGCGCTACGTTTCCGAACGGGTTCGCGAGCGTCCGATCACCGCCACCCTGGCGGGCCTGGGCGTGGGCGTGCTGATCGGCTTGCTGATCGCCGGCGGCCGCAGCAACAACCGGTGATCTTCGAAAAGACTCTCATGACCCTGGCGGCGGCCGCGGCGATCGCCGCCGCCGCCGCCGTCAGCGTCGTGTCCGCCGCGTTCGCGCTGTACGCGGTGCTCGTGCCTCTCGTGGGGGCCGCGGGCGCGGCGGCGATCGTCGCCGCCGTCGCGGCCATTATCGTGGCCGTGGCCGGAATGGTCGCCGCGCGCAAGGCCGAAGCGCGTCGCTCCGGCCATCGCGACGCGCCGCAAGGCGGCTTCGACATGACCAGCAAGGTCGTCGAGATCGTCCGGGAACGTCCGCTGATGTCGCTGGGCATCGGCCTGGCCGCCGGAATCATCGCCCTGAAGAACCCGACCCTGACGGCGTCGCTGGCCAAGGCCTTCCTCGATCCCAAGCCGCCGCAGCAACGCTGACGGACGTCGCCCTGTGTCGCGCCGCCGGCGTCGCCGGCGGCCATGTTCCTTGGCGGCCATAGTCCTTGCCGGATGCGGAAACCCCTAAGTTTCCAAGGGAATTTATCTCTAAAAATTGACCGTGATCAGGTGCGCGGCGACTTACGCTTTCGCCCGCCGCGCTCTAGATGCCCATCGTCGCGTTCCTGCGCCTCCCTTGACGGGAACGCCTTCTCCTGGAGTGACCATGTACAAGCTGCCGGACCTGCCCTACGCCTATGACGCGCTGGAGCCGACCATCTCCGCCAACACGCTCCACTTCCACCACGACAAGCACCACGCCGCCTATGTCACGGCCCTCAACGGGCTGCTGAACGGCGACGACAAGGGCTCGCTGGAGGCCGTGATTCGCGCGGCCGGCCCGGGCAAGGTATTCAACAACGCCGCCCAGGCCTGGAACCACGCCTTCTTCTGGGACGGCATGAGCCCGACCAAGACCGCCCCGGGCGCCGAGCTCGCCGCGGCCATCGAGTCGACCTTCGGCGGGCTGGACGCCCTGAAGGAGAAGTTCGTCGCCGAGGGTATCGGTCACTTCGGCTCGGGCTGGGTGTGGCTGGTTTCGGACGCCTCGGGCGCCCTGAAGATCATCTCGACCCACGACGCCGAGAGCCCGGTCACGCAAGGCCTGACGGCTCTGCTGGTCGCCGACGTGTGGGAGCATGCCTACTACCTGGACTATCAGAACCTGCGGAAGGCGTTCCTGGAAGCCTTCTTCGACAACCTGGCCAACTGGACCCTGGCCGACAGCCAGTACGCCGCCGCCAAGTCAGGCGCCCAAGGCTGGGCCTATCCGGCTCCGGAATAGGCCGATCGTCCGGAACACCCCGAGAGCCGGGCGCGTTGTCGACAAGCGAGGCCATTGAGCCTCGAAACTGGACAACCGCCTCGGCTATCGGCTGGGCAAATCCGGAGAGATCGATGCTGAACTGGGCTCTGACCTTCCTGGTGATCGCCCTGATCGCCGCCCTGCTGGGCTTCACCGGCGTCGCGGGCGCGGCGATCGGGATCGCCAAGATCCTGTTCTACGTCTTCCTGATCCTGTTCCTGGTGTCGCTGGTCAGCCACCTCTTCCGAGGGCGCGGCGCTTCCTGACCGGGCTTTCGGGAACGATCCGACGGCGCGGCTTCGGTCGCGCCGTTTTCGTTTTCAGCCGCGGCGGTCGAAGGCCCAGGTGCGCCAGACGTCGAACCGGCCTCGCTCATAGGCCAGCGCCTTGACGCGGACACAGCCAGGCTCGACCTCGATCACGTTGAAGCCCGGCGCCGCGCCCCGTTCGCGCAACGACAGCGTGCCCGAGCCGACGGTCTGCGTCTTGCCGTCGCCAAAGGGCAGCGCCATGACGAAGGGCAGATGAATGTGGCCGGACAGGATCACGTCCGCGCCGGCCTGGACGAAGCGGTTGGCGGCGTCGACGCCGCCGCGCACCCTGGCGGTCATCGGCCCGCCCAGGACCTCCATCAGCGGATGATGGCAGACCACCACCTTCAGGTCCGCCGACGGCGCTGCGCGTAGCGCCTGCTCGACCCGGCGGATCTGGCCGCGCGACACCGCGCCCTTCGACCAGTTCCAGCGCAGTTGCGCGGCCCGGGCGCTGTTCAACGAAACGACGGTGATCCCAGGCGCGCGCCAGGAGGCTCCGTCCTCGTCGCCGAACCGATCGCTGAACCGCCGCCAGGGACGGGTGAAGCGCTCCCATAGCTCGCCCGGACCCAGGAAAGGCGTGTCGTGGTTGCCCGGCGCCAGGAGCATCGGATCCGGCAGGGTCGACAGCCACGCCGCCGCGGCGTCGAACTCTGAGGTCTTGCCATCCAGGGTCAGGTCCCCGGCGACCACGATCAGGTCGGGGGCTTCGTCGCGGATGCGGATCGCGGCGGCCTCGACGGCTTCGCGGTTCTCGCCGCCGAAGTGGATATCCGAGAGCTGGACCAGCTTCATTCGGGCGGGACCAGGGCGCGGAACGCCTTGGGACGGAAGCGGATCGACACCTGCGGGTCGAAGCGCGCCGGCTCGCCGTCCAGGATCGCGGGGATGCGTCCGCCGGCCCAGACCCGGCCGGTCCGGCAGCGTCCGACCGAGACCGACGGATCCTCTCGCCACTGGCCGCGTGCGGCGTTGAAGCCGAGGCGGAAGATGTCCAGCGCGCTTGACGGATCCAGCGCGGCGGCCTCCAGCGCCCGCTCCTCGGCGTCCAAGGCCGTGGAGACCAGCGGGCACATCAGGGTCAGGGCTTCGGCCTTCTGCTTGGGTCGGCCGTCCAGCACGAAGCGCAGACGGCCTGTGAAGGCGCGGCGCAGCGCGCGTCGGGCGCGGGCCGCGGCTAGGTCCAGGCGACCTTCGCGCGCGGCTTCGCGGGCAGTGGCCCACAGCGCCGGACTGCCCAGGATGGCGGCGACGAAGAACAATCGTCCGCCCACCTCGCCGCCCGAGATCATCCGGGGTTCGCCCGTCTCCAGGCAGGCGCTCATCGCCTCCTGCCAGGTCCGCTCGCCATAGAGAGCACGGGGCAACATGTTCATGGTGCCGCCCGGCAGCGGGGCGATCAGCGGTCCGTCGGGCCCCGCCAACTCGGCGGCCGCCCGCGCGGTGCCGTCGCCCGCCAGGACCAGGATGGCGTCCGGACCGCTGTCGATCACCGCGCGAAGGCGATCGACCAGCTCCGCCGGCTGCGGCGCGTGGACCTTGCCGGATACGCCATGCTCGGCGATCAGCCGCTCGGCGATCTCCGGCGCGTCCGGACCCACCGAGCCGGAAGCGATATTGGCGACGATGTCTATCCGCCGCACGGGCGCCCCCCTAATCTTGAAACTCGCGGACCCAACGGCCTCGACCCCGCCATGGTTCCGCTTGTTACGGAACCGTCCGGCGCCGCGGCCGTTTGCTCGGCAGGGGACGAGAAGCTCGGAACGGAGAGCCAAGATGAAGACGACCATGATCGCCCTGATGGGCGTGGGTGTGCTCGCCGCGGCGTGCACCTCAACCGGCAATGTGGAGCGCAACGCCGCGGGCGGCGCCGCGCTGGGCGCCCTGGCTGGCGCCGTGATCGGCAACAATGTCGGCAGCGGCAGCGCCGGGACTGGCGCGGCGATCGGGGCGGCGATCGGCGGTACGGCGGGTGCGGTCAAGGGTTGTCGCGAGGACGGCGGCTGCGGCTCGACCTCGGTCAATCGCCGTCAGTATTACGACGAGCGCGCGGGGCGCTACTATTACTACGACTCCCGCAGCGGCCGTTATTATTGGGAAGATGGCAGCGCCCGCTACTAGGCGGGGCGGCCAGTCCGTCGAAAGGCGATCGGCGCGGCCGATCGCCTTTTTCGTGCTCGCGAGGCAAGGAGGAGGGTAGGCATGAAGACGAAGATCATCATCCTGGGCTTGGCGGCTCTGTCCCTGGCGGCGTGCGCCGAAACGTCCGGCCCGTGGCGAACGCTGAGGAAGCCGGTGGTCGCCGCCAGCCCCGGCTGCGCCGGTTTCACCTCGTCGATCTATTTCGAGCAAGACAGCGCCGCCCTCACGCCCGAGGCCCGCATGGTCCTGGCCGGGGCGCGGGCTCAGGCCCAAGGGTGTCAGGTCCGGTCGGTGCGCGTCGTTGGTCTCGCCGATGCGGTCGGCGCGCCCGAGGCGAACCTGGCGCTCTCGCGGCGTCGCGCCGACGCCGTTTCCGCCGCCCTGGCCAAGCACGGCTTCGGCAAGGTCGACTTCGATCTGGCCGCCGTGGGCGACGCCGGAGCGGTTGGTCCGTCCGGCGCGGCCGCGCCCCTGCGCCGACGCGCCGACATCATCTTCGACCTGGCGACCGCCAGATAGTCATACAAAGAAGGGCGGGCCGGAGAACCGGTCCGCCTGAGTTCGCATCAACAAAGGGGGGTGCGAAGGCGGCAGGCTGGCTCTCGCCAGCCTCAAGTCGGGGGGGCGTCGCCGCCTTCGCGAAGATGAAAACGAGATTGGGCGACAAGGGTTCCCGCTAGAGGCGATTTTTTTCGCACCCCGCGAAACCAGGCGCTTTGGGAACGGCCGGACACGGAAGACGTTGATTTTGCAGGTGGCCACGGAAACCGCCGGGCAGGGGAGCAACGTCGTGATCCGGACCTACCAAGCCGAACATGGCGGAACGGTTTTCTTTCAGGCGCTCACCGAGCGTCAGCGTCGCAGGCGAACCCTGATCGTGGCCTTGGCCGTGATCGCGACGACGGCCTTCTCGGCGGCGACCGTGCTCGGATTCAATCAACGCGCCGCCGCCCTGGCGCGCGCGGATGTTTCCACATCGTGGGCGCCTTAGATCATTTCAGGAGGTAGGACATCATGCCCGCCGACATTCACCACGCCGCGCCGGATTCGTCCGGGCCTCGCCTCAACGCCACCCGCGCCCGCCAGGGTCGATGGGGGCGGCACATCTTCTGGGTGCTCGTGATCTCGACGGTGCTGGCCGCGCTGGCCCTGTTCGGCGCGTGGAGCTTCCGCGCTCGCGATCTGGCGGCCGTGGAGGTCAATAACGGCGCGAAGACGCCCGCCGAGGCTCAGCGCTACGACACGCCGCAACAGCCGGCTCGCCAGACGCCCTAATCGCGACCGTCGCCGAGAAACATGAAGGGCGGCCTTCTCCAGCCGCCCTTTTTTGTTCGGGCCTGTCTCCAACGCAAAACGGCCCCCTTGAGGGGGCCGTCGCGGTTCGGGAACGGAGGTTAGTCCTCAAGCGGCCTTGCGGGCGCGCCGAGGATGGAAGAACAGAGCCTGGCCGATCGCCGCCTTCACCGTTTCCGGTTGGAAGGGCTTGGTGATCAGGAACGTCGGCTCGGGACGCTCGCCGGTCAGCAGGCGCTCCGGGAACGCCGTGATGAAGATCACCGGCACGTCCAGACGGCCCAGGATGTCCTTGACCGCGTCGATGCCCGACGAGCCGTCGGCCAGCTGGATGTCGGCGAGAACAAGGCCCGGCGTGCGTCGCGCCACGGCCTCGACGGCCTCGCTGCGCGTGGCGGCGATGTCGGTGACGTCGTGACCAAGCTCGCGGACCAAGGCCTCGATGTCGGCGGCGATCACCGGCTCGTCCTCGATGATCAGGACGTCGGTGGCCAGTTCCGCGTCGATCTCGGCCTGGGCGTCCGAGATGAGCTGCTCGATCTCGCCGAAGTCGCAGTCAAGGATCTGGGCGGCCTCGGTCGGGGTGAAGCCTTCCAGCGCGGTCAGCAGGAAAGCCTGGCGCGAGCGCGGGGCGATGCGCATCAGGCGCTGGGCCGCGTCGTCGCCGGCGCTGATGCTTTCGTCGCGACGCGCCTCGAGCTGGGCGCCCGAGCTCAGCCAGATCGCATGGAACACACGATAAAGCGCCACGCGCGGCGACAGGTCGGCGTCGAGCGAACGCTCACCCGCCGCCAGGGCCTCAAGGGCCACGCGGACATAGTGGTCACCGGTCGTTTGATCGCCAGTCAAGGCGCGAGCGTAACGGCGGATATACGGCAGATGCGGCGCCAGCCTAGCAAGAAGACTCATGACCCCTCCCGATGCGGTGTCTCGAAAAACATACAACGAACGGCGAAGCTGCGCCGTTCCGTCGAAGCTCGATAACGCCCCCTCAAGTGCGCGGTTCCGTCGATTGCAGATTTTTGGCATCTTATGCCCAAGCTTATGGAACCCGGTACGGAAAACCACGTTGTCGTCTGGCGGAAAGACATTCGGCCAAAGGGGGCGGACGCCGATGTACTTCGGTGTCGAGGACATGATCGAACACGTACCCATGGAAGACAAACGCAAGAGCGCCGCGGCGCTGGATGAAGCGCGTCTGCGTCAGCAGGCCATCGGCGTGAAGTTGCGCCAGATGTTCGACGAGGTCGTCAACGAGGCTGTGCCCGACGAATTCCTCGAAATCCTTCGCAAGGCAGAGCCTCCGGCGGGGGGGCGCTGAGCATGGCCGAGCAGCAAGTGGGCCGTTCGGCTCCCGATCCGGCGCGCGACGCCGTGTTCAAGCGCGAGCTGGTCACGCTGATCCCGCATCTGCGCGCGTTCGCCCGCACGTTGACCGGCGATCCGACGGCCGCGGACGATCTCGCCCAGGACGCCATGATGAAGGCGTGGGACGCGCGCGCCAGTTTCCAGCTGGGCACCAACATGAAGGCCTGGACCTTCATGATTCTGCGCAACCAGTTCTATTCCGAAAAGCGTCGCAGCTGGCGCCAGAGCCAGCTGGATCAGGAGGCCGCCGAGCGAACCTTGGTGGCGGTCGACGACCCGGAGGCGCCGGTGGCGCTGGACGAACTGCGTCTTGGCCTGGCGATGCTGCCGGCGGAACAGCGCGAAGCCCTCATCCTGGTGGGCGCGGGTGGGTTCGCCTATGAAGAGGCGGCGGACATCTGCGGCTGCGCGGTCGGCACGGTGAAGAGCCGAGTCAGCCGGGCCCGTCGCGCGCTGCAAGCCATCCTGGAGGCGGGCGCCTATGACCGCGACGGCGCAGCGGCGGGCGATGCGATGCATGCGATCCTGGCCGATGCGGAGCGATTGAGCTCCTTGCGGTGAACGCCTTTGCCGGCCGCGCAGCGCAGGCCGTCACCTCGATCCGGGTCCGCTTGGCCGTCGCCTTGTGCGTGGCCCTCCTACCGGTGCTCATCCTGGGCGGAATGCAGTCGATCTTCGCCTTCCGGGCGGAGGCCGACTCGCGCCGCCAGAGCCTGGAGTTGGCCGCCGGCCGCAGCGCGGCGATCGCCAGAGCTCGCATAGAGGCCGCGGGCGTTCTGCTGCAGACGCTTGGTCCGGCCTCGGTGGGCCTGGAATGCGCCCAGCGGCTCGCCGACGTTCGCGCGCGGCTGCCAGGCTACGCCAACCTGATCCGCTTCGACGCGCGGGGCAGGGTGGCGTGCGCGGCCGCCACCACGCCCTATGACACGCAGCGCGGCGCCAGAAGCTGGTTCCAGTCGCTGCGTGGCGGCGCCGATCTGGTGGTCGCCGCCGATCCGGGCGCGGTCTACGCCAACGAGCCCTCGGTCCTGGCGGCTGTACGCGCCGGCTCTCCGGAGCGGTTCGAGGGCGCCATGGCCGCGGTGCTGACCTTGTCCGACCTGAAGGTCGAGACCGCCAATCGCTTCCTGCCCGATGGCGCCGAGGTGGCCTTGGCCGACTCCCATGGCCACGTGTTCGCCGCCACCGCCCCCGCGGCGTTCGGCGCGCCGCCCGAGGGTTGGCGCACCGTCGCGGCCCAGCGCGGCGCGGCGTTGTGGAACGCCAGGGACAACGAGCGCCGCGACCGCACCTATTCGGCCGCGCCCCTGGTCGACGACGATGTCTTCGTGATCCTGTCCGCGCCCGCGCCGGGTTTGCTGTCCTGGGCCTGGATCAATCCGATCTCAAGGATGCTGCTGCCCCTGCTGGCCTTCGTATTGGGCGTGGCTGCGGTCTGGTACGCGGCCGAGCGGGGCGTGATCCGCTGGATCGTCTATCTGCAGCGGGTCGCGGCGATCTACGCCCGGGGCCGGTTCACGGTGCGGCCGCTGCAGGCCGAGCGCGCGCCGCCCGAAATCCGTGAGCTGGCGGCCACGCTCGACGCCATGGCGGGGGCCATCGTCACCCGCGACGCCTCGCTGATGGACAGCCTGGCCGAGAAGGACGCGCTGATGCGCGAGATCCATCACCGGGTGAAGAACAATCTGCAGATCATCACCTCGCTGCTGAACATGCAGCAGCGGGCGCTGGCGGACCCGGCCGCCAAGGCGGCGATGAACGACACCCGCCAGCGTATCACCGCCCTCGCCCAGATCTACCGCGCCCTCTACCAGGGACCGGACCTCAAGCGGGTCGACCTGCGGCCGTTCCTGGAGGAACTGACCGCCCAACTGCTGGCCAACGACATCGGCACGTCCAGCCTGGTCAGAACCGAAGTCCACGCCGACC
Organism: Caulobacter sp.; assembly: GCF_035254145.1. Classification (GTDB taxonomy): domain Bacteria; phylum Pseudomonadota; class Alphaproteobacteria; order Caulobacterales; family Caulobacteraceae; genus Caulobacter. Next base: position 5,075 of record NZ_DATFAV010000323.1, on the reverse strand, counting down.
CGCTGGTCATCGATCCGGACCGCCTGGCGCCGATCGCCCTGTTCGCGGTCGAGGCCATCACCAACGCCCAGAAGCACGCGTTCGGCCCGTCGGGCGGCACGCTGAGCGTGGGCTTCCATGTTCGTGGCGAGGAGGCGGAGCTTTCGATCAGCGACGATGGTCCCGGCGCGCCCGACAGTCTTGGCGGCGGCGTTGGCCGCACGCTGATGACCGCCTTCGCCCGCCAGCTCCGGGGCAAGGTCTCGTTCGAGACGCAGGAGCCGCGCGGCCTGACCGTCCGCCTGATCTTCCCCACGCCGCTCGCCCACGGCTCGGCCGTCTAATTCGCGAACGCTCTCCGCCGGAACCGAGCTTCGCCGCTAACGTTGTCTGGGGGCGATTGTTTTCAACGCCTTCCCAGGCACGCTGGGGGGCGAACAGCGGAGAAGACCATGCGTAAACTGGTGATCCTGGCCGCCCTCGCCGCCAGCCTTTCGGTCGCGGCCTGCAATACCGTCGAAGGCGCCGGCAAGGACGTTTCGTCCGCCGGCAAGGCCGTCACGGACACGGCCAAGGACGTCAAGAACAACTGACGTCGGTAAGCCTATCGCCGAAGGGCCCGCCGGAGACGGCGGGCCTTTTTCGTTACGAGCTTTGCCGCCGTGTTTCGCGATCGCAACCTGAAGGCGTCCGCACGATATCGGGTTGAAAGAATGCCCAGCGACCCTGCCCCCTCGTCGAGGGGAACCGGGCCGCTTGTCCGACAGCACCATCTTCATTCACAGCGGCTGGCGATGCTCCAGCACCTATGTCTGGCACCGGTTTCGCGCCCTTGCTGGCGTGCGGGCCTATTATGAGCCCTGGCACGAGCAACTGGCCCGGGTGACGGCCCGGACCATCGGCGCCGAAACCCCCGACAACAGCGGCCTGCGTCATCCGGGAGGGACCGAGCCCTACCTAAAAGAGTTCGAGGTCGTGCTGGACCCCGCCGGCGGCGTGACCGGCTTCGACGCCAGTTTCGCTCTGGACCGCTTCTGGATCGAGCCCGAAGCCAGCGATCTGGCGCAGCAGGCCTATGTCGAAGGTCTGGTCGACGCCGCGCGGCTTCGGGGGGAACGACCGGTCTTGGCCTGCTGCCGCACCCTGGGCCGGGCGGGACGGCTCAAGCGCCGGTTCGGCGGTTTCCATGTGATCCTGGTGCGCGACCCCGTCCAGCAGTGGCTGTCGTTCTATTCGCTACGCCGGCGGCCGCGGCCGACCTATTTCGAGCTCTGCCACTACGTGCTGCTGTCGGAAATGGCCGGCCGCGAGGCGGTGGCCCATGCGCTGCTCGGTCAAACCTTCGAGGGCGCGGGTAGTCTGGCCGATCGCCTGGCGGCGGTGCGCGGCAAGCTCAAGCGAGCGCCCGCCAGCGTGTCCTTCCAGGCTTTTTTGGCGGTCTGGCTGGCCTCGTACCTGAAAGCCCTGCCCGACGCCGACCTGGTCGTCGACGTCGATCGCATGGCCCGCGATCAGGCCTATGCCGGCGAGGTCGAGGCGGCGCTCGAGGCCGGCTGCGGCCTGAAGCCCGATTTTTCCGACTGCCGCGCACCGGCGCCGCATGGCGTCGCCCCGCCGATCGCGTGGCGCAAGGCCGCCCGGGCGGTGGTCGACATGATGGACCTGCACCAGGCGATCGTCGGGCCCGAGGCGCCGCCGATCCTGTTCCGCAAGCTGGCCCCGGCCTTCGCCGCGGCGCCGCCCGCGACGGCTGGAGCGCTGGGACGGCTGGGCGAGACGTTTGGCGGCCTGATGGGCGGCGCGGCCCTGGCCAGGCTGAAAGCCTAGAGCATTTTTCGAGCGAAGTGGTCCCGGTTTGCGTGAAGAACAATGCGTTAAAACAACAGACTGGAGCTCACGGCCTGACGCGGTCAGGTCGTGAAATGCTCTAGGCCGCCGCCGCGGTCCGCATGGTCGGATCGCGCAGATAGAGCCCCGCGCCGCCGGGCGCGGCGACTAGCATGTCGTCCATCTCGGCGACGTCGTCCTCGGGGTCGAGCACCAGAACCCCGTCCGGCGCCAGACGGGCCGCCAGGCTCCGCGCGATCTTGCCGCGCAGCGAGGGGTGCATGCTCCGCAGCACGTTTCGCAGCAAGATCACGTCGAACGCGCCCAGGGCGGAGAGATCGGACAGCAGGTTGATCCGGCGCCAGCGGACCATCTGGCGGATGCGCGGCGAGATGGTCCAGGTGTCGTCCTGGTTCTCGAAATACTTGACCAGCATCCGGATCGGCAGGCCGCGCTGGACCTCGAACTGGGTGTAGAGGCCGCTCTGGGCCTTTTCCAGGCAGCGTTCGGAAAGGTCCGAGCCGAAGAATTCGAACCGCGCTCCCGGCGCCAGGGCGGTCGCCTCGGCGGCGGCGATCGCCGCGGAATAGACCTCCTGGCCGGTGGCGCAGGCCGCGCTCCAGATGCGGATCGGCGTCTCGCGGCGGCGCTGTGAAAGCGCCGGCAGCACGCCGTCCCGCAAGGCGTCGAACGCCGCCCGGCCGCGGAAGAAGCTGGTCTCGCTGCGGCACAGGGCTTCGACCACGGCCCAGATCAACCGTTCCTCGCGATGCTCGCGCAGGGCCGCCAGCAGATCCTCGATCGACTCGAAGCCCTCGCGGCGGGCCAGCGGGTTCAGGCGGCTCTCGATCAGATAGGGCTTTTCGACCTCGACCCGGACACCGGCCCGGGCGCGGCCCAGGGCGGCCAGCAGGTCCATGTCCTCGGGCGTCACAGCAGGCCCGCCTCGGCGAACTTCGCCTCGATGATGTCGCCATCGAACGGCTTCATGATGTATTCGTCCGCGCCCGCCTCGAGGGCCTCGCGGATCTGCTCGACACGGTTCTCGACCGTGCAGAAGACGACCTTGGGGACGTGACCGCCGGGCTCCTTGCGCAGATGACGCAGGAACTCGACGCCGTTCATCACCGGCATATTCCAGTCGAGCAGCACGGCGTCGGGCATGGCCGCGCGGCACCACGCCAGGGCCTCCATGCCATCGGCGGCCTCGGCGATCTCGAAACCGATGTCCTCGAGGACCCGGCGAGCGACCTTGCGGATCACCCGGCTGTCGTCGACCACCAGACAGGTCTTCACGGCGTGCTCCAATCCAGAGGACCACCATGGAGCCTTCTGGTTAAGGAGCGGTTTGCCGAACCTTGGCGCGTTACGCGGGCACCCAGGCGGCGATCGAGGCGCGCTCCTCGCCCACCTCGGCGGCGATCTGGCCGCCGGCCGCGCGGACCAGGGCGTTCAGATAGGCCGCCTGCACCCAGGGGCCGCCCAGGCCCTCGACCAGGGGCTCGCCCTTCAGGCCGGCCAGGATCTCGGGGCGCAGCCGGGCGCGCGGGCCGACGGCTTCGGCGATGATCGAGAAGCGCCCGTCCGAGGCCAGGCCCTTGACCGTCGCCACCCCGCCGGCCGGCAGGGCGCTGGCGGCGATCTGAGCGATGTTGAGCACGGCCCGGGCCGAGGGCTTGTTCATGGCCTGCGGCTCGATCGCCCAGTTCAGGGTCGGACGGACATGGGCGAAGACGCCCTGGGCCAGCTTCTCCAGCTCGCGGCTGTCGAAGTTCTCGGCCGAGGCCGAGGCGCCGAACGCCACCCGGGTGAATTGCAGCAGGTCGGCCAGCTTGCGCGCCGACGAGGCGATCAGGTTCATGGCGTCTTCGCGCATGTCCTGGGCGGCCGGGTCGTCCAGCAGATCCAGGCCCGAGACGATGGCGCTGGCCGGGCTGATGAAGTCGTGGCACAGGCGCGCGGCCAGCATGGCGGCGAAGTCCGGGCCTTGGACGTCCGCTCCAGGGGGCGTTTCGGGGGACGCGGGCGCCGGGGTCGCTTCGGCGGTCTCTGGGACGGTCTCGGGGACGATGTCGGTCATGGCGGCGGACTCTGGCGTGATTTGAGGCTTTGGCAAACTGGGCCGAGCCTCTACAGGAAGGCCGTTATGGATCCGTTTCTAGAGCCGGGCGTCCTGGTGCGCCATCCCGACCAGCCCGACTGGGGCCTGGGCCAGGTTCAGTCCGTGATCGGACATCGGGTCACCGTCAATTTCGAAGAGGCCGGGAAACGCACGATCGACGCTCGCCAGGTGCGGCTGGTGTTCGTCGGCGACGACCCCCGAGGACAGGCATGAGCAGCAGCGACACCCCCGAGAGCCTGGCGGACTGGGGCCGCGAGCTGGCCCAGATCACCGAGGAGGCCGCCACCGTCATCCTGCCGTTCTGGAAGACCGAGCTGGCCGTGGCCCAGAAGGCCGACGAGAGCCCGGTCACCGAGGCCGACCGCGCCGGCGAGCGCCTGATCCTGCGGCGCCTGGCCGAGGCCTTCCCGGGCGTGACCGTCATTTCCGAGGAGCACGCCAGCGAGTTCGGCACGCCCGACGCGGTGGGCCCGCGCTTCTTCCTGGTCGATCCGGTCGACGGCACCAAGGCCTTCGTGCGCGGCGACCCCAATTTCACGGTCAATATCGGCCTGATCCAGGACGGGATCCCGGTCGCCGGCGCCGTCTGCGCCCCGGCCACGGGCGAGGTCTGGTTCACCACCGCCCAGGGCGCGATGAAGCGGATGTCGCCGAACGGCCCCGAAACGCCCGCCCGCGTCCGCCCCTGGCCGGCCGGTCAGGCGCTGGGCCTGGTCAGCCACACCATGCGCGAGGAGAAGGCCGCCGAGCTGGCGGCCGAGTACGGCTTCGACCTGCGCACGCCGATGGATAGCTCGATCAAGATGTGCCGCATCGCCGAGGGCGCGGCCGACATCTATCCCCGCCATGGCCCGACCTCGGAATGGGACACCGCCGCCGCCCACGCGGTGCTGGTCGCGGCCGGCGGAACCTTCACCCAGCCGGACGGGTCGCCCTTCATCTACGGCAAGGCCGACCAGGACTTCCGCAATGGCTGGTTCGTGGCGCGTGGCGGGCACAGGATCGCCGCTTCACGCGGCTGACCGCTGAAGGGATGGAAGGGACGCGGAGCGCCGGACATCCGTCCGGAGGTTTGGGTAGTGAGTACCGTTTCGACGAAGCCAGGACGCTCCGCGTGGTTCGTTATCCGGTGAGCCAGCGGGGCGCG
>NZ_DATFAV010000322.1:0-9566 GCF_035254145.1 Caulobacter sp. | reverse complement strand
AGCCGCCGCCCCGCCCGGCGCGCCAGGCCGGCCAGCCGTCTCACAGCTCGAAGCTCGCGCGGTAACCGGCGCGGATGGCGATGGCCGCCGTCAGGCGCTCGATCGCGTGGGCGGTCGTGCCGTCGACACGGCCCAGTTCGGGCTCGAAGCCGATCTCGGCGTCGGTGAGATTGGAAAGCGGCGCGAAGGCCTCCGTCCGCCCCCAGAACATCGAGCCGGCCGCGAACGGCGTCTCCGGCGCGACCTTCAGGCCCATCCGCGCCGACAGCCGCGAGACGGCTTCCCGATTGTTGTCCATGACGTCCGGATCGCCGACCCGCATCCGCGCCTCTGACGAGGCCAGCAGGCCCAGCCTGGGATCCTGGTCGAACGCCCGCAAGGCCAGCGTCGCCGCCTCGCCGCCCAGCAGGCCGTCGACCAGTTCGGCCCGCCACGCGTCGCCCTTGGCGCGGTGCGGCGAGCGTTTGGAGTGCAGCTTGCAGAACACCGAATAGCCGAAGCTCCGCGCCCGGCGCAGGGTCTCGACGAACGGGCGGATGTCGCGCCCCCGGTTCTCGGCGATGGCCAGATGGGCGTTTGGGAAGGCCGCGCGAACGCGAGCCAGATCGGCCTGATCCCAGGTCTCCGGCACGGTGATCATCAAATCCAGCAGGTCGGCGGTGGCCGCCAGGCGCTCGGCGAACCAGTCGATCAGCTCCGGATAGAAGAGGTGCAGCAGGGTCACGGCGTCGGCGCGCTTGACGAACCCGGCTTGGGCTTCAGCCACCAGAGGATGGGCGTCGGTCAAGCGCGGCTGATAGGCGCTGAGCGCGGCGCGGGTGGCGTGCAGATAGCCATGCCCGAACCAGCGGTCGGGCTCCAGATAGGCGCCCTCCCCCCACTCGTTCCAGGCGTTGACGAAGACCACCGCCTCGCCCTTGGGGTGGCGCGCGACCGCATGGCTCAGCGCGCCGGACAGCCAGGTCAAATAGCTCTCGGGGTCGGCGTTGTGGAAGGCGTGACCAGCCCAAGGCTTGCGCGCCTGGTTGTCCCAGCCGGGCATCACGCCGGGCACGAAGGCCGCGTCGACCCGCGACAGTTCGGACAGCTTGTGACGCACCACCGCCGGATAGTCGTAGACCTTGCCGGTGAAGGCCTCGTGCAGCGGGGTCACCGCCTTGGTGATCTCGCCCTCGACAATGGCGTGCGGCGGGAAGTCGATGATCCCGTCGAAGCCGTGGCCGGCATAGTCCTGGAAGCCGAAGGCCGTCGTGCACAGCAGGTGCAGTTCGCCCAGCCCCATGGCGCGGGCCTTGGCCCGCCAGCGCTCGGTGGTGGCCTTGGCTTCGGGCAGGATCTCCGGACGATAGAGCACCAGCACCGGCTTGCCGCCGACACGCAGATAGCGCGGATCGCGGATGTAGCGGGCCATGTCCTCGAACACGGCCGCGTCGTCCTCCGGCGAGTGCTTCTGGGCCATCAGGACGTCGGTCTCGTCGCCGTCCCAGCGGCGGGTCCAGTTCTCGTTGGCCCAGCAGAGCGCGAATGGCAGGTCCAGGCTCGGATCGGCCAGATAGAGCTCGATCGGCTTTTCCAGCAGGCGCTTGCCGGCGAACCAGTAGTAATGGAAGCAGAAGGCGTGGACGCCCGCCCCCTTGGCCAGGTCGACCTGCTGGGCCAGCACCTCGCGCTGGCGCAGGTCGTAGAAGCCGAGATCCCCTGGCAGGCGCGGCTGGTAGTGGCCCAGGAACTGCGGCTGGGCCTTGGAGACGTTGGTCCACTCGGTGAAACCCTTGCCCCACCAGGCGTCATTCTCCGGGAACGGATGAAATTGCGGCAGGTAGAAGGCCACGACCTTGGGCGCATCGACCGGCAGCGATATCGGCGCGGCGATCGGCGCGGCGTAGTGGGGGCTGCGCAGGTTCTTCGAGACCTGGATCGCGTGGGTGTAGGCCGCGCGCACCGGACCGGCGTCGCCGGTCTTGGCGCGACGGGCCCGGACCTGCTCGGCGACGGCGCGACCCTTGCGCCAGACCGCGCCGACCGGCTGGCGCAGCGGCCCGAGCGCTGGCTTGATCGCCTGGATCGCCGCGCCCTTCCAGCCGCGCGGATCCCGCCCCAGATGACCGGCCGGCTTGACCGAGACCTCGCTCACGGCGAAGCGGCACGGGCCTTCCGAAGGATCGAGACGCACCCGCATCAGCTGTCGGCTGCGAGCCGGCAGGGAGGCGAACCAGCCGTCGGGCCCGGCCTTCAGACGGGCGTAGGAATCCTCGGAGAAGCCGTCGCCCCAGTCGGCGAAGAGGGCGGGGCCAACAAGCTCTCCGTCGAGGGCTTCCAGCTTGACGTCGACCCGGACGGTGCGGGCTGCGCGCAGCGCCGCGCGTTCGGCGCGCGAGGGCGTCCAGATCATCTGCGGATCGTCGCCGGTCCCGACCAGCGCGAGCCGCCCCTCGCCGTCGACGCCCTCGACCGTGACGTCGCGACCGGGCTTGAGGCCGGGCGGAAGCGCCGTCATGCCTTGCCCGTCAAGCGGCCCAGCAGCCGCGCCACAAACCCCGAGCGTTCGGGGAGGCGCTTGCGGATGACCACGGCCGCCTGCCAGAACTGAGCGGGATCGTCGATGTAGCGCACCACTTCCCCGCCATGCGGCGCGGCCTCCTTGGCCACGAACTTGGCGGTCACCGCCGTCTCGCCATAGACGTCGGACTCGCGATAGGCGCCGCCGCCCGACGGCAGATAGGCGATGCCCTCCTGGGCCAGGTCGGCGCGCAGCTGCGGTAGGCGATCCTTGTAGACCGACAGCGCCGCGAGCCAAGCGTTGGGCGAGGTCGCGTCGGTAGCCTCCAGGAAATCGAGAAAACGCGGCGGCTCGACCGTGAACACCAGCAGGCCGCCGGGAGCGAGCACGCGCATCAGCTCCGCCAGCCAGGCGCGGAACAGGTGCGGCGGCAGGTGGGTGAACACCGAATAGGCGGTGACCAGACGAAAGGCCCCGTCCTCGAACGGCAGCGGCTGGCCGTTGGCGATCGTCTCGAACCGGCCCGGCAGGTTGGCGCCGGCGCAGAAGGCGACCATGTCCGGATCGATATCGACCCCGACCATGTCCTGGGTCTGGAAGTCGCGCAGGAAGAACCGCCCGATCCGGCCCCAGCCACAGCCGAAGTCCAGATAGCCCTTGCCGCTCGAGCGCTTGTAGCCGCGGTCGCCCATGCTTTCCTGGGCGAAGCGATAGAAGCGACCCGCCTCGTCGAGGGCGTCCTCATAGGCCGAGCCGACGAACTGGCGCTGGATCTCCGCGGACGGAAAGTCGGGAAACAGGCGGCCGTCCTGCACGCGCTCGGCGACCGAGCGCTTGAGCCGCGCGATCCAGTCGTCGGTCTCGACGCCCTTGATGTCCTCATGCGCGAGGCGGATGGCGGCGTCGGTCATGCGGCTTGGCTCTCACGATAGGCCAACCAGTCCTCGGTCGAACCAAGGAACGCGATGCGGCCGGCCTTCAGCTCGCAAACGCGGTTGCAGACGCGGCGGACCAGATCGTGGTCGTGGGTGGCCATCACCACGATCTTGGCGTCCTCGACCATCTGGTGCATGCGCTGGCCGGCCTTCTTGACGAAATCGGCGTCGCCGGCGCTGAGCCATTCGTCGAGCACCAGGATGTCGGCCTCGAACTCGGTGGCGACCGAGAACATCAGGCGCGCCAGCATCCCCGCCGAATAGGTGCGCACGGGCAGGTGCAGGAAATCGCCCAGGCCGGAGAACTCGGCGATGGCGTCAATGCGGCTGTCGATCACCTTGCGCGGCAGGCGTCGCATCAGGCCCAGCTTGTGAATGTTGCGCAGGCCGGTGGCTTCCATGTCGAGGCCCGCGCCGATCGCGATCATCGAGGTGATGTCGCCGTCGATCTTCAACTCGCCGCGCGTGGGGTGGTAGATGCCGGCGATCACCTTGAGCAGGGTCGTCTTGCCCGAGCCGTTGTGGCCGACCAGGGCGATGCGATCGCCCTCGTTGATCTCGAGATTGATGTCGTGCAGCGCCTTGACCGCGGCGACGTCGCCGGCGGCCTTGTACATCTTGCCACCGACCGCGAGGTTGAACACCGCGCTGCGCAGCGACTGCGAGCGCAGGCTGTAGACGAAGTAGTCGAGATCGACGTCCGTCAGCTTGATCTGGTGCGTCATCGCCAGCTCCTACAGCCAGAAGACCACGCGCTTGCCGAACTTGGCCAGCAGCACGAAGGCGACCACGGCGAGCACGCCGGTCGTCCCCAACGTCCACAACCAGTCATTCGCGGCGGGAGCATGGCCGGTCAGCGGGGCGCGCAGCAGCTCGATCTGGTGGGCCAGAGGGTTGTAGTCGGCCACCCACTGACGGCCGGCGCTCATCTGCGAGCGCATCCAGAACACCGGCGTGACGTAGAAGATCATCTGGACCAGGAAGCCCATCATGTAGCCGATGTCGCGGAACCGCGTGGACGGGATGGCGATGATGAAGCCCATGAAGCACACGTTCAGCAGCACCAGCAGCACGCCCGGAACCAGGGTCCAGTGGGGGATCGTGAACCGGCCCAGGACCAACATCATCAGCCAGAAGGCGACCATCTGGGTGAGGAAGTTGGTCATCGACTTCTGGGCGTGCAGGAACACATAGAAGCTGAGCGGCAGGCGCTGGCTCTGCATCAGACCCGCATTATAGAGAAAGATCGCCTGGGCCTCGGCGATCGTGACGCCGACCAGCGACCAGGCCAGCAGGCCGGCCACCACCTGGGGATAGCTCTCCCGCAGGTTCACGCCCATCAGGCCGCCGACGATGAAGGCCAGGGCGAAGGCGACGACCAGCAGGTTGCAGGCCATCCAGAACGGCCCGAGAATCGAGCGCTGGAAGCGCGAGGCGGTCTGGTCCAGGCCGAGCCGCCACCACAGGGGCGCCAGACGAACGCCGTCTCCCACATCCTTGAGCGCCGCCACAAAGGGACTCGGCATGCGGATCCTTCCTCGGAGCCCGACCGGCGGGCTCGAATTCCATACTGACCGCGCGACGAAATCACGGCTGGATCGCCCGGCCGTCGCGCTCGAACGCCTCACGGCGTCGGCAAGGCGCCTGCTTACAGAGCGCCGCGCCGCCCGACAATTGCTTTGGCGGATCGCCGACCGTCGGTCGTTCAGATGACCGGCCGGCCTTTACGGCAAATTCGCACATTCGCGCCATGTTGAGGAACATTCCTGGGCGGCGTTTTCATGGTCTCTTCTTCCCTGGCGGTTTCCGCCTCTTCCGCCTCTTCTCCCGACGACAGGGCCGCCGCCTGCCTGGAAGCGGCCCGGGGCGCGATCGAGGGGCGTTTCCTTGAGGTCGGCGACGTGCTCTCGCGGGCCGTCGACGGCATGAACGCCCTGATCAACGCCCTCGACCGGATGCGCGAGAGCCTCGACGGCGACGGCGTCGCGGCCGCCGCGCGCGAGCTGGGCCAGGCCTCGGCGACGCTGCGCCAGCTGCCGGAGAGCCTTGAAGCCCGTCGTGTCCAGTTGAGCGATCTGGTCAAGGTCGGGAGCGACCTGACCAAGTGCATCGAGGAGATGCACAAGCACCTGGCCTATCTCCGGGTCTTCGGCGTCAACATCAAGATCACCTCGGGCGGTATCGCCGCCGCCGGCCCCGAGTTCGCCATCTTCGCCCAGGAGATCTGCGACTGCATCGAGATGGGCCGCGGCCAGCTCGACACCTTCCGCGCCGACCTGACGACGCTGGACGCCAGCCTGCGGCGGGCGCTGGGACAGGAAGCCGACCTGGGCCGGCGATGCGACGAGCTGTTGCCCGCCGTGCCCGACGCCCTGATGGCGCAGGTCGCCGCGATCACCGCCCACCAGGGTCGGATCGCCGAGATCACCGAACGGGTCGGCGCCCTGGCGCGCGAGGTGCGCAAGAAGGTCGGATCGGCCCTCGCCGCTCTGCAGATCGGCGACATCACCCGCCAGCGGATCGAGCACGTTCAGTTCGGCCTGCGGCTGCTGGAGACGCCCGAGGTTCGCGCCCTGTCGGCCGAGACCCGGCATAGGCTCGCGGTCTTCCTGCGCCGCCTGCTCTCGGCGCAACTGGCCGCGACGACCGGGGATTTCCGACGCGACGTTTCACGGATCGGCCTCAACGTCGGGGCCATGGCCATCGACGCCGGCGAGATCCTGCGGCTGCGCGACCACGCCCAGGGCGAAGGACGAGACGGCAAGGGCAGCTTCCTGCGCGGCCTTGAGGCCAGCATCGGCCAGGCCTTCGCGCTCGTGGACGACATCGACGCCGGCGAGCGCTTCGCCGAGGAGGTCAGCCGCTCGGCCGCCCGCTCGGCCCAGGATCTTGCCGCGCAGATCGCCGCCATCCAGAACATGCGCGCCGACGTCCAGATGATGGCGCTGAACACGACCCTGAAATGCTCGCGGATCGGCGAGACTGGAAAGCCGCTGGGCGTGATCGCCATCGAGCTGCGCCAGCACGCGACCCACCTGGAGACCTCGGCTGGCCACACCCTGGCCGCGCTGGAGGCTCTCTTCGGCTCGGCGCCCGTCGAGCAGGACCAGCCGGAGCGGGCGCAAGAGACAAGCGCGGCCTCGGCCGCGGCCAGCGCCCTGCGCGAGGCCGTGACGCGTATCCGCAAGACCGGCGATGAGGTCGAGGGCGACTTGGCCGGCGCCGCGCGCCAGGGCGGCGAGGTGGTCGACATGCTCAAGCAGGCCGCCGCGCGCTTCGACTTCGACCGGCAGGTCGGCGGCTATCTCGACGAGGCGCTCGGCGTCCTGGCCGGGTCCGACACGTCGGAAGATCCGCGCATCGACGATCTGGCCGCCACGCTAGCCCCGCTGATGGCGGCGCTGGCCCGCACCTACACCATGGCCCAGGAGCGCGAGGTTCACGCGGCCTATGCGGCGAGGGTGGGCGAGATTCCGGAAACGGAAGACCTCGCCGGGCCGGGCGTCCAAGACGACGAAGACGTCTTCTTCTAGGCGCGACGCCTCAGCGCCGCGAGGCCTTGAGGATCTCAGCGCCCAGCTGCTGCAGTGGCGCCACACGATCGACGCAGCCGCGCGTGATCGCCTCCTTGGGCATGCCGAACACGACCGAGGTCGCCTCGTCCTGGGCGATGGTGAAGGCGCCCGACTGCTTCATCTCGTCCATGCCGCGCGCGCCGTCGTCGCCCATGCCGGTCATGATCACGCCCACGGCGTTCGACCCCGCCGACCGCGCGGCCGACCGGAACAGGACGTCGACGGACGGGCGGTGGCGCGAGACCAGCGGTCCGTCCTTGACCGAGACGTAGTAGCGCGCCCCGCTGCGCTCGAGGATCGTGTGCTTGTTGCCCGGCGCGATCAGCACGCGGCCGCGCAGCACCGTGTCGCCGTCCTCGGCCTCCTTGACCGAAACCGCGCACAGGTTGTCCAGCCGCTTGGCGAACGAGGCGGTGAACTTCTCGGGCATGTGCTGGACGATGACGATGCCCGGCGAGTCCGGCGGCAGAGTCTCCAGCACCGCGCGAAGCGCCTCGGTGCCGCCGGTCGAGGCGCCGATGCAGACGATCGTCTCGGTGGTGCGCGCCATGGCCTTGCCCGCCATCGAGGCCTTGGGCGGCGGCAGCATGGCGTCGGCGGTAAGCCTCTTCTCCGGCTCGTGGATCGGCCGCGCCAGAGCCATCGGAGGCCGGCGCGCGCCCGCCACCTTGGCGCTGGCGGCGGCCTTGACCGCGTCGCAGATCCGGATTCGCGACTCCATCAGGTGTTCGGCGACGCCCACCTTGGGCTTGAGCACGATGTCGACGGCTCCGGCTTCCAGCGCCTGCATCAAGGTCTCGGTGCCGGACTCGACCAGGGACGAGCACATCACCACCGGCACCGGATGCTGGGCCATCAGCTTGCGCAGGAAGGTGATGCCGTCCATGCGCGGCATCTCGACGTCCAGGGTGATGACGTCCGGCACCTCGTCGCGGATGCGGCGAGCGGCGACGAACGGATCGGAAGCCACGCCGATCACCTCGATCTGCGGATCGGACTCGAGGACGGCCGCCAGGGTCTGGCGCACGGTCGCGGAGTCATCAACGATCAGGACACGGACTTTTCGACCGAGGGGCACGACTAGCGCTTCTGGAAAACGGTGTTGGCGATCTGACGGACGGGAAGGTCGATGCCGACGATCGACTCAGAATGACCCAGGAACAGATAGCCGCCAGGCGCCAGATGGTCGCATAGGCGGGTCAGCACCTTGGCCTGGGTCGGCTTGTCGAAATAGATCAGGATGTTGCGGCAGAAGATGATGTCGATGTCGCGCTCGACCGGATAGGCCTCATCCATCAGGTTCAGCCGCCCGAAGGCGACCTTCGAGCGCAGGCGCGGAACGATCCGCACCTCGCCCAGCGCGCGATCCTTGGACTGCATCAGGTACTGGCGGCGGCGAGCCATGGACACCGGCTCGATCATCGGCTCGGCGTAGCGGCCCGCCACGGCCTTGGCCAGGACGTCCGTGCAGATGTCCGTCCCGAGAATGGAATAGTCGAGGCCCCGGCGGTCGGCGATGAAGTCCTCCAGCACCATGGCCAGGGTATAGGCCTCGGCGCCGATCGAGGCGGCCGCGCTCCAGATCTTGAGTGGTTTGCGCCGCCCCTTGGCTAGAGCCGGCAGGCCAACCTTCTCCATGAAGTCGAAGTGGGTCGGCTCGCGGAAGAACTCGGTCTTGTTGGTGGTGACGACGTCGATCAGGTGGATGGTCTCACCCTCCAGCCCGCCATCCTCGAACAGGAAGCTGCAGTAGGCGTTCAAGCTGTTCATCCGGTGCGCGCGCATCCGGCGACGCAGGCGCCCCTCCAGCATGGTGCGCTTGTTCGACGGCATCTTGATGCCGCTGTAGTCGTGGATGAACGCTGACAGCCTCGCGAAATTCTTGGCGGAAAGCTGGTCCAGCTGGGGGGAGACGGGCTGCGCGAGGGCGGCTTGAGACACTCTGATTCTTTCCCTCAAGCCTCGCGGGTCACGCGGCCTGTTCGATGAGCATGGCGTCCTGACTGGTCAGCAGCCGGGCCAGGTCGAAGATCACCACGAAGCCGTGGTCGCGCCGCACGACGCCCTTGATGTAGTCCGACCGCCACGGCACGCCGATATCCGGCGCGGCCTCGATCTCGTCGGGCTCGAACGTCGCCACCTCGATGACGCGGTCGGCGACCAGGCCCAGCGACAGGGTGCGGCCGTCGACCGGCACGTCGAGCACCAGGATCCGCGTCGCCAGGTCCGGCGCCTGGCGCGGCAGGCCAAGCTTGGCGCGCAGGTCCAGGGTCGGGGTGCCCCTGCCCCGCACGTCGGTCAGGCCCAGGAGATAGGCCGGACCTTCAGGCAGGGCCGAGGGCGCGCGGTAATCCAGGATTTCGCGCACGAAGGCCACCGGCACGGCGAACACCTCGGCGCCGAGACCCAGGGTCACGCATTGGCGATCGAGGATCGATCCGCTCACGCCACGTACTCCTTGAAGTCGCCGTCCTCCTCGTCTGGGCCGCCGTTGGTCAGGTCGAGGGCGAAGCCGGCGGCGCGGGCCTGCTGGGCCGCGACCGGATTGCGGGCCGG
>NZ_DATFAV010000321.1:0-9741 GCF_035254145.1 Caulobacter sp. | reverse complement strand
CTGCGCGACGAGAACCGCGACCTGGTCGAGGCCCTGGCCCGCCGCAGCCATGACCTCAACAGCCTGAACCAGGAGCTGGAGGCCCGGGTCGCCCTGCGCACCAGCCAGCTGCAGGACGTCAGCCGCCGCGCCCAGAGCGCCAACCAGGCCAAGTCGCGGTTCCTGGCCACGGTCAGCCACGAGATGCGCACGCCGCTGAACGCCATTCTCGGCGTCGGCCAGATCCTGGCGCGCTCCAGCCTGACCAAGACCCAGCGCGAGCAGGTCCTCGAGATCAAGGGCGCGGCGCGACGCCTGCGCATGATGATCGACGACGTCCTGGACCTCTGCCAGCTGGACGACGGCGCGCTGAAGCTGAAGTCGCGTCCGTTCCGCCTCGCCGCCCTGGCCCAGTCGCTCGACGACCTGCACCGGCCGACGGCCGAGGCGCGCGGCCTGCGCCTGACCATGCAGCTGGAGGCCGCGTCCGACGACACGCGGCTGGGCGACGTCGACCGCCTGCGCCAGGTAGTCAGCCTGCTGATCGACAACGCCCTGAAGTTCACCCAGGAAGGCGGCGTCGACTGCCGCATCCGCGGCGCGGACGACGCGCTGCTGATCGAGGTCGTCGACACTGGCGACGGCGTCGCCCCCGAGAAGCTGGCCGTGATCTTCGAGCGCTTCAGCCAGATCGACGATTCCACCAAGCGTTCAGCGGGCGGCATCGGCCTGGGCCTCGCCCTCTGCCAGGGCCTGGTCAACAAGATGGGCGGCGCGATGTCGGCCTCGTCCAAGCCGGGCGAGGGTTCGACCTTCACGATCCGCCTGCCCTGCCCGCGGGCCGACCACGCGGCGCCCCGGCGGCCGACGGGCTTCCACGGCGAGGCGCGGCCCGCCCTGCTGGTCGTCGACGACAACGCGACGAACCGGAAGATCCTGGCGGCGCTGATCGAGCCGTTCGGCATCGCCTGCGGCTTCGCCGCCGACGGGCGAGAAGCGGTCGAGGCCTGGCGGCGCCAGCCCTGGGACGCGATCCTCATGGACGTCCACATGCCGGTGATGGACGGGGTGGAGGCCACGCGGACCATCCGCCTGGAGGAAGACCGTTCCGGCCGGCCGCGCGTGCCGATCGTGGCCGTCACCGCCAGCCTGCTGGAGCAGGAAACGGCCGGCTACCACGCCGCGGGCATGGACGACGTGCTGCCCAAGCCTATCGAGGCCGCCGCCCTGGCCGAGATGCTGGCCCGCTGCGTCGGCGGCATGGCCGAGACGGTCGAGGCCGACCTCTAGGCTCTATCTCAAGACGAACGCCCGGAATTCATCGGGCGGCTCGCACCCGGGCGAGGACGGCTTGGGCGGCGCGCGCTCGGCCTCGGAAGGCTTGCCCTCACCGCGGATCACCTGAACCTGCTTGACGCAACGACCGTCGGCGACCCGCTGCATGCGGACCTTGCGGATCTCGAACCGGTGGGACTCGGCGGCCTGGACCCAGGCATAAGCGGCTACGCCGCCTCCGCCGCCCACCGCAACGGCCAGCACGGCCCCAGCCGCGACCCAGGCTGGGCCAAGACCCCAGCGCGTCGAGGGCGGGCCGGCGGCCCGCGGCGGCGCCTCGAAGATCCAGCGATAGCCCAGCTTGGGCACGGTCTCGATGAAGCGCGGCGCGCGGACGTCGTCGCCCAGCGCTCGACGAAGCTTGGCGACCGCCTGGCTGAGCGCCTCGTCCGAACCTTCCAGATCGCCCCAGACGGTCTCGATCAGATGATCGCGCGACGCGGTCAGGCCAGGCCGCTCGGCCAGGGTCAGCAACAGGCTGAAAACCCGTGGCTCCAGCGTGCAGGCGCCGTTCGGGGTTCGTACGCGGCGGCTCTCGACGTCGATCGTGACGTCGCCGAACGCCAGCGCGACCGAAGCAAGCCGATCGTCAGCTTTCCGAGATGTTTCCGTCAGGACTTCCACGCGGCGGTCGACTCCCTTGCGCTCTTCCAACCTCATAAGGAGACGAATGTGCGGCGCAATTTGGTCATCGCGATCGGGCTTGGTCTAACGATCGCCACCTCGCAACCTGGCCTGGCCATGCCCGTGGCCCAATCGGTCGAGGCCGCCGCCTATGGCGAGGCGGTCGACAGCCTGGCCGGCAAGCTGGAGGCGTCCTATGTCGACCCCGCCGTGGGCAAGCTCTATGCGGCGATGCTGCGGGCGAACCGGGCGACCTATCTACGGATCGACGACCCCGCCGTCCTGGCCAAGCGCCTGACAACGGACCTCCAGGCGGTTCACGCGGACGGTCACCTGCGGGTGTCGATCCCGGGCGTCGGGGGCGCTCCGGGCCCGCGCGCCGCGCGCCCCTCGGACGGACCGGCCATCCAGGATCCCAAATGGATCGCCGACGGCGTGGCCTATGTCCGCTTCACCATGTTCGACGGCTCGCCCGAGAGCCTGGCGACGCTGGAGGCCTTCATGAAGGAGCACGCCGACGCCAAGGCGATCATCTTCGACGCACGCGGGCACCATGGCGGCGGGCCCGACGAGATGGACGTCATCCTGCCCTATCTGTTCGCCCAGCCGACCCGCCTGGTCACCCTCGACCTGGCCCAGTCGGTGGTCGACGCCCTGGAGGAGCCGCCTCGAGACCCGGCCTATATGCGCCACGTGGTCGGGCCGCCCGGCGTCTATCGTCGCGAGCACTGGGTCACGCCCAACGCCGAAACCCGCCTTCGCGGCGCCAAGGTGTTCTACCTGACCTCCCGCGCCACCGCCTCGGCCGGCGAGCACCTGGCCTTGGCCCTGCAACGCACCCATCGCGGCCTCGTCGTCGGCGAGCGCACCGCGGGCGCCAACCACTTCGGCGGCTTCGAACCCATCGGCGCTGGCTTGACCGCCTTCGTCCCCGTGGGTCGCGCGTTCGATCCCGACACCGGCAAGGACTGGGAAGGCGTGGGCCTGACGCCCGACGTCGTCGTCCCAGCCGATCAGGCCCTGGACAAGGCGCTGGAGCTGGCCCGGGCGGGCGTCTAGAGCCCCAGGGCGCTTCGTAGGAACGCGTCGGCCCGGCTCAGCATCTGGGCCCGGGTCGGCGCGTCATCCAGCTGGTGGTCGAGGCCTGGATAGACCACCAGCTCGGCCTTGCCGCCCGCGCCCTTCAGGCGCGACAGCATCAGGCGCGATTCCCCCACGCCAACGTTCACGTCCTGGTCTCCGTGGAACATCAGCACCGGCGCGGTGATCTTCTCGGCGTTCTGGGCCGGCGAGCCTTCCTTGACGTGGGGGCCGCGCCCGACGAACGCGTCGACCACCTTGTAGTTGGTGAAGTTCTTGAACTCCTGGCGCCAACTCTCCAGGTCGGTCACCGGGGCGATGGCGACGACGCCCTTGAAGACGTTCGGGTCCAGCACCGCGCTCTGCAACGCCGCGTAGCCGCCATAGGACCAACCGACGATCGCCAGCTTGCCCGGCGCGGCGATCCCCTGGGCGGTCAGCCAGCGTCCCGCGTCGTTGACGTCGCCGATCGCGGTCTTCCAGGACTGGAAGCCGTTCTTCTGGAACCAGGCCTCGCCATAGCCGGACGAGCCTCTGAAATTGGGCTGCAGCACCGCGAAGCCCTGGTGGGCGAAATATTGCGACAGCCAGTCAAAGCCCCATTCGTCCCGCGCGCTGGGCCCGCCATGCGGCATGACGATCGCCGGAAGGTTCTTGCCGTCCGAGCCCGGCGGCAGGGTCAGATAGGCCGGCACGGCCGCGCCATCGGCGGCGGCGTAGGTGACCGCCTTGACCGGCGCCAGCTTGTAGCCCGCCAGGTCGGGACGCTCGGGCGCGACCTCGCCCAGGCGCTTGGTGTTGCGGTCGTAGAGATAGTAGCGGCCGGGATCCACGTCGCTGCCGGCCCAAAGCAGCAGGCGCTTCTCGTCCTGGCTGACGTCGACGAAGCTGACCCTCGGCGCGCCCGGCAAGGCCTTGGACAAGGCGGCCTCGAGCGCCTTCAGGCCCGGGTCGAAGAACACCGTCTGACGCTTGTCGGTCACGAAGCTGGCGCCGACCACGCGATGCTGGCGCCCGACGCGCACCAGTTCGTCGATGTCGACGTCGTCGCGCGCCACCAGCACCTCGCGCTTCCACGACCCGTCCAGCGACACCCGCACCAGCGCGTCGCGCCCGTTGACGGTCTGGAAGCCGTAGGCCGCGTTGAGGTCGCGATCGACGGCCTCGGGCTTGAAATCGGCCATCTCGCCGGCGGTCGGGATCGCCTGCCACTGGCCGCCCGCGGCGGGGCGGTGGAAATAGACGACGCGGCCGCTGAGATAGCCGCTGCTGTTGCTGGGCGCGAGGGCCATGATCCGCAGCGCGCCGTGCTGGTCGGAGATGT
This sequence comes from Caulobacter sp., assembly GCF_035254145.1. GTDB lineage: Bacteria > Pseudomonadota > Alphaproteobacteria > Caulobacterales > Caulobacteraceae > Caulobacter. The sequence goes on along the minus strand of NZ_DATFAV010000321.1, from coordinate 5,399 downwards.
AGCCGATGGCGTCGCCGCGCGGCGCCTCGACCGTCTGGCGGACCATGGTGGCGGTGTCGACGCGTTCGACCGCCAGGCCCTTCTTTTCGCTCGAACCGATCAGGGTGCCGGTCGAATTCTCGCCCTCGTACAGGCGCGTCAGCAGCACCGAGCCCGTCGCTTCGCCGGCCAGCCAGTCGACGATCTCGCCGCCGCTCTGGTGATAGCCCTGCTCCCAGGACGACGGCTTGGCCGACAGCTCCTTCACGCCAGAGCCGTCGGCGTTCACCGCGACCAGGCGGCTGTAGCGCATCCGCGTCCCGTCGCTCTTGAGCAGCATCCGCAGCTCGCAGATCAGGCGCGTGTTCGACACCCAATTGCATTCCGACAACCTGTAGGGGCGGCCGTCGGCCGTCAGGATGGGCTTTGGCGCGCTGGAACCGTCCAGGCGCGCCACGAACACCGCGCTGGACTGGGCTTCGGCCAAGGGCTGGACCAGGGCCACCGACTGGCCGTCCGGGGAAAGGCTGGCGCTCAGCACCGCCGGACGCGCCCCGAACGCGCGCGCCGCCTCGCCGTCGGCGGCCAGGACCACGCCCGCTGGGGCCAAGGCGGCGAGAACCAGGCCGGTCATGGCCCGACGGAAAATCTTGAACATTGCGACTCTACTGGAGATTGACGCCCTATCCTCACTAGACGCCGCGACCCCGCGCAAAATCAAGTCTCGCAACACGGCTTGAGTACCATCCCGAGGCGGGCTAAACGGAGCATCCTTCTGGCGGGCGTAGTTCAGAGGTAGAACGTCAGCTTCCCAAGCTGAATGTCGGGGGTTCGATTCCCCCCGCCCGCTCCAGTCTCTCCCCACCCCTCACGTTGACGCTCGCCGGCTTCGGGCGCACGATCGCCTCAAACAGACGTTTGGGGAGAAACGCAATGGCCGATGGCGAGGATCATCCGCACGCTCATGACCGGGCCAAGTTCCACGCCATGGTCGACGGCACGCCAGAGGACTGGGCGATCATCGCCGGCGCGGCGGGCGAGTTCGGTCGCGAGTTGCCGACACGGCTGATCGCGCACCTGAATCTCTTGAAGGGCGACTGCGGCGGCTTCGCCATCGACCGTCTCGAACACAGCCTGCAGACCGCCACCCGCGCTCACCAGGCCGGCGAGGACGAGGAATATGTCGTCTGCGCCCTGCTGCACGACATCGGCGACATCCTAGGTCCGCGCAATCACGCCGACATCGCCGCGGCGATCGTCCAGCCCTTCGTGTCGGAGCGGAACCACTGGATGGTGGCCCACCATGCGATCTTCCAGGGCTACTACTTCTTCCACCACCTGGGGCTGGACCGGAACCTGCGCGACCAGTTCCGCGGCCATCCTGACTTCGAATACACGGCCAAGTTCTGCCATGTGTACGACCAGGAGGCCTTCGACCCGAGCTTCAAGTCGATGCCTCTGGAAGCGTTCGAGCCGATGCTTGGGCGCGTGATGAGCACGCCCAAGCGGTCGATCTACATGCCGTCTCGGGCGGCGGAATAGGCCGCCCTACTCTTCCCGCTTGGCCTTGATCCCCAGCTTGGCCAGCTGGGCCTGGACACTGTCGGGACCCACCAGGTGTCCCGAGCCGACGGCGACGAAGCTGACGCCCGAGCCGGCCAGCTTGGCCTTCAGCTGGCGCGCCCAGTCCTCGTTCCGCTTGACGATCAGCAGATCGTAGAGCTCGGGATACTTGCCCTTCATGTCGGAGACGAACTCGGCCTCCAGCGCGGCCGTATCCCCTGCGGCCCAGGCGGCGACCATCTTGTCGATCTTGTCGACGCCCTCGTCGGCGTCCTCCAGCGTGGCGCGCAGGAAGTCGGCCTCGGTCTGCGGCGGCAGGTCGGCGAAGAAGCGGATCTGCTGCTCGGGCGTCTCCAGCGCGGCCTCGACCTTGCCGGTCTCCTTGGCCGACTTGGCCAGCACTTGCTCCACGCCGCTGCGGGGGTCATAGCCGGCCTTGATCACCGGGGCCATCGACAGCGAGACCGCCGCCAGCCACGGGCGCATCGACTCCAGGACCTGGGGCGGCACGCCGCCGCCCTGGGCCACTTCGGCGACCCGCTTGAACTGATCGGCCCCGATCTTGGCCGACAGCGGATGGGCCGTATCCAGGCCGTACTTCAGGACCAGCGGCTGCATGACCGCCGGATCGTCGGCGCCGACGATTTCCAGCGTCAGGTCGGCGCTGCTCTTGAAGGCCTGGTCGATCTTGGCCGACCGCCATTGGGTGTCGGGCTTGAGCACGTGAACCGTGCCGAACAGGTAGATGGTCGAGTCGCTGTCCTTGATCGCCCACAGGGCGGGCTCGGCCAGGGCCGTTCCCCCCACGCCAAGCGCTAGGACAGAGGCCAGACCCGCCGCCAGGCGGCGCAGTGAACAACCGATCTTGAGAAGCATGGGATCTCCGTTTCGCTTCTAGAATTCAGGCGAGGCGACCGCGAGCGCAAGGACCGCCGCGCGAGCGCCGACTATTTCAGGAAGGCTTCGACGGCCTCGGCGAACGCCTTGGGCTGGTCGAGCATGATGAAGTGGCGGCTATCGTCGATCCGCTTCAGGACCGCGCCGGGCTGGGCCGCGTAGGCGTCGGCGTAGATCTTGTCGATCGTCGCGGGCGGCGCGCCCATGGCCGGATCGTAGGGATAGAGCAGCGTGATCGGCGCCTTGACCCCAGCCAGACCGCCCCGGGCGTCGGTGGTCATCAGATCGTACATCGCGCGGCCGACCACCGATTGCGAAGAGGCCTTCGACCATTCCAGCGCCAGCTTCTGGCCCTCCGTCGACTTGACGAAGCGCGGCATGGTCATCGCCTGCTGGCTCGCGAACGCCTCGGGGCTCATGGCGACCACGCCATCGCGCATCGCCGCGGCCTGCGGCCTGACGCTTTCGGGCGTGGCGGCGGGCGAGAACAGCAGCGGGAAGAACGGCAGGCTGTCGACGACCAGCAGCCGGCCGACATCCTCCGGGTGGCGCTCGGCCAGCAAGAGGCCCATGAAGCCGCCCATCGAATGACCGATCACGGCCGGCGACTTCAGCTTGGCGGCCTTGATGTAGGCGTCCACCGCCTCGACCAGAGGCTCGACCACCGGCCCCTCGGCGTCGCCGGCGACGGGCGCGCCGGCGAAGCCCGCCACCTGGACGACATGGACGCGATGGGTGGCCGACAACTGACTGACCGTGGCGTCCCAGACGGCGCCGGACGAGGCCAGGCCTGGAATGAGCACGACATCAGGTCCCTTGCCGGTGACGGTCACGCTCATCCGGTCCTGGGTCGCGGCGTGGGCGTGACGGCCGCCGAACACGCCCAGGGCGGACAACATGGCCATCAGGATGGCGAAGCGGCGGATGGGTTTGCGCATGACGTTCTCCTTGAACAGGCGCGCGAAAGGGTTCGGCGACGCCGCGCCGAGCGAAAGGGTCGAAAGCCGCCGGGAGGCGATGTGTCAGGCTTCGTCCTGGAAGATCGCCTCGATCGGCTGGCCGAACAGCCGGGCGATCTTGAAGGCCAGCGGCAGGCTGGGGTCGTACTTGCCCGTCTCCAGGGCGTTGACGGTCTGACGCGAGACCTCGAGCCGCTCGGCCAGGTCAGCCTGGCTCCAGTCCCGCTCGGCGCGCAGGACCTTCAGGCGGTTCTTCATAGGTAACGCCTGCGGATCAGAGGCTGGCTCAGCCCCCAGGACAGGCAGAAGAGCGGGAACACCAGGAACAGCGGCGGCGCGGCGACCACCTTGGCGTTGCTGAGGAAGCCCCAGACGGTGGTGACCGCCAGCACGACACCGAGACCCCAGATCATCGCCTCGACATGCACCGCGCGCTCGAACTCGTCCGGCTCTTCCTTCAAGTAGAGGCCCATCACGACAAGCACGCCGAGAATGGGAAGGGCCGGCGCGGCGGCGACGAACCACAACAGCGGGCCCGACAGGCTCACGCCACGAAGCAGATAGAGCGACCCCATCAGCAGGACGCAGTAGCTCATCATGGCCACCGCAAGCCTGCGCCGATAGCGCTGCATGACGGGACCGATCCGACCGGTCTTAAGCCGCGCGCTGCCGTAGAAGACGTAGGCCAGGAAGACCACGAACCAGACGAAGACCGCGATCGGAAAGGCCACGCCCCTGACCAAGTGCGAGAAGGCCAGGAAGAAGGGCACGGCCGATAGCGCGACCACGCCGGCGAGGAACAAAACCCACTTCAGCCAAGGCGATGTTTTCTGGGCCATGAGGCTCTCCCTTCGACGTTGAGGATCAGCGCTGGCGCAGCCACCAGCCGGCCCAGACCAGGCCGTAGCCGATCAGCTGGGCGGTCAGCAGCGACATGAACCCAAGGGTCACCCATTCGGCGGGCGGGCGCTGGCCAAGGACCGCGACCAGCCGTTCCGAGCTGATCAGGACCGCGATCGGCAGCATCGCCAGCATGCCGCCCGTGCCGCCCCAGAACCAGGCGAACTTGTGGGCCTCGCGCGCGGCCTCGTCGATGTTGCGCCAGTAGACGACCGAGGCGGCGAACATCGCCACGATGACAAGGATGCTGGCGGCCAACAGCAGCCCCCGCGGCAGCACGATCTCCAGATCGCTCAGCAGGTAGCTGCCGGCCCCGGCGACCCCGCCGGCCAGGAAACACCCGACCAAGATCTGCTGCGCCAACATCTGGCGCTTCCCCTGGCGCCCAACCTCACCGCTCATGACAAGCTCCCCAATCGAAATGACAAGGAAAGTTGTCATTATCGGTCCGACATGTCAAGCGAAGTTGTCATATTGTCTAGGATAGATGACTAAACGCCGGAAAATCCTGGCGTTTTCAGGCGGCTTCGCGTCCCAGGAACGGATCGGAGCGGAGGGCGTCCGGGGTCAGGCCTCGCCAATGGGTGGCCTCGAGTCGCTTGGCGGCCAGGGCGCGGCCCAGAACCCCGGGTCGAGGGCGGCTCACCACTTGCCAGCCGTAGCGCGAGAAGCGGTCGCCGAAGTCGGACCAGCGGATCACCCGCCCCTGGGCGTCCTGGCGCCACATGGACTTGTCGCAACCCGGGATACGCGCGCAGCGCTCCCACGCGTCCACGCGCCCCTGGAGGATCAGAAACGGGTCTTGAACGATGCGAGCCAAGACGGGACTCCGTGCACTTTAGCCGCTCTCCGCGCCCGGCGACTCAAGGAGACGCCTTCGCGAGAGCCGGACTAGAATTTGTGCAAAGGCACGCAGTGTCCACCAGATGTAGTGCGGCGCGTTGCCGCGCGGCGCGAACCTGCGACAGCTCCGCCGAGAGCCGTCAGGACCAGATCTTGAAATGCTTCGAGAGCTTCAGACCCTGGCGCTGGTAGTGCGAGCCGCCTTCGCCGTACAGCCGGGCCGGCCGCGCGGTCAGCGGTTCGTAGACCAGGCGCGCC
>NZ_DATFAV010000320.1:0-11633 GCF_035254145.1 Caulobacter sp. | reverse complement strand
AGACCGCCGAATCCGTATCACGACCGGAGAGAGATCATGACCGCCGCCAACAATCTCGTGGAAGGGCGCATCCTGCTGGAAGTCTGTGTCGATACGCCCGCCGGATTGGCGGCGGCGATCGCCGGTGGCGCGGATCGCATCGAACTTTGCGCGGCCCTCGGCTTGCAGGGCCTGACGCCGGCGCCGGGCTTGATGGCGCTGGCGACGCAGGCGCCGATTCCCGTCTATTCGATGATCCGGCCGCGCAACGGTGACTTCTGCTACGACGACGGCGACATCGACGCCATGCGGCGGGACATCGACGCGGTCCGGCTGTATGGCCTGGCCGGGGTCGTGATCGGCGCCAGCCGCGCCAACGGCGAACTGGATCTCGACGTTCTGGAGATCCTGGTCGAGCATTCCCAGGGCCTGGGCCTGACCCTGCATCGCGCGATCGACATCGTTCCCGACCAGGCGGCCGCGCTGGAGGCGGCCATCGCGTTGGGCTTCGAGCGGGTGCTGACCTCGGGCGGGGCCCTGACGGCCGAGGCCGGGGCCGAGCGCATCGCCGAGCTCGTCGCGCGGGCGGCCGGCTGCATCGGCGTGATGGCCGGAGCCGGCGTTCGGCCGGGCAACCTGGCCAGCCTGGTGAGCCGGACCGGGGTGCGCGAGGTCCACGGCTCGTTCGGCGGCCCGGTCCCCGGGGCCGACCCGGCCTCGAAGCTGGGCGAGATGGGCTTCGTCCCGCCCGAGTTGCGAGACACGAGCCAGGCGGCGGTGGCCGAGGCGGTCGCGGTGCTCCGCGGGCTCTAGCCCTCGATGATGTGCGGCACGAAGCGTGAGCGGTCGCGCGTCACCCGTCCCCGATCCTCGCGGACGCCCACGCCGGCCGGCTGGTCGCCGACGACCCAGGAGCCGACCACCGGATAGTTCACGCCGAACCTGGGAGGCGGCTTCAGCTCCTGGCGGATCCAGCCCTCGGCGCCATAGCCCTGGTCCAGCACCCTGCCCCTGCGGCCGTCCTTCCAAAGCTCGACGTTCGCGCCTTCGCGGCTGAACAGCGGCTTGCGGGCGTAGCTGGAGCCCAGACGCTCGACCTTGGGATCGTCGTCGAAATAGGTCTCCAGCAGGTTCGGATGGCCTGGGTGTCGCTCCCACAAGAGCGGCAGCAGCGCCTTGTTGGACAGCACCGCCTTCCACGGCGGTTCCAGGAACAGGGTCTTGGAGCCGGCGATGTTGGCGGCGTAAGGCTCGCGCAGCATGTCCTCCCACGGGTACAGCTTGAACATCGCGCCGATGATGTAGTTGTCCTGGTCGACAAAGCGTCCGTCGGCGTCCAGGCCGATCTCCGTCGTCGGGACGAACTTCGGCTCAAGCCCCGCCAGCCGCGCCATGTCCTCCAGGAACCGCACCGTCTGGCGGTCCTCGACGAAGTCCGGATCGCTGGCGAAGTGGACGAAGCCACCGTTCGGAAAGATCGCCTTGAACCGCTCGGCCAGCCGGTCGTGCAGGCTGTTGAACTGGTCCGTGCTCTCGGGCAACACGCCCCGCTGGATCAGGTCCTCCAGCCACAGCCATTGGAAGACGGCGGCTTCATAGACGCTGGTCGGCGTGTCGGCGTTGTATTCGTAGAGCTTGGGCGGCCCGGCCCCGTCGTAGAAGAAATCGAAGCGGCCATAGAGCGACGGGTCGCGCGCCGTCCACGAGGCGGCGACCACATCGCGGGAAGCTTCGGGGATCTGCAGGCGCGCCATCAGCGCGTCGCTCTTCACCGCGTCGTCGACCAGATCCAGACAGAGTTTGTGCAGCGACTCGGTCGCGGGCTCCAGATGGCCCTCGACCTCCTCCAACGTGAAGGCGTAGACGGCCCGCTCGTCCCAGTAGCGACGGCCGTCGGCGTGATGCCAGGTGAAGCCGACCGCCTCGGCCTTGGACTTCCAGTCCGGCCGAGGAGTCAGGGAGAGGCGGCGCATCAGGCGTCCTTGGAACCGGCCTTCGCCTTGTCCTCGATCGCCAGCAGCGGCGATGGCAGAGCCTCGTCCTTAGGCGCCATCAGGCGGGCCAGCACGTCCTCGGCTCCGCCGCCGCCCGGCAGGATGCCCGCCGCGGCCAGCTTTGCGTCGAGATCCGCGCCGGTCTTGCGCTCCTCGGCCTCGTTATGGAGCTTGAACTGCTCCTCGCGCACCGACTGGCGCTCCTTGATGCGCTTGAGGCTGTCAGCCGCCGAGCCGACGACGCCGCTGGCCGAGCCCGAGCGCGAGATCACGGCCGCCTGGGCCTTCTGGACGCTCTCGTTGACCTTGACGATCTCGATCTCGCGACGCAGCGCTTCGACCTTGGTGTCGGTCTGGGCGATGATCGTGCGCAGCTTCTCCTCGGCGGCGCGCAGCTCGGTCATCTGGGTCGACTTCTGACCCGCATCCTTCTCGAGATCGGCGATGCGCTGAGCCACTTCCAGGGCCAGGGCCTGGTCGCCCTTGCTCATCGCCGCGCGCGCCGAGGACTCGTACTTGCGCGACTGGTCGGTCAGCTGGGCGACCTCGGTCTCCAGGGCGCGGCGGCGGGCGACCAGCTTGGCCAGTTCGTCCCGGGCCTTGCCCTGGGCGTTGTCGGCGTCGCGGATCTCCTGGTCCAGGATCCTCAGCGCGTTGGCGTCCACGATGGTCTGCGCGCCGTCATGCGCGGTCCCACGGAACAGGGCCGAGAGCTTGCTCCAGATCGACATACGAAGGTCTCCAGGTCTCTGTTCTTTTAAGCGGCCGCGACGCGGCTTTTTTCGAAGGTGTCGCGCAGGTCGCTGGCGGCGGCGATGGCGTTGTCGGCCAGGGTGCGCAGCTCGATCACCAGGGTCTGCAGGGTGGTCTTGGACGAGATCTCGCCCATCAGCTCGTAGTAGTCGCGGCCGTCGACCGTGGTGATGCCGAAGTTCGACAGGGGCACGATCTTCTGGGCCTTGAGCAGGAATTCGTTGAAGGCCGCGCGGTCGTTCTGCTCGTCGCACGCCCACAGCAGGGTCGAGACGACCAACTGCAGCGAGCCGCCGCTGACATAGATCGGCAGATCGCCGAACTCGTGCATGACCACCAGCAGCACGGGCTCGACGCCCTCGACCACGGTGACGGTCATCTCGTCCTCGCGCACGAGCGCGCTTTCCACCAGTCCGTCGCGCAGGGTGTGGATCGTCCAGGCGGTGTCGATAACGGAGTCCATGTGTCTGTGGCCCTTGGGAGGGTTGGGGTTGGTCTTCAGGGCCGGCCCGCGGGCCGACTCCACGACGATAGCCTGGACGGCCGAGAGGATGTCGGGCTTGCAGGTCGCCGGCGCCCAGACTTCGATCTTCACGAAGCCGGCGTTCCGACGGGCTTCACGCCACGCGCGGGTCCTTTCGGCGGCCTGAGCGCCTCTCGTCGGTTTGGCAGGCATGCGTTACATGTACGCATAACATGTACGCTTGACAAGACACGGTTCGCCGTCATCCTGCGTCCGACTTCACCTCGGGGCAAGCGCGCCCTGACGTAGAGCTGGCGTCACCCATCAGTTAGGAACGCCAGTCGGAAATTTGAGGGCTCGCGAACCGCGATGTTCGGAAAGCTTTTCGGCAGGAAGGACGCCTCGCGCCCCGCCCTGCCTGTCATCCGCAACGTGACGATCGGCCGGACCGTGGTTCTGGACCCGCTGGCCTGGCGACGCTTTGGGACCGAGACCAGGTTCGCCCTCGACCGCGACACGCTGGAGATCACCGCCCAGGGCCTGATCCAGCTGAACGACGGCGCGTTCGTGCATCGCTTCTATACGGACGACGAGATCCTGTTCCAGGTCGTGTCGGACGACCGCGAGGGCCAGCGCGCCAACGACTTCACGGTCTTCGTCCCGTGGGCCAGCGCCTATCCGGGCGACGCCGCCGACAAGGCCGCCTGGAACCAGCGCCTGCGCGCACGGACGTTCCAGCCCGAGGGCCTGCCCGAGTATCGCCGCTTCTGGTTCGGCGAGGACGCCGAGCAGCAGGACCCGGTGACCCTCTGGGAGAACGTCTATTATGATCGCGAGGCCGACGCGCCCGACCGCCGCCTGTTTCAGACCACCATGCTGTTCCACCGTGAGCTTTCGGGTGGCGACGGCCGCGAGCTGCTGCTGGCGCTGACGGCGGAGCCCGAGGACGGCGACGTGACGCAAGAAACGATGATCGGCCTGCCGCTGTCGGTGGCCGAGTTCAGAGCATAGGGAGCCGCCGCATGTTCGACTTCAGCGCATTCCAGGACGGGGCGATCGCCTTCATGATCGCCTTCGTGGCGGCGGGCCTGTTCACCATCGCCTTCAAATACATCTATCAGTGGGTGACGCCCTACAACGAGAAGGCGCTGATCCGGCAAGGCAACGCCGCCGCGGCCATCGCCCTGGCCGGCGCTCTGATCGGCTATGTCCTGCCCTTGGCCTCGGCGCTCAGCCACACCGTCAGTCTGGTGGAATTCGCCGCCTGGGCGACCCTGGCCGGCGTCATCCAGATCGCGGCCTTCACCGGCGTGCGTCTGGTCGCCCTGCCCGATGTCAAGGCGAGGATCGAGAACGGCGAGACCGCGATCGGCGTCTATCTGGCCGGGATCTCCATCGCGGTCGGCGTCCTGAACGCCGCCTGCATGACCTCTTGAGGAGCGCAGCGATGAGCACGCGCAAACGCTCGGCCTCCCTGCAGCTGACCACCATGCTGGCCGGCGCGGCCAGCCTGACCCTGGCCGGCTGCGACGATCCCGGCGCCCAGGCCAGCTGGGACCCCAACCGCGGCGAACAGGTCGAGGCGTTCAGCTACAAGACGCTCGAGGAGTGCAAGGCGGCCAACGAGGTCCCCGACCAGCAGTGCGAGACCTCCTACGCCGCCGCCCAGAAGGACGACGAGAAGAACGCCCCCCGCTATGAGGCCCGGGCCTCGTGCGAGGATGTCTACGGCGTCGGCAATTGCGTGCCGCGCAGCCAGGCCGGCGACGGCAGCTTCTTCACGCCCCTGCTGGCCGGCTTCGTGATCGGGCGGATGCTGGACGGCGGCGGCGGTTACTATCGCGGCACCGGCCTCTATCGCGGCGACGACGGCTACTATTCGACCTGGGGCGGCCGGCTGGGACGCGACTACGGCAGCGGCCGCACGGTCATCACACGCGAAAGCATCGACCCGCCGGACGCGATCCGCAACGCCCCGCCCAAGGTCCAGACCCGCACCTCCGTCGTTTCCCGCGGCGGTTTCGGCGGCGGCCGCAGCTACGCCCACAGCAGCAGTTATCGCGGCGGTTTCGGCGGATAATCGCACCGATCGTTTTTGCGATTGACTCTCAAATATGGATCACCTCTATTTGAGAGGCGTTCGCAAGACGCGTCGGGCCGCTCATCGAGATCGGTCGCTCTAGGCGGGTGTCGGCCCCCTGCCGGGCGAGGAGATTTCGGCGTGCGGCCCGATCCTTTCCACGACACGACCCTGAGCGACTGCGGCCCGACGGATTTGGCGCGAGGCGAGCGCATCCTGCTGTGGATGCTGCGCCAATGGGTGACCGCCCGGGTCCTGGGTCAGGAACCGGGCGCGCGGTTGTCGCGCGAGGCCGGCGCTCTGGTTTCGTCCCGCGTCGCGGCGGCTTTCATCCTGATGATGACCACGGTCGAAGGCCAGGTGCGTCGCCCCCTCTGCATCTCCGCGCCCTGCCGCGAAGGCTATGCCGAGGACGAGCAACGCCTGATCACGGCCTGCGGCGTCTGCCCCGCCTCGCCGGAGATCGCCGCTCGTCTGCTGGAAGGCCTGGTGATGGCGCCGGAAGCGGTGATCGTCACCGCCCGCTTCCTGAACATGGCGCTGGCGACCGAGGATCTGGCCTTGCCGCTGCGGTTCGACGAGCCCGAGGCGCCGGCCGAGATCCAGCGGCCGACGCTGCACTAAACTCCTGAGTTCGCCCTATATCCACTGCTCATTGGCGGTGCGCGCCGCATCGGCCAGCCGCGCCGCCAGGGCTTGGGCCGCCATGGCGACATCCCTCCAGGTCACGTCGAAGTCGCCGCCGTCGCCATAGTAGGGGTCGGCCACCGCGCGCCCCTCATGGCCGGGCACGAGGTCCAGCAGCAGCCCCAGCTCCGCCGTCGCGTCGCGCGGCGCCAGGGCCCGCAGGCCGGCGAGATTGGTGTCGTCCAGGGCGTAGATGTGTGTGAAGGCTCGGAAATCGTCCTTGGTCACCTTGCGGGCCCGTTGCCGGCTGATGTCGACGCCGTTGCGGCGGGCCACGGCGATGGAGCGCGGGTCGGGCGGCTCTCCGGCATGCCAGCCGCCAGTGCCGGCGGAGTCGACCACGACGTCCAGACCCAGCCGCTCGGCCTCGGCTCGGAAGGCGCCTTCGGCCAGGGGCGACCGACAGATGTTGCCCAGGCAGACGAACAAAATCGAAGCCGTGGCCATTACGCACTCCCCCAGCCGCCGCCGCCCGGCGTCTCGATGACGATGGCGTCGCCCGCGCCGACCTCGACCAGATCGGTGGCGGTCATCGCCTGGACCGAACCGTCGGCCCGTTCGATTCTCGCCGCGCCCAAAGCGCCCGCCTCCCCGCCCTCAAGGCCGAACGGCGGCACGCGTCGGCGGTTCGAGAGCAAGGTCGCGGTCATCGGCTCGCGGAAGCTGATCTTTCGCACCACGCCGTCGCCGCCGCGATGCGTCCCATTGCCGCCCGAGCCGTGGCGGACCTTGAAGACCTCGACCAGCACGGGATAGCGCGCTTCCAGCACCTCCGGATCGGTCAGGCGGCTGTTGGTCATGTGGGTCTGGACCGCGTCGGTCCCGTCGAAGTCCGGCCCGGCGCCCGATCCGCCGCAGATGGTCTCGTAGTACTGCCGCCGCTCGTCGCCGAAGGTGAAGTTGTTCATGGTCCCCTGAGCGGCGGCCATCACGCCCAGCGCCCCGTAAAGGGCGTCGACCACGACCTGGCTGGTCTCGACATTGCCGGCCACCACCGCCGCCGGATAGCGCGGCCGCAGCATCGAGCCTTCGGGAATGACCAGCTCGACCGGCCGCAGGCAGCCGTCGTTCATCGGGATCTCGTCGTCGACCAGGGTGCGGAAGACGTACAGCGCCGCCGCCCGACAGATCGAGGCCGGGGCGTTGAAGTTGGTCGGGACCTGAGCGCTGGTTCCGGTGAAATCGACACGGGCGGTGCGGGCCTCCTGATCGACCTCGATGGCCACCTTGACCACCGCGCCGTCGTCCAGCTCGTAGGCGAACGCCCCACTCCGCATCGTCGCCAGCACGCGTCGGACGGCTTCCTCGGCGTTGTCCTGAACGTGGGCCATATAGGCCTCGACGACATCCTGCCCGAACTCGGCGACCATCGACGTCAAAGCCTGCGCCCCGCGCGCGCAGGCGGCGATCTGGGCCTTCAGGTCGCCGATGTTCTGGTCGGGATTGCGGGCCGGCCACCTTCCCGAGGCCAGCAGCGCCCGCGTCTCCGCCTCGCGGAAACGACCACCCTCGACCAGCAGGAAGTTCTCGATCAGGACACCCTCTTCCTCGACCGTCTTGCTGGTCGGCGGCATGGAGCCCGGCGTGATCCCGCCGATGTCGCCCTGGTGGCCGCGCGCGGCGACATAGAACAACAGGCCGCCAGCCGCATCGAAGACGGGCATGACCACCGTGACGTCCGGCAGGTGGGTGCCGCCGTTATAGGGGGCGTTCAGCATGTAGACGTCGCCGGGCTTCATGCCCCGCCCATCATGCTCGCGCGCGCCGCGGATCGCCCGCACGCTATCGCCCATCGAGCCTAGGTGCACCGGCATGTGCGGGGCGTTGGCGATCAGGTTTCCCTGGCGGTCGAACAGGGCGCAGGAGAAGTCCAGCCGCTCCTTGATGTTGACCGAATAGGCTGTGTTCTGCAGGGCGAACCCCATCTCCTCGGCGACGGCCATGAAGAGGTTGTTGAACACCTCCAGCATGACCGGATCGGCCTGCGTCCCAATGGCCTTGCGGGCTGGCAGGGCGACGACGCGGTCGAGGATCAGGTTCAGGCGGGCGTCAACGGTCGCGCGCCAGCCGGGCTCGACGACGGTGGTCCCGGTGGCTTCGCGGATGATGGCGGGACCAAGAACCTCGGCGCCGATGGCCAAGGCGTCGCGGTCGAACACCGGCGTGGCGTGAAGCGCGCCGGCCATGCGGGTTTCGACAGTAGCGAGCGGGCCAGCCTCGATTGCTCCAACGAATTTCAAGTCCGGCGCCTCTCCGGCGTCGGAACGGCCGATCGCCTCGATAGACAACGCCTCGACCACCAGCGGCGTCGCGGGCGAGGTAAAGCCGAAGCGGCGCTGGTGCAGGTCCTCGAACGCGGCGCGGACGGCGGCGGCGTCGCCGAACGGCGCGACCAGCGGCGTGTCGGTCCCAGCGTACTTGACCCGCAAGCTGGCCACCGTCTCGACCGAGGCTATCGGCACGTCCTGCGCCAGCAGGGCCGCCTCGGCCTCGCGCGCCAGCACCTTCGCGCGCTCGGCGAGATCGCCGGCGTCGTCCAGCGGCCGCTCGACCGTCTCCTCGCGGATCAGCCGCAGGTCGGCCAGGCCCATGCCGTAGGCGCTGAGCACGCCGGCGAACGGGTGGATCATCACCCGGGTCATGCCCAGGGCGTCGGCCACCAGGCAGGCGTGCTGGCCGCCCGCCCCGCCAAAGCAGGCCAGGACATAGCGGGTGACGTCGTAGCCCCGCTGGATCGAGATCTGCCGCACGGCCTTGGCCATGTTCTCGACGGCGATGGTGACGAAGCCCTCGGCCACCTCCTGCGGGGACATGGCCTTGCCGGTCGCCGCCAAAATCTCGTCGGCCATGGCCTCGAAGCCGCGCGTCACCGCGTCGGCGTCAAGCGGCTGGTCGGCGTTGGGCCCAAACACCTTGGGGAAGAACCCCGGCCGCAGCTTGCCCAGCATGACGTTGCAGTCGGTCACCGTCAGCGGCCCGCCCCGGCGATAGGCCGCCGGTCCCGGCACGGCGCCGGCCGAGGCCGGTCCTACCCGCAGGCGCGCGCCGTCGAAGGCGCAGATCGAGCCGCCGCCGGCCGCCACGGTGTGGATATTCATCATCGGCGCGCGCATCCGCACGCCCGCCACCACGGTCTCGAACGCCCGCTCGTACTGGCCGGCGTAGTGGCAGACGTCGGTCGAGGTGCCGCCCATGTCGAAGCCGATCACGCGCTCGAACCCGGCCTCGGCGGCCGTCCGCGCCATGCCGACCACGCCGCCGGCCGGACCGGACAGGATGGCGTCCTTGCCACGGAAGGCCCGCGCATCGGTCAGGCCACCGTTCGACTGCATGAACAGCAGCCGCGCGCCGTGGCCCCCATCTTCCTTTGTCTGAAGAGCGCTGGCGACCTGATCCACATAGCGACGCAGGACCGGTGACAGATAGGCGTCGACCACCGTGGTGTCGCCGCGCCCGACCAGCTTCATCAGCGGGCTGACCTCGTGGCTGACCGACACTTGCGTGAAGCCGATCTCGCGGGCGATCGCCGCCACCCGCGCTTCGTGGTCGGTGAAGCGGAAGCCGTGCAGCAGCACGACGGCCACGGCCCGGAAGCCGGCGTCGAAGGCGCCCTGCAAGCCGGCCCGCGCGGCGGTCTCGTCAAGCGGTCGCAGCACCTGCCCCTCGACGCTCATCCGCTCGTCGATCTCGACGACGCGATCGTAGAGGGCCTCCGGCTTGACGATGTGGCGCTCGAACAGCTTGGGCCGCGCCTGATAGCCGATCCGCAGGGCGTCGGCATGACCCGCCGTGATCGCCAGCACCGTCGGTTCGCCCTTGCGCTCGAGCAGGGCGTTGGTGGCGACGGTGGTGCCCATCTTCACCGCGTCGATCGCCTCCCCCTCGGGGAGCAGCGCCCGGACGCCCGCCACGGCGGCGTCGGCGTAGTGCTCGGGGTTCTCGGACAGCAACTTATGGGTGACCAGAGAACCGTCCGGACGCCGCGCGACGATGTCGGTGAAGGTGCCGCCGCGATCGATCCAGAACTCCCAGCCGCGTTGGGTCATAAGGGGGCGAACTCCTTGCTTCGCCCGTCATAGCGGCTCCCTCATCATTGTCATCCCGGCCGTAGCGCAGCGGAGAGCCGGGATCGCGGAAAGCCCAGCGCTTCCGGCGGTCCCGGCTCGGCGTGCTTCGCACTTGGCCGGGATGACAGCTTTCAAGGTCTATCTGAGAAACCCTGTCAGCTCCGCCACCTGCCACAGACCCAGCCCCAGGAAGATCACCGCCGCGCCGATGCGGACGTACTTCAGCGGCACGACCTTGGTCGCGGCCTCGCCCAGGTACACGGCCGGGACGTTGGCGATCATCATGCCCAGGGTGGTGCCGGCGGCGACCCAGGCGATGGAGTGGAACTTGGCGCCCAGGGCCACCGTGGCGATCTGGGTCTTGTCGCCCATCTCGACCAGGAAGAAGGCGATGGTGGTGGTCAGGAAGACGCCGTACCGGCTCGCGCCGCCGGCTTCCTCGTCGTCGGCCTTGTCGGGGATCAGCGCCCAGGCGGCCATGGCGATGAACGAGATGGCGATCGCCCATTTGAACCAGACGCCGCTCAGGAAGTCCGACACCCAGTAGCCGGCGGTCGCGGCCAGGGCGTGGTTGGCCAGGGTGGCGACCAGAATGCCGAGAATGATGGGGATGGGCTTCTTGAACCGCGTGGCCAGGATGATGGCCAGAAGCTGGGTCTTGTCGCCGATCTCGGCGATGGCCACGACCAGGGTCGAGACGAGCAGGGCTTCCACTGAAATAGTCCTCCGGGCCGGGCGCATGCCAATAGCGTCGACGCCCACCCGGCCCGGATGGAAATCGGCGCCATTGGTCTCGCCAAGGAAGCGTCAGGTCCGCTTCCCTTCCCCGCGCCATGGTTCCCCTCTCGAAAAAAGAGGACCAAGTGTGTTGACGGCGGGGCCCGCTGATAGGCGCGGGCGGCTACTCCCCAAAGGTGAGGCGGCGTGTAGCGGAGGGGCTGACGCTGGTCAAGGCGCCGAAGATGCTCCCCCGTCATATGGGGGAGCTGTCGCGGAGCGACTGAGGGGGCCAACACGGCGTTCGCCCAGCTTGCCACCTCCGGCCCTCTGGGCCACCTCCCCCGCCGCGCGGGGGGAGGATCTAGACGACCGCCGCCGGAGCGTCGAAGCGCATCACGTGGATCGCCACCCGCACCTTGCCGGCGACGAAGTTTCCGCCGACGGCGCTGATCACCACGGGCGTGTCGGCGTAGTAGGCCGTCGGTCCGACCACCCCGATGTTGCTGGAATTCTTGGCCACGCCCAGAGAGCCGCCGAACTTGCTGGCGTCGCCCGAGACACCGCAGTTGTAGGCGGTCGCGCCGGTGATCGCGACGGTGGTCCGGGTCGAGACCGCCAGCACGATGGCGCGGTTCGGGATCGCGATGCTAGTCGCCGTCGAGGCGCCCGACAGGGTGACCTCCTGCTCCAGGATCTCGAGCCGCGTGTTGGCGAGGTTCGGCGACGCCGCGGCGGTCAGGCTACGGAAGGTCGCCGACAGCGGGGTCCAGGCCGCGCCGTCGAAGGCGACCAGCTGGTTCTCGTCCTTGACCCAGGCCAGGACGCCCTCGGCCGGTGTGAGCGCCTCCCAGGCGCCGGCCTCGAACCGCATCAGGGTTCCGACCGCCTGG
>NZ_DATFAV010000319.1:0-2889 GCF_035254145.1 Caulobacter sp. | reverse complement strand
CGCCCACCGGCTGGGCCTTCAACACCAACAACTGGCCCTGGACGGCCGCCGGTCCCTACAGCCCCAGGAAGGCGGACTTCCCGAAGTACATGGACACGGCCGGCGAAAACCCGCGCGGTCTTCACGCCGAGCTGGTGCTGAAGGACGTCAAGAACCTCACCTTGGGCGGCCTGATCGACAAGGCCTACGACCCGTACCTGACCGCCTTCGCGCGGCTGATCCCGACGCTGGAGGCGGCCTACGCCGCCACGCCGGACGGTGACCCGGTCAAGGCCAAGGTGGCCGAACAGGTCGCGGCGCTGAGCGCCTGGGACCGCAAATGGTCGGCCCGCTCGACGCAAACCTCGCTGGCCGTGTTCTGGGGCGAGGCGATGTGGGCCAAGGCCGCGCCGGCGGCCAAGGCCCAGGGCCTCAACACCTACGACTACATGGCCGACAAGTTGACGCCCGCCGAGAAGCTCACCGCCTTGGCCGAGGCCTCGGATCGCCTGACGGCCGACTTCGGCTCGTGGAAGACGCCCTGGGGCGAAATCAACCGCTTCCAGCGCAACGACGGATCGATCGTCCAGACCTTCGATGATGAGAAGGCCAGCATCCCGGTGCCGTTCACCTCGGCCCAGTGGGGCTCCCTGGCCTCGTTCGGCGCCAAGCGCTGGCCGGGGACCAAGAAATATTACGGTACCCTGGGCAACAGCTTCGTGGCGGTCGTGGAGTTCGGCGACAAGGTCCGCGCCCGCGCCGTCTCGGCCGGCGGCGAAAGCGGCGATCCGGCCTCGCCGCACTTCAACGACCAGGCGCTGCGCTACAGCCTGGGGAACCTGCGGGATGTGTATTTCTATCCGGAGGACGTGAAGAAACACGCCGTGAAGACGTACCGGCCGGGGGAATAGACGGTCCTTAGATCCTCCCCCGCTTTGCGGGGGAGGTGGAGGCCAGCTGGATATTGGCCGCGTTAGCCCCCTCAGTCGCTCCGCGACAGCTCCCCGCATCGCGGGGGAGCATCTTAAGGCTCAGATATCCCCGCCCACATTCGGCGCGACGCCTGGCGCGCGGGCGACGTGGATGCCGCACTCGGTCTTTTCCTGTCCGGCCCAGCGACCCGAGCGGCCATCGTCCGAGGGTTGGGTGCAGGGCCAGCAGCCGATTGAGGCGTAGCCCTGGGCCACCAGGGGATGGGCGGGCAGCTGGTGCTCGGCCACATAGGCGTCCAGCTCGGACTTGCCCCAGTTGGCCAAGGGATTGAACTTGACCTTGCCGTCGGCCTCTTCGACCACCGGCAGGGAGAGGCGATCACCGCCATGGAAGCGCTTGCGCCCGGTGATCCAGGCCTCGAAACCGCCCAAGGCTCGATCCAGCGGCAACACCTTGCGGATGTTGCAGCAGCCGTCGACGCTGGTCCTCCAGAGGTCCGAGTTCGGGTCCTGGGTCGCCAGGTCCGCGAAGGCCGGACGCAGGTCGCGCACGTCCGTCAGGCCGAACTTGGCGGCGGTGGTCTTGCGATAGTCCAGCGTCTGGCCGAACAGCATGCCGGTGTCGAGGAACAGCACCGGAATGCCCGCCGACACCTGCGAGGCCAGGTGCAGCAATACGGCCGACTCAGCCCCGAACGAGGAAACCAGGGCCAGCCTGTCGCCGAAGTGATCGTAGGCGGCGCGCAGGATGGTCAGGGGATGAGCGTCGCGCAGCTCGGCGTCCAGCCGAGCCGCGAGGCCAGCAGAGGTCCCGCCGATCTGATCGTACGCCATCAGCGCGCCCTTTCCTCGAACGCCGCCCGTTCTTCAAGAGCAATTGGGCGATCGTCCGCGGCGCGCTGATAGACGTGGCGGTAGCGGCGCGCGGCCTTGTTCCAGACCTCGGGCGTCGCGCCATCCGCCGGCTCGAAAGCGTCAAAGCCCACGCGGACCATGAAGCCGGCCTGCTCCTGCAACACATCGCCCACGGCGCGGATCTGGCCCTGGTAGCCGAACCGCTCCCGCAGCAGACGGGCCGAGGTATAGGCGCGGCCGTCGCGGTACTTCGGGAAGGCCAGGGCCACCACCGCGATGCGCGGCAGGTCATAGGCCAGGACCTCGATCTCCTCGTTCGACTCGATCCGCACGCCGACGCGGCGGCTGTTCGAGCTGAGCAGCGCGTCACCCTCGGCCTCGAAGCGGGCCAGGGACAGGATCACGTCGCCGCTCTCGGGGATGGCCTCCTCGTCGGCGACGTTGACGAAGGCGTCTTCGGCCCAGCGGGCCTCGCCCTCCGCGAACTCAATCAGCTTGGGCATAGACAGCCTCCTTGAAGGGCTCGAGGCCGACGCGGCGATAGGTGTCGAGGAAGCGCTCGCCGTCGGTCCGGGCGTTCAGATAGGCGCCGACCAGCTGGTCGACGGCGCTGGCGACCTTGTCGGCCGGCAGGGCCGGGCCCAGGATCTTGCCGATCGCGGCGTCTTCCGCGCCGGAGCCGCCCAGCGAGAGCTGGTAGAATTCCTCGCCCTTCTTGTCGACGCCCAGGATGCCGATGTGGGCCACGTGGTGGTGACCGCAGGCGTTGATGCAGCCGCTGATCTTGATCTTCAGCTCGCCGACCTGTTCGGCCCGATCGAGGTCGGCGAACTGGCGGGCGATGTCCTGGGCGATCGGGATCGCGCGGGCGTTGGCCAGGGCGCAGTAATCGAGCCCCGGGCAGGCGATGATGTCGCTGACCAGGTCGATGTTCGGCGTGGCCAGGCCAGCCGCCTGCAAGGCCGCGAACACCGAGGGCAGATCGTCCAGCTTCACATGCGGCAGCACCAGGTTCTGCGCGTGGGTGACGCGCAGATCCGAGAAGCTGTAGCGCTCGGCCAGGTCGGCGACGACCTCCAGCTGGTCGGCGTTCGCGTCGCCGGGGGTCTGTTCCTGGGCCTTC
>NZ_DATFAV010000318.1:0-25426 GCF_035254145.1 Caulobacter sp. | reverse complement strand
AGCCGAGCGCGGTGTTCGTGCCGATGATCCCCGCCATGATCGCAGGCCTTGCCGGGACGCTCGCCCTGGCCTGGGGGTTAGGTCTCTCCGAACGCAAGCGCCTTGGTCGACTGTCGGTGGAGCCCCTCGAGCCCGTGACCGCCGACGCGCCGCTGGTCGACACCGGCGAGGCGGAGGCCAAGCGGCCCAAGCTCATCTGGTTCAACCTCGCCCTCACCCTCGCCTTGATCGTCGGGCTGGTCAGCGGGGCGGCGCCGCTGCCGGCCCTGATGATGGGGGCCTTCGCAATCGCCGTGATCGTCAACTATCCCGACATCCCGACCCAGCGGACGCGGGTGGCCGCCCACGCCAAGAACGTCCTGGGTGTGGTGCTGCTGATCTTCGCTGCGGGGGCCTTCACCGGCATCCTGTCGGGGACGGGCATGGTCAAGGCGATGGCCGACGCCACCCTGACGGCCATCCCGCCGCAGATGGGCCCATACCTGGCGCCGATCACCGCGCTGCTCAGCATGCCGATGACCTTCTTCATGTCGAATGACGCCTTCTATTTCGGCGTTCTTCCGGTGATCGCCGAGACCGCCGCCAAGTTCGGCGTGCCGGCCGAGGCCATCGCGCGCGCCTCGATCATCGGCCAGCCGGTCCATGGCCTCAGCCCGCTGATCGCGGCCATTTATCTCGTGACTGGTCTTCTGAAGGTCGAGGTCGGCGCGGCCCAGCGGTTTTCGCTGAAATGGGCCATCGCCGCATCCCTGGTGCTGCTGATCGCCGGCCTGGCGACCGGCGCCTTCCCCTTGCGAGCGGCCTGATGGCGGCCGCCGATCCGAAAGAGTTCCTGATGAACGACGGCAAGCTTCCCGATGGCGGGGTCAAGGTGCTGGTGCCCTGCGGGGCGCTGGGGGCGGGCGTGCGGGTCGACGAGGTCGAGGCCGGCTTGGCCGCCGGCGCCCACGCCATCGCGCTGGACGCAGGCTCCACCGACAGCGGTCCGGCCTATCTGGGCACGGGAAAGTCCAAGTACAGCCGCGCTGCGGTCAAACGCGATCTCTCGATCCTGATGGGCGCGCGCGACAAGGCCGGCATCCCGCTGCTGATCGGCTCCTGCGGCACCTCCGGGTGCGACGAGGCCGTCGACTGGACCTTGGAGATTGTCCAGGAAGTCGCCGAGGAACAGGGCCTGCGCCCACGTATCGCCGTGCTCTATTCCGAGCAGGACAAGGCGACGCTGAAGGCCAAGAACGCCGCCGGCCAGGTGCGGGCGTTGGCGCCGCTGGGGCCATTGGACGACGCGACGGTCGACGCCTGTTCGCACATCGTGGCCCTGCTTGGGCCCGAGCCCTACATCTCGGCCCTGCGGGGCGGCGCCGAGATCGTGCTGGGGGGACGCACCACCGACACCGCGGTGCTGGCCGCCGTTCCGCTGATGCGGGGCGCGGCGGCGGGGGCGGCCTGGCATGGCGCCAAGGTCGCCGAATGCGGCGGTCAGTGCACGGTCAATCCGATGAATCCCGGCATTCTGTTCTCGGTCGACGCCGAGGGTTTCGACATCGCGCCCCTGTCGCCCGACAACCGCTGCGAGCCGCGCACCGTCGCCGCCCACATGCTCTACGAGAACAGCGATCCGTTCTATCTGGTCGAGCCTGGCGGCGTGCTGGATGTGACCGGATCGGAATACCGCGCGCTGGACGCGCGGACGGTGCGGGTCACCGGCTCCCGCTGGGAACGCAAATCCTACACGATGAAGTTGGAAGGCGCGGCGGGGGGGCCTTTTCAGACAATCATGCTGGTCGGCATCGAGGACCGCGCGGTGATGGCCGACCTCGACGGCTTCATGGCGCGGATGGACGAGGCGCTGCGCGATCGCGTCCGCCGGACCATGGGTGAGACCGCCGGCGACTTCGACATCTCGTTGCGCGCCTATGGTTGGAACGCGGTCTCTGGCCAAACTCGGCTGCCGGGGACGCCGTCGCCGCTGGAGGTCGGGCTGATGTTTGTGGCCACCGCCAGCACACAAGCTCTCGCCACCCAGATCGCCAAGGTCTGCAATCCCTACTTCTTCCACTTCCCGGTGCGCCGGGACATCGAGCTGCCCAGCTACGCCTTCCCGTTCTCGCCAGCCGAGATCGAGCGAGGCCAGGTGTTCGAGTTCAAACTCAACCACGTCGTGGAGACGGCCGATCCCTTCGAACTGGTCCGTATCCGTTGGGTCGGCGCCGGCGTCCAGGACAAGGAGGTCCGTGATGGTCAAGCTGCATGAGGTCTGCCACCAGGTGCGATCAAAGAACGCCGGCCCATTCTGGGTGACGGTCGATCTGTTCTTCGACGGACCGGAGAGCTACGCGCGCTACAAGGACGCCCCAGGCCTTTCGGCGGCGGCCGTGGCGAAGGTCTTTGGCGTCGATCCCAAGCTCGTGAAGCGGTTCGCGGTCGACACGCTGAGCGTGGTGAAACTCTCCTATCCGCGCAAGGCGCCGCAAGGCGGGACTGTAGAGCGCGACATGCATAGCGGTCAGCAATATGTCCGCCTGCTGGACACTCCGTTGAGCTAAGGCGTCAAATCGGCAAAGGCGAAGCTGGCGACCATTATTGATCAAGGCGCGCCAGCTTCCGTCGTTGAAGCGATGCCAGGGCCGTGCGGCCCCGCGGCGCGCGACCTTGAGGCGGAGCCTGGATTGATGGGGCGCGCGTGACCGCCGAAGGGTTCCCCCGGGGTCGCCCGACCGCCCCCTCCGCTACGGGTGGAAGGGCCAGATCCAGGCGATCAGCCAGGGCGCCAGGAGTAGGATTAGCAGGCTGAGCGGCGCGCCCAGCCGGGCGTAGTCTCCGAACCGGTAACCGCCCGGCCCCAGCACGAGCGTGTTGCATTGGTGGCCGACTGGCGTGAGGAAATCGCAGCCCGCGCCCACCGCCACGGCCATGAGGAAGGGATCGGGCGACAGGCCCAGTTTCTGGGCTACGCCCATGCCGATCGGGGCGGCGATCAGCACTGTCGCGGCGTTGTTGAGGAACGGCGTGGCGGCCATGGCCACGGCCATCATCGCCGTCAGGGTGGCGATCGGCGGCAGCCCATGAAAGGCGCCCGAGAGCCAGGCGGAGATCAGGTCGGCCCCGCCGGTCTTCTGCACCGTGTCGCTGACGGGGATCAGCGCCGCGACCAGCACCAGAACAGGAGCCTCCAGGGCCGCGTACGCCTCACGCATTCGCAAGGCCCCGACGGCCACCACCAGCACCGCCGCGCTGAAGAAGCCAGCCGCCACCGGGATCACGCCGGTCGCCACCAGGGCCATGGCCACCGCCAGGATCGCCACCGGCAGGACTGTATGGCGCACCCCGCCCAGCCGCACCTCGCGTTCGGCCAGCGGCAGCAGGCCCAGCGCCTGGAGCGCCCCCGGCAGCGACTGCTCGGCGCCTTGCAGCACCAGGATGTCGCCGGCCTTTAGACGGATGGTCGCCAGGCGGCCGGCCATTCGGTGGCCGCTGCGTGATACGCCCAACAGGTTGACGCCGTGGGTGTGCGAAAGGGTGACGCTACGGGCCGACTGACCGATCAGGTCGCTCTCGCTGCCGATCACCGCCTCGACAACGCGGACCTCCTCGGTCGGCTCGTTCATGGCCACCGGCCGATCGGCGTCGCGCAGCCGCAGACGGGCGGCGACGATTAGCTGGTTCAGTTCCTGCTGCTCGCCCTCCAGCAGGAGGACATCTCCGGAATGGATCTTGAGATTGGCGTGCGGGGCCTCGATCCGTTTGCGGCCGCGCAGGATCGCGACCACCGAAACCGCGCCTTCGGCCGCTTTTTTCAAGGCGCCGACTGTGTCGGTCTGAAAGCTCCAGTCGTCGGGGACCTCGACTTCGGTGACATAGGCGCTGGCCGCCAGCGCCGCATCGATATCGATGGCCGCCTTGCGGTGACGCGGAAGCAGCCGGTAGGCGAAGGTCAGGTAGACGATGGCGATCACCGTCAAGATCCCGCCGACCGGGAAGAAGTCGAACATTCTGAACGGATGGCCCAAGGTGTGCTGGCGCACCTCGGACACGATGATGTTGGGTGAGGTGCCGACCAGCACGGCCAGCCCGCCGACCAGCGAGGCGAACGCCATCGGCATCAGAAGGCGCCCAGGCGAGACGCCGGTGCGCCGGGCGATTTGCAGGGCGCTGGGCATCATCAGGGCCAGGGCTCCGACGTTCTTGGTGGCCATCGACAGCACCGCCGTGGCCCCGGCCAGCACCGGCGCCTGGGTTCGTTCGTCCTTCAGCCTGGACAGCAGCGGCGCCATCAGCAAATCGACCACGCCAGAACGGGCGACGGCGGCGGAGAGGATCAAGGCGCTGGCGATGATGATGACGATGTCGTTGGCGAAGCCGGCGAAGGCCTCCTTCACCGGGATCAATCCCATGGCCATGCCGAGGGCCAGCGCTCCCAAGGCGATCAAGTCATAGCGCCACCGGCCTAGAATGAAGGCGATGATGGTCGCGCCGATCAGCCCAAAGGCGAGGCCTTGTTGCAGTGTCACGAAAACAGTCTCTCAAGCTAAGCCCGCAGGGGTAACTCGGCCACGAGGCTTAGGTTCAGGCCTGTCTTGGGGAGAGCTTGTGTTACCCAGGCTTCCTGAGCATCTTCGCCCTCCTGTGAGGAAACGCGCTTGAAGACCAAGAGGCCCACCATCGACGACGTCGCCCGGTTGTCGGGCGTGGCGCGCGTGACGGTGTCCCGGGTGCTCAATGGCGGACCCAATGTTCGCGACGAGGTCCGCGCCCGGGTCATGCAGGCCGTGGAGAGCCTCGACTACAAGGTCAACCCGCAGGCGCGCAGCCTGGCGGGCGGCGCCAGCCGACTGCTCGCCTTCGTCTTCGCTTCAGATCCCGATAACGAGCCGAACTCCTATTACGAATCCGCCCTGGAGCTTGGCGCGCTGCGCGCCTGCCTGGCGCTGGGCTATCAGGTGCTGGTCCAGAATGTTCCCCAGCGAACGCCCGACCGGCACAAGCGGGTCTTGGACCTGATCACCACTCAGCGCTGCGAAGGTCTGATCCTGTCGCCGCCGTACAGCGATGACGTCGCGTTGATCGAGGCGGCCTTGGACCTGGGCTGCAAGGTCGTCACGGTTTCGCCCGGCGGGCCCGGCCTGGGCAAGGCCGATGGCGTGGGCGTCGACGATGAGGCGGGCGGGTACGACATCGCTCGTGAACTGCTGCGACTCGGGCATCGGCGATTCGGTTTCATCGCGGGCCTTGAGGGCCACCTCTCGGCCGACCGCCGCCTGGAAGGCTTCCAACGCGCTCTGATCGAGCAGGGGTTGGGGGAGGGCGATTATGTGGTGTCGCGCGGCGACTTCACGTTCCGCTCCGGCGTCGACCTCGCGCCGCGTCTGCTTGACCATCCGCTGCGCCCGACCGCCCTGGTCTGCGCCAACGACGACATGGCGGCGGGGGTGCTGTCGGCCGCCCACGCTCGGGGCCTGAATATCCCGCGAGACCTTTCCATTACTGGCTTTGACGACGCCCCGGTGGCGGCGATCGTCTGGCCGCCGCTGACGACCGTCCATCAGCCCGTGAAGGTGCTGGGGCAGCGGGCCGTCGAACTTCTGGTCGCGCGCCTGACCGGGGCGAACACCGAACCCAAGACGGTATTTCAGCAGCTGGACCACGCCGTCGTCTCGCGCCAGACGACCACCGCGGCCTAGTTCGAGCGTTGTTTCAATCTTGACAACGTTGTCGCGTTGTCGGCAATTGGAAGCGCTTCCATGGAAGCGCTTCCACGGCCTGGCTCGGCCTCATGACAAGAATGATGGATCCGCAAGTGGGTTCAGAGGGGAGAATTCATGCGTAACCGCACGACGAGCGGCGCACGTCCGTCCATTCAGACATTTTTCGCCACGGCTTCGGCGGCCGCCATCACCCTGGCGATCGCGGGCCCCGGCTTCGCCCAGTCGGCGGAGCCTGCGCCAAAGGCCGAGGACGATACGGTCGAGGCGGTGGTGGTGACCGGTATCCGCGCCGGCATCCAGAACTCGATCAACATCAAGAAGAACGAGACCTCGATCGTCGAGGCCGTCTCGGCCGAGGATATCGGCAAGCTGCCCGACGTCTCGATCGCCGAGTCGATCGCCCGTCTGCCTGGCCTGGCCGCCCAGCGCGTCAACGGTCGCGCCCAGGTGATCTCGATCCGGGGCCTGGCCCCGGACTTCACCACCACGCTGCTGAACGGCCGCCAGCAGGCCAGCTCGGGCGACAATCGCGCCGTCGAGTTCGACCAGTATCCGTCCGAGCTGCTGTCCAGCGTCGTGATCTACAAGACGCCGGACGCCCAGGTCTCGGGCATGGGTTTGTCGGGCACCGCCGACCTGCGCACCGTACGGCCCCTGACGTTCGGCAAGCGCGCCGTCGCGGTGAACATCCGTGGCGAGAAGATCGCCGGCAAGAAGCTGAACGACGACGCTGAGGCCTGGGGCAGCCGCTATAGCGCCAGCTACATCAACCAGTTCGCCGACGACACCTTCGGCGTCGCCCTCGGCTACGCGCACCTGGATTCGCCCTCGCAGGTGAAGCACTACAAGGCCTATGGCTACGAGGCGTTCGGCTTCGCCGTGACGCCGGACAGCGCCGACAACGCGCTGATGCTGAACGGTCAGGAGATCTTCGTCACGTCGCGCACGAACAAGCGCGACGCCTTCGTCGGGATCTTCGAATACAAGCCCACCGACAAGATCCACTCCACCCTCGACGTCTACTATTCGACGTTCAAGCAGAACGAGACGACGCGCGGCGCGCAGTGGTTCTCGAACGGCTGGGCCGACAACGCCACCTTCACCGACGTGAAGACCAAGGACCTGGGCGGTTCGTCCTTCGCGGTGAGCGGCCTTCTGCACAACGCCACCCCGCAGTTGCGCAACGACTTCAACAAGCGCTTCGACCAGCTGTTCTCGGCCGGGCTGAACAACGAGTTTCAGCTGACAGACCGCACCCGCCTGGTCGCCGATCTTTCCTACTCCTCGAACAAGAGGAAGGAGCAGATCATGGAGACGTACGCCGGCTACGGCCGTGGTGTCGGCGGCGTCACGCCGGGCACGCCGGACGTGGGCCGCACCTTCGACACGATCGGCTTCGAGGTCGCCGATAACGGCTTCTCGCAGTACAACGAGGGGCTCAACTACGCCGACGCCAGCAAGGTCACCCTGGGTGACCGCGCGCCTTGGGGCGGTTGGGGCCACGACGGCTCCATCCGCTATCCAAAGGTGAAGGAAGACGTCTCGACGCTCGACCTGCGCCTGGAGCACGACCTCGACGGCTTCGTCACCCGCATCGATGCGGGCCTGAACTACACCAAGCGCGAGAAGTCGAAGGTCGTGCTGGACAACGACCTCTTCCTGAAGAATGGCCGTCAGCAGGTCTATGTCGACGCGGGCGATCTCGTCGATCCGACCCAGCTGGGCTTCGCCGGCTTCGGCGGCGTGCTCAGCGTCAAGATCGGCGACGTCTGGAAGAAGTACTACGACTCCGCGCCGATCCTCGACGCCAACTATTTCGACAAGAATTGGGACATTACCGAGGAGGTCACGACCTTCTTCGCCAAGGCGAACTTCGAGGCCGGCGACCTGCGCGGCAACCTGGGCGTCCAGGTCGTC
Organism: Caulobacter sp.; assembly: GCF_035254145.1. Lineage (GTDB taxonomy): Bacteria > Pseudomonadota > Alphaproteobacteria > Caulobacterales > Caulobacteraceae > Caulobacter. Next base: position 17,804 of record NZ_DATFAV010000318.1, on the reverse strand, counting down.
AAGCAGTCGCAGGAGTCCAGCGGCGTCGTGATCAACGGTCTGGCTCCCGGCCAGCCAATCGTGCCGACCAGGGTCAACGCCAAGGACGACTACACCGACGTCTTGCCCAGCCTGAACATGATCTACGACCTGGGCGGCGGTCATCGCATCCGCTTCGCCCTGTCCAAGACCATGGCGCGACCGCGCATGAACGAGATGCGCGCCAACGTCACGCCCGGCTTTAACTCGACCATCTGCAGCGGCCAGCCCTGCGCGCCGGGCTCGACGGTCAATCCATGGTCGGCCTCGGGCGGCAATCCGCACCTCAAGCCGTGGATGGCCAAGGCCGCTGACCTGACCTATGAGTGGTACGTCAACTCGGCCACCTATCTGTCCGTGGCCGGCTTCTACAAGAAGCTCGACACCTACATCTACGACCAGACCCGGCCGTTCGACTTCTCCGGCATTCCGCTGCCGGCCTCGGCGTCCTCGATCCCCTCGAACGTGACCATCAGCAACATCGGCCAGATCACCTTGCCGGCTAACGGCAACGGCGGCGTGCTGAAGGGGCTGGAGTTCAGCGGCGCGGTGGACCTGGGCGAGTTTGCCGGTCTCCTGAAGGGCTTCGGCCTGCAAGGCAGCCTGTCGCTCACCCGGTCCAGCCTGAACCCGACCGTGACCACCGATCCGGTCCGCATCCCGGGCCTGTCGAAGACGGTCTACAACATCACCGGCTATTACGAGCGCGGTGGGTTCCAGGCGCGGATCAGCCAGCGCTACCGGTCGGCGTTCAAAGGCGAGGTCGTGCAGCTCTACGCCAACCGCGGCTACACCGAGATCCTGTCGGATAAGCAGGTCGACGCCCAGATCGGCTACACCTTCCAGGACGGTCCGCTCGAGAACCTGGGGCTCCTGCTGCAGGTCAACAACCTGACGAACTCGCCGTACCGCACGCGGCTTGGCCTGGACGGCGGCGGGACCAAGACCACCAACGGCGGCTCGCTGCCCGAGACCTACGAGAAGTACGGCCGCCAGATCCTGTTCGGCGTCAACTATCGGTTCTAAGCAGGAGGTCGAGCCCGCCGCGCTCCCCCTAGCGGCCGGGCTCGCCGGCTAGAACCATCGGAGGCGGGGCCGCGCAGCCAGCGGCCCCGACCTTTGACCAAAGACGGGAGGCGGGCGTGCAACCGCTCAGGAAGATACTGATCGCCGGCGGCGGCTCGGCCGGATGGATGACGGCCGCGCTGTGCTCGCGCCTGTTCCAGGGTCTCTACGAGATCGTCCTGGTCGAGTCCGAGCAGATCGGCACGATCGGCGTCGGCGAGGCGACCATCCCCGCCATCAAGAAATTCAACGAGCTGCTCGGCCTCGACGAGGACGACTTCCTGCGCAAGACGCAAGGGTCGTTCAAGCTGGGCATCCAGTTCCGAAACTGGTGGCGCCAGGGCGAGAGCTACCTGCACGGCTTCGGCGTCATCGGCCAGGATCTGGGCTGGCTGCGCTGCCATCAGTACTGGCTGCGGATGCGCGAGCTAGGCCGCGCGCCGGCCTTCGACAATCTGGCGATCAATAACGCCATGGCGCTGAGCGACAAGTTCATGCGGGCCCGGGCCGACATGGGCCAGTCGCCGATCGGCCACATCGCCCACGCCTTCCATTTCGACGCCGGCCTCTATGCCAAGCACCTGTCGACCTACGCCCAGGCGCGCGGGGTCAAGCGGCGCGAGGGCAGGATCGTCGACGTGACGCTGCGGCCCGACGACGGCTTCGTTCAGTCGGTCACCATGGACGACGGCGAGGTGATCGCCGCCGACTTCTTCGTCGACTGCTCCGGATTCCGTGGACTGATCATCGAGCAGGCGCTGAAGACCGGTTACGAGGACTGGACCCACTGGCTGCCCTGCGACCGGGCCATCGCCGTGCCCACGGAGCGCTCGGAGCACTTCACGCCTTATACACGCTCGACGGCCCATGACGCTGGCTGGCAGTGGCGGATCCCGCTGCAGCACCGGACGGGCAACGGCCACGTCTACTGCAGCCGCTTCATCGACGACGACGAGGCCGAGCGTGTCCTGCTGTCGAACCTGGACGGAGCCCAGCGCGCCGATCCGCTGCGCATCCGCTTCACCACCGGCAAGCGCAAGAAGATCTGGAACAAGAACTGCCTGGCCGTGGGCCTGGCCGCCGGCTTCATGGAGCCGCTGGAGTCGACCAGCCTGCACCTGATCCAGTCGTCGGTGATCCGCATGGTCCGGCTGCTGTCCGACGCCGGCTTCGACCAGGCGACGATCGACGAGTTCAACCGCCAGACCGACTTCGAATACGAGCGCGTCCGCGACTTCATCATCCTGCACTACAAGGCCACCGAGCGCGACGACACGCCGTTCTGGCGCCAGTGCCGCGACATGGAGGTCCCCGCGACTCTCCAGCGGAAGATGGACCTCTTCCGGGCTAACGGCCGGGTGTTCCGCGAGGACGACGAGCTCTTCACCGAGGAGAGCTGGATTCAGGTCTTCCTGGGGCAGGGGGTGATCCCGCGCGGCTACGACCCGCTGGTTCGCGTCCACTCGGACGATGAGATCGCCCAGTACCTGCAGAACATCGAGACGGTGATCGGCAAGTGCCTGGCCGTCATGCCCAGCCACGCCGAGTTCGTGGCCCGCGTCTGCGAAGCGCCGCCTCCGGTCGCGCCCCAGGCCGGACCACCCCTCGTAACGACATCCTGACCGCACGGAGTAACGCCATGACGACCGCCCAGCCTTCTTCCGCCTTGCGGATTCTGTGCCGGACCACCGCCGCCGTGGCGTTGCTTTCCCTCGCGCCTCTATCGGGCGCCGTGGCCGAAGTCATGCCGACCAAGGGCAGCGCGCCGCTGGCGCCGCGCGTGGGCGACCCAGCTTGGGCGCGCGCCGACGCTTTGGTCAAACAGATGACCCTGGACGAGAAGATCGCCTATCTGCACGGCCTCTTCCCGCCCAACACCAAGCCCGCGCCCGCCGACATGATCCCGTCGGCCGGCTACGTGCCGGGCGTGCCGCGCCTGAAGATCCCGACCTTGCGCGAGAGCGACGCCAGCCTCGGCGTCGCCAACCAGGTCGAGCAGCGCAAGGGCGACGTCGCCACGGCCCTGCCGTCGGGCCTGGCTCTGGCTTCCACCTTCGAACCGAAGCTGGCCTATGCCGGCGGCGCGATGATCGGCTCCGAGGCCCGGGCCAAGACCTTCAACGTCTTGCTGGCCGGCGGCGTGAACCTGACCCGAGACCCATGGGCGGGCCGTAATTTCGAGTATCTCGGCGAGGATCCTTTACTGGCCGGCGAGATGGCGGGCGAGCAGATCAGGGGTGTGCAGTCCAACCACATCGTCTCGACGATCAAGCACTTCGCCCTGAACGCCCAGGAGACCGGCCGCCACGTGATGGACGCGCAGATCGGCGAGGCCGAACTGCGTGAAAGCGATCTGCTGGCGTTCCAGATCGCGATCGAGAAGAGCAACCCGGCCTCGGTCATGTGCGCCTATAACAAGGTCAATGGCGACTGGGCCTGCCAGAACGACTTCCTGCTGAACAAGGTGCTCAAGCGCGACTGGAACTATCCGGGCTTCGTGATGTCCGACTGGGGCGCGGTGCACAGCACGGTCAAGGCGGCCCTGGCGGGCCTCGACCAGCAGTCGGGTCAGGAACTCGACACCCAGATCTTCTTCGGCGACGATCTGAAGGCGGCCGTGGCCAAGGGCGAGGTCAGCCAAGCCCGTGTCGACGACATGGTCCGGCGCATTCTGCACGGGGTGATCACCTCGGGCCTGATGGATGACCCGACGCCGACGAACGCCCAGCCGATCGACTACGACGCCCACGCCAAGGTCGCCCAGGCCGTGGCTGAGCGCGGCTCGGTGCTGCTGAAGAACGACCGCGACCTGCTACCGCTCGCCAAGACCGCCAAGAAGATCGTGCTGATCGGCGCTCACGCCGACGTCGGCGTGATCTCGGGCGGCGGCTCGTCCCAGGTTCGCTCCGTGGGCGGAGCGCCCGTGGAAATTCCGCTGAACGGCGGCGAGGCGGCCTCGTTCGTTCGTGTCACCTGGCACGCGTCCTCGCCGTTGGAGGCGATCAAGGCCGCCGCGCCGGGCGCCCAGGTCGTGTATGTCGACGGCAAGGACCCCGCAGCCGCCGCGGCCGCCGCCAAGGAGGCCGACGTCGCCATCGTCTTCGCCTGGCACTGGCAGACCGAGGCCCAAGACGCGCCCACGATTGCTCTGCCCGAAAACCAGGACGCCCTGATCGACGCCGTCGCCGCCGCCAACAAGAACACCGTCGTGGTGTTGGAAACCGGCGGCCCGGTGTTGACGCCCTGGCTCGACCGCGTCGGCGCGGTGCTGCAAGCTTGGTATCCCGGCCAGCGCGGCGGCCAGGCCATCGCCCGACTGCTGTTCGGCGAGGTCAATCCGTCGGGCCGCCTGGCCATGACCTTCCCAAAGACCGCTGACCAGGCGCCGCGCGCCAGCGCGCCGGGCTTCGCCGAACAGGCCGCGATCGACGACGCCCGCCGCGCCGGCCAAAACGTTCCGGGGATCAAGGGCTTCCCGGTAAAGTACGTGGAAGGGGCCGCCGTCGGCTACCGTTGGTACGCCCAGGAAAAGCGCCAGCCGCTCTTCCCATTCGGCTACGGCCTTTCCTACACGGCGTTCGCCTACAAGAATCTCAAGGTCGAGGACGCGGCGGGGCTGAAGGTCAGCTTCGACGTCACCAATACTGGCAAGGTCGCTGGCGCCGATACGCCGCAGCTGTACGTCACGGCCGGCAAGCGCAAGCCGATGGTCCGCCTGGCGGGCTTCGAAAAGGTCGATCTCGCGCCGGGCGAGACCAAACGCGTCACGCTCACCGTCGAGCCGCGCCTCTTGGCCGACTACGACGTCGCCAAGCCCGGATGGGCGATCGCGGCGGGGCGCTATCCGCTTTATGTCGGCCGCAACGCCGGCGAGCCCGTCCTGACGGGCGCGGCCAACCTCAAGGCCTGGTCGAGGAAGCCCTGATGCGCACGCTCTGCACCGCTTTCGCCGCGCTCGCCGTGGCCGTCCCGGCCGCCGCCGCGCCCAGACTGCAGGCCTGGGTAACGACGGGGGACAAGAGCCAGCTGCTCGCCGCTCAAGCCCCCGCGAGCGCGATATCGGCTCAGGCGGTCGCTGGCCTACCGGTGATCGCCGTCGACGCCAAGGAGCGCCACCAGTCGATCGTCGGCTTTGGCGCGGCGATCACCGACGCTTCGGCGTGGTTGATCCAGAACAGGCTGACCCCCAAGCAGCGCGACGACGTGCTGCGCGAGCTCTATGGCCGCGCCAACGGCGGGTTGGGCTTTAGCTTCACCCGCATCACGATCGGCGCCTCGGACTTCTCGCTGGACCACTACAGCCTGGACGATTTGCCCCCCGGAACGACGGCGGATCCGAAACTCGAACATTTCTCGCTGAAGCGGCCCCAGGAATATGTCTTCCCGACCGTCCGCGCGGCGCTGAAGATCAATCCCGACCTCAAGGTGATGGCCTCGCCGTGGAGCGCGCCGGCCTGGATGAAGACCACGGGCTCGCTCGTGAAAGGTCAACTGAAGCCGGAGGCCTATCCGGTCTATGCCGATTTCTTCGCCCGCTACATTCAGGAGGCTGGCAAGGTCGGCGTGCCCACCGACTATCTCAGCATCCAGAACGAGCCCGACTTCGAGCCGGACAACTATCCGGGCATGCGCTGGCTTCCGAAGGATCGGGCCAAGTTCTTCGGCGATGACCTGGCCGCGGTCTTCCTGCGCGAGAAGATCACGACCAAGGTTCTGGACTGGGACCACAACTGGGATCAACCGCAGCAGCCGCTGACCGTGCTGGCCGATCCCAAGGCCAGGGCCTTCCTGGCTGGCGTCGCCTGGCACTGCTACGCCGGCGATGTCTCGGCTCAGGAGCAGGTGAGGGCGGCGCATCCGGACAAGGACGTTTTCTTCACCGAGTGCTCGGGCGGGGAGTGGTCTCCGAAGTTCGACGATAGCTTCTCTTGGATGGTCGAGCAGCTGATCATCGGCTCGACGCGCGGCGGCGCGCGGGGCGTCCTGATGTGGAACCTCGCCCTGGACGAAAAGTACGGCCCTCACGCCGGCGGCTGCGGCGATTGCCGGGGCGTCCTGTCGATCGACAGCCGGACCGGCGCGGTGACCCGCACCCAGGAGTACTACGCTTTTGGTCACGCTAGTCGGTTCGTGAGGCCCGGAGCGGTGCGGATCGGCTCACCGGCCAAGGTCGGAGACCTGCGCACCGTGGCGTTCCAGAACCGCGACGGCGGCCGCGTGCTGATCGTACTGAACGTCGGCCACGCGCCGGCCAGTTTCGCGATCGGCGACGGCGCCAGGCGGTTCAAGGCCACGCTGCCCGCCAGGGCCGCCGGCACCTTCACCTGGTAGGACGACGACGAAGGCGTGCGCGGGTCACACGGCGTTGAGGGGGATCTTCAGGTAGCGCACGCCATTGTCTTCAGGCTCGGGCAGGTGGCCGCCGCGCATATTGACCTGCACCGACGGTAGGATCAGCCGCGGCATGTCCAGGGTCCGGTCACGCGCCTGGCGCAAGGCCACGAACTCGGCCTGGCCGACGCCCTCGTGAACATGGACATTGTCTCTGCGCTGGGCGCCGATCGTGGTTTCCCAGGCGAAGACGTCACGGCCCGGGGCCTTGTAGTCATGGCACAGGAAGACGCGGGTCTCGTCGGGAAGCGCCAGCAGGCGCTGGATGGAGGAAAACAGCGTCGCCGCGTCGCCTCCGGGGAAGTCACAGCGCGCGGTGCCATAATCGGGCATGAACAGGGTGTCGCCCACGAAGACCGCATCTCCGATCACATAGGCCATGCAGGCCGGCGTATGACCCGGCACATGCAAGGCCAGGCCCTGCAACGCGCCGATCGAAAAGCTCTCCCCGTCCTGGAACAGGTGGTCGAACTGGCGGCCATCACGGGCGAACTCAGGACCCGCGTTGAACAGTTTTCCGAACGCGTCCTGAACCTGGACGATGTTCGCGCCGATCGCCAGGCGTCCGCCCAGGGCGCTTTGCAGATAAGGCGCGGCCGAGAGATGGTCGGCGTGGGCGTGGGTTTCCAGCTGCCAGACGACTTCCAGTTCCTGGTCGCGGACATGGGCGATCAGGGCGTCGGCCGAGCCGTTCGCCGTCCGGCCCGACGCGGGGTCGTAGTCCAGAACGCTGTCGATGATCGCGCTACCCGACGAGCCCGGATCCCGAACGACATAGCTTACCGTGAAGGTCGCCTCGTCGAAGAAGGCCCGCACCTGTGGTCGCGAGGCCGGCGCGGTCAGCGCCTGTTCGATGATCGAGGTCGCTTTGGCCAAGGCGGTGTCGGGCTGTGAAAGCGGCTTGGGCATCGCGGACCTTGGGGTTTCTCTATCGACAGCATATTTATATGCGAATATATGAATATACAAGTCGCATCGGGTAGGCGCGCATGTCCTTGTTCATGATTGTATCGGCGTTGCTGAGCGGCGCGCTCGTCGGCGCGCTGCTGGGCCTGTTTGGCGGTGGCGGTTCGGTGCTCGCTACGCCGCTTCTGCTCTATGTCGTCGGCATCCACGATCCGCACGTAGCCATCGGCACCTCGGCCGCGGCGGTCGCGGTCAACGCCGGAATGAACCTGGTGGGTCATGGCCGGGGGGGCCGGGTCAAGTGGCCCTGCGCGAGCGTCTTCGCCGGCGCCGGTCTGATCGGCTCGTTCCTGGGCTCGACCCTGGCCAAGGCGATCGACGGTCAGCGGCTGCTGCTGGGGTTCGCCTTGGCGATGGCGGCGATCGCGCTGTCGATGATGCGTCGTCCCAAGTCCCAGGGCGATCCCCTGGTCCACATAACCCCGGGCCTGATGTTGAAGCTGGCGCCGTTGGGCCTGCTGACGGGTCTGGCCGCCGGGTTCTTCGGGATCGGCGGCGGATTCCTGATCGTGCCGGGGTTGATGGCGGCGACCGGCATGACCTTGGCCAACGCCACGGCCTCGTCCCTTCTGTCGGTGTCTTTGTTTGGGGCGGCGACCTCGCTGAACTACGCCGCCTCGGGTCTGATCAACTGGCCTGTCGCGGGTTTGTTCATCCTGGGCGGCCTGGCGGGCGGCGCCGGGGGCGTGCGCGGCGCGGCCCTGCTGGCGGACCGCGCTCTGACGGCCCGCAGGCTCTTCGCCAGCCTGGTGCTGGCGGTCGCGGCCTATGTCGCCTGGAAGGCCTTGGGCGGTTGAGGCGTCGCGACCGTCGACCTGTCGACGCCCCAATGCCGCAACGATCTCAAAGTCGCGAAATCGCTCGCCCGCGAGAGTTTGGGCTGGCGACAGGGGCGCGCTTGCGACGCGCGCCATCGACGGAGATCTGACCGCCACCGCGTATATAGATCAGATAGAGCGCGCCCAGGATCGCGAACCCCTCAAGCCGCGGGGCGAAGGGATTGGACGCAAGGATCGTGGCCACGGCGCCGGGCAGGATGGTCGCGCTCCAGATCATCGCCAACAGCAGCGCCGAAAGTCGGGTCCACAGGCCAGCCGCGAGACTCACGCCCAGGACGACCAGGCTCGCGCCGGTCAGTTCCGCCAACGGCTCACCGGCCTGAGTCAATCGTCCGACGCCTATGCCGATGACCGTCAGCCCCACCAGGCCCCGGAAGATGGGATCGGCCGATAGCGCCATCCAGCGCGGCCGGGGCAGGGCGTCATTGAGAGCGGTCAGCATGGGGTGTCTCTCCTGGGGGCGCGACAAGGGGTGGCGGGGTCACGCCACGATCAGGCCTTGGCCGTCCCGCGGTAGAGGTCGCAAAGCGTTTCCAGCACGCGCGCCGCGGCTGGATCGTCCAGCCGGTAGTAGATGGTCTGGGCTTCACGGCGCGTGGCCACCAAGCCTTCGGCGCGCATCTTGGCCAGATGCTGCGAAGTCGCCGACTGGGCCAGTCCGACATGAGTCGCCAGATCGCCGACCGAGGCCTCGCCGTCGATCAGGCGGCACAAGATCAGCAGGCGTTGCTCGCTGGCCAGGAGCTTCAGAAGCCTGGCGGCGGCGTGGGCGCTGGCGGCCAGATCCTGGATATCGTCGGCTGGCGTCGAGAGGGCGAAAGCGGTCATCTGCCTAATGTAGAAGATACGCATGCAGGTTCAAGGCGACCTCATCCAGGCCGCCTGGATGCGTTCCAGGATTGATGTCCAGCATCAGGGTCTCGAGGACTGCGGCCGTTCGGGGCGCTCGTCATCGCGCAGGACGATATAGATCGCCGGGATCACCAGCACGGTCAGGACCGTCGACGAGGCTAGGCCAAACAGCAACGAGATCGCCAGCCCCTGGAAGATCGGGTCGAACAGAATCACCGCGGCCCCGATCATGGCCGCCAGGGCGGTCAGGACGATCGGCTTGAAACGGATCGCTCCGGCCTCCAGCAGCACTTCGCGCAGCGGCCGGTCGCCGGTCTGGCTGTGGCGAATGAAGTCGACCAGCAGGATCGAGTTGCGCACGATGATCCCGGCCAGGGCGATAAAGCCGATCATCGAGGTAGCGGTGAACGGCGCGCTGAACAGGATGTGGCCAATGACGATGCCAACCAGGGTCAACGGGATGGGCGTCAGGATCACCAGCGGCAGGCGGAAGCTCTTGAACTGGGCGACGACCAGCACATAGATACCCAGGATCGCCACCCCGAAGGCCGCGCCCATGTCGCGGAAGGTCACCCAGGTGATCTCCCACTCGCCGTCCCACAGAACCGTTGGTTTGCGCTCGTCGGCCGGCTGACCGTTCATACGGATGTCGGGTTTGGGCAGGGCGCCCCAGTCCGTATTCCTGATCGTCTTGTCGACGGCCATCATGCCGTAGATCGGCGCCTCGTAGGCGCCGGCCAGTTCGGCCATCACCATGTCGACGTCGCGGCCGTCGCGGCGGAAGATGTGGGTCGAGCCAGGTTCGTTCGTCGCGGTGACCACCTCGCCCAGTTCGACGAGACGGCCGCCCTGGCTCTGGGCCACGGGAAGCGCGGCCAGACCCTCGCCCCAGCTGCGCGCCGATTGGGGCAGGCGCACGGAAATCTCCAGCGGATCGCGGCCTTCGCCACGATGAGCATAGCCGACCACCTGGCCGCCGAACGCCGCGCCGATCGAGTCCAGGACCTGCCGATCATCGACCTTCAGGGCTTCGAGCCGGCCGCGATCGGGGACCAGCCGCAAACCGGGGCGGGCTTGGCCGTAGCTGTCGTCGATGTCGACGATATAGGGCACGGACTTGAAGATGGCCTTGACCCGTTCGGATACAGCGCGTCGCGTTTGGGCGTCGGGTCCGTAGATCTCGGCCAGCAAGGTGGCCATCACCGGCGGTCCGGGCGGGGCCTCCACCACCTTGATCGAAGCGCCGGCGGGCAGGGCGACTTTCGCCAGTCGCTCGCGCAGGTCCAGGGCGATGAGGTGGCTCGAACGCTTGCGCTCGCCTTTCTCGGCCAAGGCGACCGACAGATCGCCCTGGTCGGGGCGATTGCGCAGATAGTAGTGGCGCACCAGGCCGTTGAAATTGAACGGCGAGGCGGTTCCGGCGTAGGCGTCGATCGCCGTGACCTCGGGCAGGGTGCGGGTGATCGCCGCCGCGTCGGACAGCGTCCGGCCAGTGGCCTCCAGCGAGGTTCCTTCCGGCATGTCCAACACCACCTGCAGCTCGGACTTGTTGTCGAAGGGCAGCAGTTTCACGGTCACGGTCTTGGTGGCGAACATGGCGCAGGCCAGCAGGGTGGCCAGTCCCACGCCGATCAGGAACGTCCAGGCGCTGCGGCGCGTGGCGATAACGCGGCTGGCGACCTGGCGATAGAGCGCGCCCAGCTTGCCCTCGCCGTCATGACCACCGGCTGGGCCGTGGCCGCCGGCGGCCAGGGTCTTGCGGGCGAAGCGCACCATCAGCCAGGGCGCGATGACCACGGCCACGAAGAACGAGAACACCATGGCCGCCGAAGCGTTGACCGGGATCGGGGCCATGTAGGGCCCCATCAGGCCCGAGACGAACAGCATCGGCAGCAGGGCCGAGACCACGGTCAAGGTGGCGACTACGGTCGGATTGCCAACCTCGGCCACCGCGTCGACCGCTGCGTCGATCCGGCTGCGCCCGTCGTTCATGGCCCAGTGGCGGGCGATGTTCTCGATCATCACGATGGCGTCGTCGACCAGGATGCCGATCGAGAAGATCAGGGCGAACAGGCTGACCCGATTGATGGTGTAGCCCATCAGGTTGGAGGCGAAGAGGGTCAGGAGGATGGTGGTGGGAATGACCACGGCGGTCACCGCCGCTTCGCGCCAGCCGATCGCCAGGCCGATCAGCACCACGATCGACAGGGTCGCCAGTCCCAAGTGGAAGAGGAGCTCATTGGCCTTTTCGTTGGCCGTTGACCCGTAATCGCGGGTGACGGCCACGTCCAGGCTATCGGGCAACAGCGAGCCCTTCAGGGTCTCGACCCGGGCCAGGACCGCTTGCGACACGACGACGGCGTTGGCGCCTTTGCGCTTGGCGATGGCCAGGCTGACGGCCGGGGCCTGACTCCAGGCGCCGTCGAGGCGTGCATAGCGCCAGACGCGGGCCTGGTCCTCGCGCGGGGCCTGGATGATGTCGGCGACGTCGCGGACATAGACCGCCTGGCCGCTGGCCGAGGGCAGGGCCAGCAAGCCAATGTCGATGGCGCTGGTCAGGCTGCGGCCGGCCGTGACGTCGATCGCCTGGCCGCTTCCCCGGATCTGGCCGGCTGGAAAGGCGCGATTGGCCTGGCGCACGGTGTCCATCAGCGCGCCGAGCGACACTCCATGCTGGGCCAGTCGCGCCGGATCGGGCGCGATGCGGATCTCCTCGGGCCGACCGCCGACGATGAACGTCAGGCCGACGTTGTCGACCTTGGCGACCTCGGTCCTGAGCTTGCCCGCCAGCTCGTGGAGCGCCTGATCGGTCCATTGGCCGGCGGCGCCGGGTTTGGGCGACAGGGTCAGTACAAGGCTCGGCACGTCGTTGATGCCGCGGGTCTGGATCAGGGGTTCGGCGACGCCGGCCGGGATGCGGTCGTAGTTGGCCCGGATCTTCTCGTGGATGCGTACGGCCGCGGCGTCCGGGTCGACCCCGACCTTGAAACGGGCGGTGACCATCACCTGATTGTCGTCGGCGAAGGTGTAGACGTGCTCGACCTCGGCGACGCTCTTGACGATGGTCTCCAGCGGCTTGCCGACCAGTTCGATGGCGTCCGGTGCGCGCAGGCCGGGCGCCGCGACCATGATGTCGACCATGGGCACGCTGATCTGCGGCTCCTCCTCGCGGGGGATCGAGATCAGGGCCAAGAGGCCAACGGCGATCGCCGCCAGCAGGATCAGGGGCGTCAGGGGCGACTTGATCGACGCCTTGGTCAGGCGACCCGAAAGGCCCAGATTCATCGTTCGCCCTCCGCCGGCGTCAGGACGTCGCCGATACGCAGGCCCGACAGAACCTCGATGCTGTCGGCGCCGGGGCCGGGGCGGGTCTGGATCGGCGATTCCGAGATCGCGCCGCTAGCGTCGACCAGTCTGGCGTAGTCGACGCCGAACCGGGTGGCGACGTAGCGCCTGGGAATGACGATCGCCTGGCGCTCCCCGATCTTGACGGCCGCGCGCACGCGACGGCCGATCAGGTCGCTGGGCAGATTGGGGGCGGTGACGTCGGCGGTGATCTGGCCGCCGCTGATCGACGGATAGATCTGGGTGATGGTCCCGCGCGAGGCGGCGCCGCGCAGGTCCTCGGCCGCTAGATCGACGGCGTCGCCGACCTTGAGGGCCCGCGCCTGACCTTCGGGCAGTTCGATGCGCACGACGAGCGGACCGGCGGTGATCTTGGCGATCGATTGGCCAGGCATGACCACCGAGCCCAGCGGCACGTCGGCGACCAGCACTCGTCCGGCGGTCGGCGCTAGAATCGCGCCTTGGGCGCCCAGTTCGGCGCTGGCGCCGCGCTGGGCGCGGGCCGCCGCCAGGTTGGCGTTGGCGGCCTTGGCCTGGGCCTCGACCTGATCGAGGCGGGCCTGGGCGTAGACCCCGTGCGAGAAGAGATCTCGCGTGCGGGCCAGGTCGGTCTGGGCGCGGGCGGCCTCCGCGGCGGCGGCGGCGACCTGGGCGTCGAACGCGCCAGTCTGCAAGGTCAGCCGATCATCCTTGATGCGGCCGATCAGCTGGCCCTGGCGGACGATATCGCCCTCTCTGACGTTCAGGGCCACCAGGGTTCCGGAGATCCGGGCCCGGGCCTCGGCCATGTCGCGCGTGGTCAGGGTCGCGGGGACCGGCTTGAGATCGGCCACGGTCTGGGCGCGGATCGTCAGGCGGCTGGTCGCCGGCGCGGCCTTGACCGCCGGCGCCGGAGCCTCCTTGGACTCGCCGCAGGCGCTGAGCAGCAGAGCCGCTCCCAGGGCGCTGATCAGATATGGCCGCGCCGTCATGGCGTCCCCTCCAGGTTCTTTTCTTGGGCCTTGTCGGCTTAGCGGACGGTCGGCAGGCCCGCGGCCTTCCAGGCCATGATCCCGCCGCTCAGGTGTGTGTCGAGGGCCTGACCAGCCTTCTGGCAGTGGCCCACGGCGGTCGCCGAGCGCTTGCCCGAGCCGCAGCTGAACACCACGGTCTTGCCGGCGGGATCGGGCAGGGCGTTCGGGTCAAAGCGCGAGAGCGGGACATTGACCGCGCCATGAATGCGCTCGGCCGCGAACTCTTCAGGCTCGCGCACGTCGACCAGCAGGACTTCCTGGGCGTCGAGAGCGGACTTCACCTGATGGGCGGTGAGGTCCTTGGTCTTGGGCGATCCGAACATCAATGGGTCTCCTGGGAAGGGGCGGGTCCTGGGACCGCGCAGAACTCTCGGGATAGGGTCTCAACCACGGCGCGGGCCTGACCGCTCCGAAGGCCGTAGTAGATGGTCTGGCCGTCGCGCCGGGCCGAAACGACGCCGTCTCGGCGCAGGAGGCCAAGATGTTGCGAGGCCAGGGTCTCGCGAACGCCCAGCGCCTGAGCGAGCGCGCCCACCGATTGCTCGCCGTCGATCAGCGCGCAAACCATCATCAGCCGGTGCGGATTGGCCAGGGCCTTGAGCAGGGCGCAGGCGTCTTCCGCGGAGGCCTTGAGGACGTGAGGCTCAAAATTCATAGTTGCGTATATGCGACTTTGTGCATATTTAGTCAAGCATCGATCGGGACGACGCCACCTCGAATACCTGGGGCCGAACCTGATCCGCCAGAATGGGCCGCCAGGAGTGAGCCAGCCCAGGCTCCAAACCGCGGCGTTGGAGGAACGAGATCATGGCTAGGCCGCGCATCGTCATTCTAGGCGCCGGATTGGGCGGCGCGATCGCCGCGTTCGAGATCAAGCATGCCGTGGGCGACAAAGCCCAGGTCGAGGTGATCTCCCAAGGCGACACCTTCCACTTCGTGCCGTCAAATCCCTGGGTCGCGGTGCACTGGCGCACGCGCGACGCCATTGAGGTCAAGCTGCCGCCGACGTTCGCCAAGAAGGGCATCGCCTTTCGCGGAGTCGGCGCGGCCAAGGTCATGCCCGAGCGCAATCAGCTAGAGCTGACCGATGGCGTGCTGCTTGACTACGACTACCTGGTGATCGCCACGGGACCCGAGCTGGCCTTCGACGAGATCCCGGGCCTCGGCCCGCACGGCGGCTTCACCCAGTCGGTGTGTCATGTCGATCACGCCGAGGCCGCCGCGACGGCCTTCGACCGCTTCGTCGAAAACCCCGGTCCTATCGTGGTCGGGGCCGTGCAGGGCGCGTCCTGCTTTGGCCCGGCCTACGAGTTCGCCATGATCCTCGACACCGAGCTCAAGCGCCGCAAGATCCGCGACAAGGTGCCGATGACCTTCGTCACGTCCGAACCCTATGTCGGTCACCTGGGGCTCGACGGGGTCGGCGACACCAAGGGCCTGCTGGAAAGCGAAATGCGCCAGCGTCACATCAAGTGGATCACCAGCGCCAAGGTCGCCTCTGTCGAGGCAGGCATGATGCACGTCGAGGAAATCGCCGAGGACGGCGCCGTCAAGACGACCCACGACCTGCCGTTCGCCTATTCGATGATGCTGCCGGCCTTTAGGGGCGTGTCCGCCGTGCGCGGCGTCGAAGGTTTGACTAACCCGCGCGGCTTCATTCTCGTCGACAAGCACCAGCGCAATCCGACCTATCAGAACGTCATGGCCCTGGGCGTCTGCGTGGCGATCGCCCCGACCGGCAAGACGCCGGTGCCAGTGGGCGTGCCCAAGACCGGCTTCATGATCGAGAGCATGGTCACGGCCATCGCCCAGAACCTCAAGGCGATCGTCGAAGACAAGCCCGCCACCCACGAGGCGACCTGGAACGCCATCTGCCTGGCAGATTTCGGCGACGGGGGCGTCGCGTTCGTCGCCCAGCCACAGATCCCGCCGCGCAACGTCAACTGGTCGGCCAGCGGCAAGTGGGTCCATTTGGCCAAGGTCGGTTTCGAGAAGTACTTTCTGGCCAAGGTCCGGCGCGGCGAGAGCGAGCCCTTCTACGAGAAGCTCGCCCTGGACGTGATGGGCATCCACAAGATCAAGCCCTGAGAGCGAAAGGCGTTGTCATGAGGCAGCTTGTTTGTCCCGCCTGCGGCGCGACCAATCGCGCGCCGGAAGACAAGAACGCCCTGGCGGCCAAGTGCGGCCGCTGCGGCGAGCGCCTGTTCTCGGCTCGCCCCGTTGAAGTGAGCGGCGCGCAGCTGTCAGCCCATCGGCGAAACACGCGCGGCGTGGCCATCCTGGTGGAAGTCTGGGCGCCGTGGTGCGGGCCCTGCCGGGCGATGGCTCCGCAGTTCGCCGCGGCGGCGGGAGAGCTGGAGCCGGAGGTCAGGCTGCTGAAGCTCAATTCCGAGGCCGAACCCGAAGCCGCCGCGGCCTTGGGCGTCTCGGCCCTTCCGACCCTGTTGCTGTTGCAGGACGGCGCCGTCGTGGACCGGTTCGCCGGACTGTCGAGCGCCGCGCAGATCGTCGCCTGGACGCGCCAGGCCCTGGCCAAGGCGAAAGCCTCGGCCGTTTGAGGAGTTTGATCATGACCATCGATCGCATGGTGCTGGCCTTCGCCGGCTTCGTCGTCCTCCTGGGCGTCGGACTGGCCCATTTCGTTCATCCGTGGTGGATCGCCCTGTCGATCTTCGCCGGCCTCAACATGTTCCAGGCGGCGTTCACCGGCTTCTGCCCGGCCGCGATGCTCTTCAAGAAGCTCGGCGTCAAACCTGGCGTCGCCTTTCGGTGAGTCCGATGCGCGCCATTCTCGCCCTGACCTTGCTGGCCGGCGCCGTCGCGTCCTCGGCCGCCTCGGCCATGACCTTGCCCGAGGCCATCGCCCTGGCGCGGCGCGCCAATCCTGATCTGGCCCAGGCGCGGGCTCAATCCGACGCAGCTTCGGCGCGTCTGGCGCAGGCCCGGGCCGGCCGCCTGCCCAGCTTGACCCTGTCGGCCGAGGGCGCGAGCGGAAAGAGCGATCTTGGCGGCTTCTTCGGCTTTGGTCAGAGCGATGTCACGCCCCGCGCCGCGTCGCTGCAACTGCGCCAACCGCTCTTCAGCGGCGGCGGGGTCAGCGCCGCCATCGACCGGGCAGGGGAGGGCAAGGCCGCGGCCCTGGCCCAGGTCAGCGGCGCGGCGGCCATGCTGAGCGCCGATGTCGCCGCGGCCTATGTCGGTGTTCTCAGCGCCCAGGACATGTTGGCCCTGAGCCAGGCCCAGGTCGTCCAGATGGAGACCATCGCCGCCCAGGCGCAGTTGCGCTTCAAGGACGGCGAGATTCCCCGCACGGAGCTTGATCAGGCCATGGCCCGTCAAGCCGAAAGCCGCGCGGGTTTGGCGCGCGCCGAAGGTCAGCTGGCTAGAAGCCGGGCCCATTTCGTTTCCGTCGTCGGCGCCGAGCCCGATGGTCTGGAGGCCGCGGTCGTTCCGCCCGGCGCACCCTCGTCGCTGGATGAGGCGATCGCGACGGCGTCCCAGTCGAACTCCATGCTGCTCGCCGCCCAGGCGGCCGAACGCGCGGCGCAGGCCGGTGTTCGCTATGCTCGGGCCGAGCGGCTTCCCAGTCTGGCCCTGACCGCCACCGCCAGCAGCGCGCGCGACCAGTTCTTTCCGGGCTACAGGGCCGACGGCATGACGGTCGGCGTCCAAGGACGCTGGACCTTGTTTTCTGGCGGCGCGGTCTCAGGACGCGTCGACGAGGCTGGCGCGGAGCTCCGGGCCGCTCGGGCGCGTCTGGACGCGGCGCGGACCCAAGTGCGCGAGGCGGTCATCGTCGCCTGGGGCGATGTCGCCACGGCGCGTGCGGTGGTGCTGGCCGCGACCGACCAGGCCAGCGCCGCGACCAGCGCCTTGGACAGCGTGCGCAACGAAGTGCGGGTCGGGCAAAAGCCCGTCCTGGATCTTCTCGACGCCGAACGCGAGGCCCTGGCCGCGCGAAGCGCCCTGGTCGTCGCGCGCGGCGAAGCGACGGTTTCGGCCTATCGTCTCAACGCGCTGCTGCAGGGGCAGTAAGCCGCCGATTCCTGGGCCGAAGCTTGACCCTCGCCGACGCGCGCCTACGATTTGCTCGGTGGCGGAGGAAACAGCAGCCATGACGTCCTTCTATGATCGCCATGTTCTGCCTCGCCTCATCGGCTGCGCCTGCGGCGCGGGGGCGATCGCCAGACAGCGCGCCAAGGTCGTTCCTCGCGCCCGGGGTCGGGTTCTCGAACTGGGGATCGGCGGCGGACTGAATCTGGCCTTCTATGATCCGGCGCGGGTGAGCAACGTCACCGGAGTCGATCCCTCGGAG
>NZ_DATFAV010000317.1:0-3282 GCF_035254145.1 Caulobacter sp. | reverse complement strand
CCCCGAGAGCTTGTCGGGGCTGACGCCCTGCTCCTCGGCCGCGACGATGTAGAGCGCCAGGATCGGCAGCACCGCGCCGTTCATGGTCATCGACACGCTCATCTTGTCGAGCGGGATGCCCGAGAACAGCGTGCGCATGTCCAGGATCGAGTCGATGGCCACGCCGGCCATGCCGACATCGCCCTTCACCCGCTCGTGGTCGCTGTCATAGCCGCGGTGGGTGGCCAGGTCGAAGGCCACCGACAGGCCCATCTGACCAGCCGCCAGGTTCCGGCGATAGAAGGCGTTGGAGTCTTCCGCCGTCGAGAAGCCCGCGTACTGCCGAACCGTCCACGGATTGGTCACGTACATGGTCGGGTAGGGGCCGCGCACATAGGGCGCGACGCCCGGATAGCCGCCCAGGAAATCCAGGCCCTCGATGTCGCTGGCGTCGAAGGCCGGGGCGACGTCGACGCCCTCCGGCGTGCTCCAGGCCTTGCCTTCCGGCGCGGCGCCAGGGGCGATTTCGGCGAAGTCGATCGTGGTGAAGTCGGGGAACTTGGTCATGGCTCAGGCTCCCTCGAAGGCGGCGGCGAAGCGGATGGGGGTCAGCGGCGGGCACTTGCCGTCCGGCCCGGGCAGGCGAACGTCCGGCGCGGCGACCGCGAAGGCCGAGGCGTCGGGCGTCTCGACCTCCGGCGGCTTGTCGTCGGCGTTGGGGAAGACGGTCACGCCCAGGATCTTGCGGGACTTGTCGGCGAAGGCGGCTTCCTGCGCGGCGCGGGTCTTGGCGACGGCCTCGGCGATCTGGCCGCTCTCCAGCGCCTTGACGATCCCGCCGGCCGCCTCGATGGCCTGGAAGCCGCTCCAGGCGGCGCGGGCCAGCTGGTCGGTCAGGCTATCGAGATACCAGGCTCCGCCGGCCGGGTCCGCGACGCGGCCCAGGTGGCTCTCTTCCATCAACACCAGCTGGGTGTTGCGCGCCTGGCGGCGGGCGAAGGCGGTGGGCAGGCCGATGGCGTCGGTGAAGGCGTCCAGCACGATGGCGTCGGCCCCGCCGACCGCGCCGGCGAACCCGGCCGAGGTCAGGCGCAGAAGGTTCGTCCAGGCGTCGGCCTTGGCCAGCATCCGTCGCGACGAGCGGGCCTCGATCCGGGCCGGCACGGAGACGCCGCAGGCCTGCGTGAGACGAGCCCACATCGCCTTGGCGGCGCGGATCTTGGCGACGCCGGTAAAGTATTCGCCGTCCAGGCTGACGCCCAGCACGATGCGGCCGAAGGCCTCTTCGGTGGAAAGGCCCGAACGCGTCAGGGCCTTGGCGTAGGCGAGGGCGGCGGCGGTCATGGCCGCCAGCTCCTCGGTGTTGGAGCCGCCGGCCTCGTGGACGGCGCGGCCGGTGGCCAGGAACAGGCTGGCCTTGGCATAGGTCCCGGCCAGGCGCGCCGCGACGGTCGCCGCGTTGAAGATGTGGGCCTCCACCGGACCGGGACTGGCGCCGGCCTGGATGAAGGCGGTCAGGGGATCAAGGTGGAAGGCCAGCGGCGCGTTCGGCGCGGCCTTGGCCAGCGCGCCCAGCCAATCGGCGGCCTTCGGGCCGAGGAAGCCGGCGTCCAGAGCCACGGGCGCCAGGTCCAGCATCACGCCGGATAGAGCCTTGGCCAGTTCGTCGGCCGAGCCGATCGCGACGCCGTTGGCGCCGGTGGGATCGATCTGCAGCAGCACCGAGGCCGCGCCGTTCTCGAGGTCGGTCAGCAGATCCTTGGCGACGCGGGCCGCATCGGGATGGGCGGCGCGGACGCGAAGGTCCCAGGGACGCTCGGGATCGCGGAGCCGCAGGTCGCGGGCCACGGCGACGCCATCCTTGGCGACATACAGGGGCTGGATCGTCAGACCGTCGGGCGTCTTGGCGGTCAAAGCCTCGTCGAAGCTCTGTCCCTTCAGGGTCTTTTCGACCAGGGACATCCAACGGGCGCGCGTGGCGTCGTCGCCCTGCGCGCCAAAATCCTCTGCCAGGGGCGTGGTCGCCTCGGTCAAAGCGTCTCTCTCCTGCACTGCAGCATTTTTTATTTTCGACCCTGATGCGCCCCTGCCGCTAGGGCCGTCAAGCCTTGCGCGGCTGCTAAACGAGCGTTTAAGCTGAACGACGATCACATATTCGGCGCTCAAGCCGATCTCCAAAGGGGAACTCTAGCCCATGGCCCTGCCGCCGATCCTGCGCGACCGCCTGCGCCTTCCGGTCATCGCCTCGCCGCTGTTCATCATCAGCAACCCGGACCTGGTGATCGCCCAGTGCAAGGCCGGCATCGTCGGCTCGTTCCCCTCGCTGAACGCGCGCCCCATCTCGCAGCTGGACGAATGGCTGGCCCGCATCACCGAGGAATTGGCGGCCTACGACCGGGCCCACCCGGACGCGCCCTCGGCCCCGTTCGCCGTCAACCAGATCGTCCACAAGACCAACAACCGGCTCGAGGAGGACATCGAGCTGTGCGTCAAATACAAGGTCCCGGTGGTCATCACCTCGCTGGGCGCCCGCGAGGACCTGAACCAGGCGATCCATTCGTACGGCGGCATCACCCTGCATGACGTGATCACCGACCGCTTCGCCCGCAAGGCGATCGAGAAGGGCGCCGACGGCCTGATCCCGGTCGCCGCCGGGGCCGGCGGCCACGCCGGCACGCTGTCGCCGTTCGCCCTGATCCAGGAAATCCGCCAATGGTTCGATGGCCCGGTGGCGCTGTCGGGCTCGATCGCCTGCGGCCGCTCGATCCTGGCCGCCCAGGCCATGGGCGCGGACCTGGCCTATATCGGCTCGGCCTTCATCGCGACCGAGGAAGCCAACGCGGTGGAAGGCTACAAGCGGGCCATTGTCGAAGGCCAGGCCGACGGCATCGTCTATTCCAACCTGTTCACCGGCGTGCATGGCAACTACCTGCGCTCGTCGATCGTCGCGGCGGGTCTTGATCCCGACAACCTGCCGCAAAGCGATCCGTCCAAGATGAGCTTCGGCTCCGGCGGCAATCAGGAGGCCAAGGCCTGGCGCGACATCTGGGGCTCGGGGCAGGGCATCGGCGCCATCAAGGAGGTGCTGCCCGCCGCCGAACTCATCGCGCGTTTCGCCGCCGAGTACGAGCAAGCCAAGGCCGAACTGGCGGCGAAGACGGCGCTTACCGCTGGAAATCACTTGGCTTTCGCCGCCGAGTAGACGGGCGTTCGACGGGGGCGAAGGCTGCTTCGTCCCCGGCCTCGGCGGCGGCGTGATGCTGGGAGCGTCTTCCATCGCTCCCGGAGCTTCTCATGTTCGAC
>NZ_DATFAV010000316.1:0-13924 GCF_035254145.1 Caulobacter sp. | reverse complement strand
GTTGTCGCCCGAGGTGATCATCGTCTACGCCCGGCGCGCCACGGTCCAGAAGTACCTGCATCAATCCGGCCAGGGGACCTAGCGAACGATCACTCGGCGTCTTCGCGCGCATCGGGGCGGATGAGCAGCGAGAAAAAAAGGCTGGCGCGCGCAGTGCACGCGCCAGCAGGAGGGGCCGAGGTCCTGGGCGGAGGGTCTAGCCGGTGGCCTCAGGCGGCCGGGGCCGGCGCGGCGTGGGGGGGCTCCTCGACGAACAACGCCGCGATGAAGGCCACGCCCGCCAGAGCCGCGCACACCAACTGCGCGGCGGCCAGGCCGCGATGGTCCGCCACCCAGCCGGCCAGGGTCGGCGCGCCGCCGCCGCCGATGATCTCGCCCACGAACAACAGGATCGCGAAGGTCGTCGAGGCTATCTGCGGCGGCACCGTCTCGCCGGGCACGACATAGATCATCAGCGTGAAGGCCCCGGAGGCCACGAACCCGAGCACCACCACGGCCGCCACCCACCAGGCCGAGAGCGACATCAGCGCCAGGGCGACCGGCGTGGCCGTCGAACACAGGCAGGCGGCGATCAGGCACGCCCGGCGGCCCATCTTGTCGGAGAGGGCCGGCAGGACGATGCCGCCGATGCTGTGAATGACGCCCAAGGCCATGAAGAACAGGATCTTCGAGGTCGGCGAAAACGCCGGCAGCGAGGAGAGGTAGAGCGGCAGGAAGGCGGCGGAGGCCACCGTAGAGCCGATCAGGGTGACGGCCCCCACCAGCGCCAGGAAGATGTTACGGCGCCTGATGAAGCCCAGGGCGCCGCGCAGGTCCAATCGCTCCGTGGCGAGCGGACCGCCTAGCCCCCGCGGCCGCGTGGCGATCCACACCGCCAGGGCCACGAGCGGACCAGGAATGGCGATGGCCAGGAAAGCCGAACGCCAGCCCAGCGTCGCCGAGAGCCCGGTCATGATCGGGGGGGCTAGCACCGCGCCTACCAGGGCCGAGCCGCCGATGATCATGCCAAGGTTCGCGCCCCGTCGCCCAGGCGGCGACACCGCCGAGACCGTCGACTGGATCAAGGGCAGGACCGGACCCTCGAAGACGCCCATGGCCACGCGCAGTAGCAGCAGCGCCACGAAGCTGGAGACCAGGCCGGATAGCCCGCCGACGATTGAAAAGCCGATCGTGCAGACCACGATCAGCAGCCGCGGGCGAACGCCCAGGATGTCGCTGGCCAGTGAGCAGACGACGCTGGACAGCGCCCAGGCCAGTGACGTCGCCGACATCAGTTGGCCCAGTTGGGTGTTGGTCAGGTGCAGCTGACCCTGGATGGCCGGGAATAGGAAGCTGATGCCGGTGCGGTTGAGGAAGACGAGGGCGGCGCAGGTGGCGAGCACCAGCAGCAGGCCAAGCTCGCCCGCCGCGCGCCGGCTGGCCGGCGCTGCGGCGCTCGGCAGGGGGGCGGATGCCAAGGTCAATGCGTTCCTCCGTCGGAATTGACGCCGAAATAGTCCGGCGGCGCGGGGCCCCAGAGATAGAGACCGTTCTCGGGCGAGGCCTCGGTGCTGGGCCAGTCGAAGTCGGCCGGCACGTAGTCCATGTCGAAGCTGTATTCGGCGAAGCTGCCCCAGGGATCGCGAACATAGTGGAAATAGTTCGAGCCCAGCACGTGGCGCCCAAGGCCCCAGCCTTCGGCGTAGCCCGCGCGCGCCATCTGGGCCGCGCCGAGGCCGACCTCGTCGACCGAACCGACCTCCCAGGCGCTGTGATGGAAGCCGGCCTGGCTCGATTGGGCGAAGGCGACCATGTGGTGCTCGCTGCCATGCGCGCCGTGCAGAAACGCGCCCGGCCCCGAGCGATCCGACAGGCGTAGGCCCAGGGCGTCGATGTAGAAGGCCAGGGTGGCGTCTAAGTTGGGGGTGAAGAAGGCCGCGTGCGACATGCGCCGCGGATGCACCAGGGGCGCGGCGTCGCGCATCGGCGCCCCGCGAAGCGTCGATGGCGCCGCCGCCGGAACCGCCTTGGCGTCGGGCGAGGACTTCTCGGCCACGCGCAGCTCGATGGCCAGGCCATGGGGATCCTCCAGCCAGAGCGATGCCCCCGGGCCGCCGCTGGCGGCGATTCCCAGGCGCGCCAGGCGCGCGGCGAAGCGCTCGAGGTCGTCCTCGAAGATCCCGAAGCTCAGGTGCTTCAGGGCCTTGCGCGGGCCGGGCGCGATCCGCATCCAGCGGTGGTTTCCGCCCAGGACGTGGATGGCGAGCGCCTCGCCGTCGTCGTGGACCTCCAGGCCGAAGGCCTCGTAGAAGCGCCGCGCCACGCCCAGGTCCGGCACGGTGATGGCGAAGTGGTCGAGCGAATGGACGCCCAGGACCCCGGGGCGCCGCGCGCGCAGGGCTTGGGCCATCAGGCGTCTCCCGCCGTGGGGGTGGGTTCGTCGGCGATCGGATTGGACAGCAGGCCAACGCCCTCGATGCTGACCTCGCAGACATCGCCCGGCTTCATCCAGAGCGGCGGCTTGCGCGCCGCCCCGACGCCGGACGGAGTGCCAGAAACGATGACGTCGCCGGGCTCCAGGGTGATGGCCTCCGAGAGGATCGCCACCAGTCGCGCCACGTCGAAGATGAGCTCGTCGGTCGAGGCGCTTTGCACCACCTCCCCGTTGAGGCGGGTCTCCAGGCGCAGGCCCTTGCAGCCGAGCGGCAATTCGTCGGCGGTGACCAGTTCCGGCCCAAACGCGCCGGTGGCGTCGAAGGTCTTGCCGATGGTCCATTGCTGGGTCCGCACCTGGTAGTCGCGAACCGAGCCGTCGTTGAACACGGCATATCCGATCACATGGTCCAGCGCCCGGGCCTCGGAAATGTAGCGGCCGCCGCGGCCGATCACGACGGCCAGTTCGCCCTCGTAGTCGAGCTGGCTGGAAACGCGCGGGCGCAGGATCGGCGCGCCGTGGGCCACCAGGCTGGTGGCGTAACGGGCGAAAATGGCCGGGTAGGCCGGCGGGCTGAAGCCGGCCTCCTGGGAATGGGCCATGTAATTGAGCCCGATACAGATGATCTTGGGCGGGCGGGGCAGGGGCGGCAGCAGGTCGAGGTTCTTCGCGGCGACCACCGGCGCGGCGGCCAGGCGCTCGGCGGCCGCGGCCATCGCCGGGGCGCCGCCCTTGACCAGGTCCAGCAGGTCCGCGCCGAGGTCGGCCACGCGAGCCCCGTGATAGCCGCCTGGCGCGGCCAGGCCGACGGCTTCCTCGCCGTCGGCCGTGCGGTAGGAGATCCAACGCATCAAACTTTCTCCGTTTCGGTCGAGGCCGGGGCGGCGGCGAACAGGCGGCCGGTCACGCGCTCGAGGATTTGGGGGCCTGGCCAGGCCGCGCCGCGCCAGGCCACGTGCTGGTCCGGCCTCACCAGGGCCAGGGGCGCCTCGTACAGGGCGGCAAGGCGCGGGTCTGGCCGGCGCACGACGGCCAGGGGCGCCTTGACCTCGATGGCCTGGCGTGCGGCGGCGGCGACGTCATCTCCATGGCCCTCGGCGAAGACCAGCAGGGTGAAGCCGGGGCCAAAATGGTCATAAAGGGAACTGCCGTCCTCAAGCCAGGCGTGCGGGGCGAGCCGACCAGGATAGGCGCTGGGCTGGTAGTCGGTGGCCGACGGCGGCGGCTCTGCGGCCTCCGGCGCCACGAAGGGCGAACCGGCGTAGCTGTAGCCAAGGACGACCCCGAGGCTGCGAAACTCCCGGGCCCGGGTGGTCCGGATCAGGTCGCCGACCTCGCGGCGCAGCGCCTCGCCGGCGGGGCTGTCTTCCTCAAGCCCGTGGCGCACGATGGCGGCGTTGGCCGCGTGGTTGCCCACGGCTTCGTCGATGACGCTGCGGTGCACGGGGCGGCGCTCCAGCTCGTAGCTGTCGAGCAGGGCGGGCGCGGCCCACCCCTGCAGCACCCCGGCGAGCTTCCAACCCAAGTCCACGGAATCGCCTACGCCCAGGGTCATGCCATAGCCTCCCAGCGGCGGGTGCAGGTGGCAGGCGTCGCCAGCGATCAGCATGCGACCGAGCCGGTAGCGGGTCGCCACCAGCTGGTTGGCGTACCACTCGTCGCAGCTGAGGATCTCGAAGGACATGTCGACGCCCGTGGCCTTGCGGATCAGGGCGCCGGCCGAGTCATCGGTGAGCTGAAGATCTTCGGGGACGTTGGCGGGCATGAAGAACCACAGATCGCCCTTGTCCATCGGTCCCAGGGTGCTGGGCGTCTCGGCGTCGACCTGCCAGTACATGATCGCATCGCCCTGCGGATGCGCCTGCGCCAGCCCCGGCGCGCGGAAGATGATGTTGAAGTTGCGCGAGAGCCCCTGACGCCCCTCCATTGTCGCGCCGATCGTCTCGCGCACCAGGCTGCGCGGACCGTCGGCCCCGACCACGTACTGGCTGCGCACGAGGATCTCGTCGCCGCTGGCGGTGTCCGCCGCATGCGTCGTCACACCATGGGCGTCCTGCTCCAGGCCCTTCACCAAGACGTTGAAGCGGAGGTCGACGGTGGGCAGGGTGGCCACGTGCGCCCGGAGAACTTCCTCGAGCTTGTATTGCGGCACCCACTGAGCGTGCTCGGAGTAGAAGTCGTTCCTGGCCGGCGCGCAGCTGAAGGCGTTCTCGAAGCGCGCCAGCTGATGTTTGGCTAGGCGCGTGACGAAGACGATGTCGGAAGGGTAGTCGACCCCGAAGGGCGCGGCAGCGGCGAGGTCGGCGGCGACGCCCCATCGCCTTAGGTGCTCCCGGACGCGCGTGTGGGTGGTTTTGGCCCGCGGCGCATAGCCGACCCGATCGTTGCGTTCGACCACCAGGCACGAGATCCCGCGGGCGCCGAGCTCGGCGGCCAGGCCCAATCCTGTCGGCCCGGCTCCGATGACGAGCACGTCCGCTTCTAATTCGATCATTTCCTCTCCCCGAACCAGTTCGAGCTCGTCGCAGATCCTTGCGGTTCGAGCGCCATGTGGGCCTTGCGCGTTTTAGGGGAACGTGAGTTGCGCGAACGATGGCAAACGCTTGCCTGCGATGGCGAAAGCCCATCACTGATGACTTTGCGTCGCCGGCCCGAGAGGGCTAGGCGTTGCGTTAACAGGAGGATGATCGACATGAAGTTTCGGCACCTGCGCGCCATCACCGCCGTTGCCGAACGCGGCAGCCTGCGCGCCGCGGCGCGCCACCTGGGCATCGATCAGCCTTCGATCACCCGCAGCATCCGGGAGGTCGAGCAGGAGCTCGGCGTAGCCCTGTTCGAGCGCCACCCGCGTGGGGTGTCGCCCACCGCTATGGGGCAGGCCTTCCTGCGCCGCGCCGGTGCGATACAGAACGAGTTGCGCCTGGCGGTCGACGAGATCGCCCAGATGCGCGGCGAGGCCAGCGGCCAGGTTGCGGTGACCTTGTCCAGCGCCGTCCAGATGTCGCTGCTGCCGCGGGTGATCGCGCCCTTCCGCCGGCGCTACGATGACGTCTATCTGACGCTGCGGGAAGGCAGTTTCCCGACCGCAGAAGCTTCGCTGCTCGAAGGGGCGATCGACTTCTATGTCGGCCCAGTTCCCGAGGCGCCGCCCAAGGGTGAAGTGGTGGTCGAGAAGCTGTTCGACAACACCCGTCTGGTCTTTGGCCGCAAGGGCCATCCCAAAGCCGCCGCCAAAACCCTGGCCGAGCTTGCCGATGCGAAATGGATCCGCACGCTGGTGGCAGTCGACAACGCCACCGAGCTCGCCCAGGTCTTCGAGCACTTTGGCCTGCGGCCGCCGATCGTCGAGATGACCGCCGCCTCGACCATGGCGATCATGCTGGCCGTGGCCAATTCGGACCTGCTGACCATGCTGCCCAAGCAATGGCTGGAGTTCGTCGGCACGCGCGAACTGCTCCAGCCCATCGAGATCGCCGAGCGACTCCCGGCGCCGCCCGTCTGCATCGTCAGCCGGGCCCGCCTGCCGTTGACGCCGGCCGCCGAATTCCTCGCCGATCTCTTCCGGCGGGCCAGTGGCCGCCACGTCCAGGCCGCCGCGGGCTAGCCGTCTAAGCGATGGTATTTTGCCATCGATTGCGTGATTTTGCCATCGTTCAGCCGCGCGAGACGACGCTAGAAACCCCTTATCAAGATGCGGCTCGACCGCCGCCCAATGGGCGATAACAAGGGGGAGGACAGCGCATGGGGCGCGATAAATTTTGGCTGCTCGCGACGACGGCCGCCATGGCCTTGGCGACGGGCCACGGCGCTTTAGCCAAACAGGTCGGCGCGCCCGAGGCGAAGGGGCAGGACGACACCCTGTCGGAGATCATCGTCACGGCCTCGCGCCGCGAGCAGCGCCTCCAGGACGTCCCCGTTGCGGTCACAGCCCTGTCTTCGGAATCGCTGGATCGACTGAACGTGCGCAGCACCCAGGACCTGATGTCGGTCGTGCCCGGCCTGCAGGTCAGCACCCAGACGGCGGGCGACGGCGGTGGTTCGGCCACCTTCTTCCTGCGCGGCATGGGCCAGCAGCGATCGGGCAATGGCTCCGAACCCGCCGTCGGGGTCTATGTCGACGACTTCTACTATCCTTCGCTCTCGGGAACGCTGTTCAAGATCGTCGATCTCGAGCGCGTGGAGGTGCTGCGCGGGCCGCAGGGAACGCTCTTTGGTCGCAACACCATCGGCGGCGCCATCCGCTATACGACCCGCAACGCCAAGCTCGGCGCCTTCGACGGCCACCTGGCGGCCACCGCCGGCAACTATCAACGCTATGACCTCAGCGGCGCCGTCAATGTCCCGCTGGGCCAACGGGCGGCCCTTCGTCTGTCAGGGGGCCACCTTGAGCAGGACGGCTACGTGCGCCGCCAGACCGACGGCTCGCGTTCGGGCGGGACGACGACCGACCTGATCCGCGGCCAGGCCCATATCGAGCCGACCGAGAACACCTGGCTCGACGCCTCGGCCCAGTGGAGCCGCGACAAGCTCGACGGTTTCGCCTACCAGATCCCTGGTCCGATCTCGCCCAGGCCGGCTACGGTCCCCTTTATCTACAATGTCGCGGTCGCGCCGGCCTTGGGGCTGCCCCTCTACACCGACAGCCTCAAGTCGCGGTGCTTCTACTGCCAGCCCGGGACCGACGCGCCCGAGTTCAGCCAGACCACCAACAAGAACCTGTTGGTCACCGCGGGCTGGCGGATCGCCGAGGGCTTCACGATCAAGTCCCTGACCGGCTGGCAGGACATCTACAACAAACAGTCGTTCGACCTGGACGGCACCATCGCCTCGATCTTCGGGCGCGGCGTGCGTCCCGCCCAGACCTACGCCTTCTCCCAGGAACTGCAATTGAACGGGCAGATGCTGGACGGGCGCCTCAACTTCGTGGCCGGCGGTTTCTACTTCAACCAGCGCCAGCCGATCCGCAACCTCATCGCGCCCTTCTACGTGCTGGGCGCGCCAGCGCCTCCGGCGCCGGTCGAGAATCGCGACACCAAGTCCTACGCCGGCTTCGTCGACGGCTCGCTCAAGGTCACCGACAAGCTGAGCCTGCTGGGCGGCTTCCGCCTCAGCGAAGACCACAAGTCGGTGCTCGCCCAGGATCCCGCCGCGAAGGCGACGCTGGCGACTGCGGCCGACAAGTTCCGCAGCAGCACCTTCCATGCCGGCCTGCGGTACCAGTGGCGCCCCGACGTGATGAGCTATGCGAGCGTCTCGACCGGCTTCCGCGGCGGCGGCTTCAATCCCTACGACCCCCTGCAGTTGCCGAAGCTGCAGCCCTTCGATCCCGAGAAGTCGACCAGCTACGAGGTCGGCGCGCGCATGCAGTTCCTCGACCGCCGCGTCACGATTAATCCCACGGCCTTCTATGTCGACTGGACCAATATCCAGGTCCAGCAGGTGGTGCTGTCCAATCCGGTCCTCAACCAGGGCAGCGTCATCCTGCAAAACGCGGGCAAGGCGCGAAGCTACGGCTTCGAGCTGGAATGGTCGGTCCAGGCCAGCGACCACCTGCGCCTGTTCGGCAACTTCGCCTGGCTCGACATCCGCTATACCGACATTGGCAAGGCCAGCGGCATTACGCTGAAGAGCGACCTGCAACGCGCCCCGCCGGTCACCTATTCGGTCGGCGCCGCCCACACCCTGGACCTGGCTTCAGGCAAGGTGGTGACGACCGTCAACTACGCCTTCGAAGACGACCAACGCAGCACCCCGACCGATTCCGACGCCTTGCTGCTGCCCAGCTATGGCCTGCTGGGCGGACGCATCGATTTCACACCGGCGGGCGCGCGCTACATGATCGGCCTGTTCGGGACCAACCTCCTGGCCAAGCACTACTATGTCGGGGGCGTCGACTATTCCGGCAACGTCGGCACGGCCCACTATGACGTGGGCCGGCCGCGTGAGTTCGGCGTCTCCGCGCGCGTCAGCTTCTAGACGCGTGCGGACCCAAGGCAGACGAGGCCCCTCCGGGGCCATGAAATGCATTTTTTCGTAGAGGTGTATCGATGAGCGCGGACCAGACGGCGAGCCCAAGGACCAGCACTGCGAGCGATGACGGCGCGGCGATCTCGCCCGCCAATCGCAATGTCTTCCAGCCGCATGGCTACCCGGAAAAGCAGGTGGACCTGGGCGAGATCCGGATGAACTACGCCGAGGCCGGCTCGCCCGACAAGCCGGCGCTCCTGCTGATCCCGGGGCAGACGGAGTCCTGGTGGGGCTATGAGCAGGCGATGAGGCTGCTCGAGGCCGACTTCCATGTCTTCGCCGTGGATCTCCGCGGGCAGGGTCGCAGCACCTGGACCCCGGCGCGCTACACCTTCGACAATTTCGGCAACGATGTGGTCCGGTTTCTGGCCATGGTGGTCAAGCGGCCCGTGATCGTGGCGGGCAATTCCTCGGGCGGGGTTCTCTCGGCCTGGCTCTCGGCCTACGCCATGCCCGGCCAGATCCGCGCGGCCTTGCTGGAGGACCCGCCGCTGTTCGCTTGTGAGCGCACCCCCGCCCACGGCCATTCGATCCTCCAGGCCGGCGGGCCGATCTTCAAGATGTTCAACGACTATCTGGGCGACCAGTGGCGGGTCGGTGACTGGCGCGGCTTCACCGAGGCGCTGGTCAGGTTCGCGCCGGCCATCGCCGCGACGCGTTCGCCCCTGACCCGCCCGGAGCCGCCGCTCAACATCCAAGAATACGATCCCGAATGGGGCCGGGCCTTCTTCCAGGGCACGGTCTCCCAAAGCAGCCCGCACGACAAGCTGCTCGCCCAGGTCAAGACGCCGATCCTGCTCACCCAGCACATGCGGGCGATCGACCCGGTGACCGGCAACCTGATCGGCGCGGTCAGCGATTTCCAGGTCGAGCAGGTCAAGCGCCTGGTCGAAGGCGCCGGCGTCCGCTTCGACTGCGTCCGCCTGCCGGACGCCATGCACCAGATGCACATCGCCGATCCGGCGCGCTACGTGAAGGTGCTCACCGACTGGGCCAAGACCCTGGCCTAGTCGGTCCGGGAGGGACCTTGCCGTCCCTCCCGCTCCCCCATCGCCATGTCCCTCAACCGAGGCGCCGAAGGCGCGCCCGCGGAAAGCCACGCCATGTCCATCAACAAG
The DNA here is from genome assembly GCF_035254145.1 of Caulobacter sp. GTDB lineage: Bacteria > Pseudomonadota > Alphaproteobacteria > Caulobacterales > Caulobacteraceae > Caulobacter. The sequence continues at coordinate 4,366 of NZ_DATFAV010000316.1, read as the reverse complement.
GTCATCATCAGCTGCGCGATCACCGGCTCGGCGCACGTGCCATCGATGTCGGACGCCTTGCCGCTGACGCCGGACCAGATCGCCGCCGCGTCGATCGAAGCGGCCCAGGCCGGCGCGGCGATTATCCACCTGCACGCCCGAAATCCCGAGGATGGCTCGCCGACCGGCGATCCGGCCGTCTATGGCCAGTTCCTGCCGGTGATCAAGCAAGCCACCGACGCGGTGATCAACATCACCACGGGCGGCAGCGCCACCATGAGCGTCGAGGACAGGCTCGCCGCCGCCCTGGCGTTCGAGCCGGAGATGTGTTCGCTGAACATGGGTTCGATGAACTTCGCCTTCTTCCCCGCCGCCAAGCGGATCGCCCACTGGAAGCATGGCTGGGAAGAGGCCTATGTCCGCGGCTCGGACGCCTACATCTTCCGCAACACTTTCCGCGACATCCGCACGATCCTGGAGACGCTCGCCGGCACGGGCGCCAAGTTCGAGCACGAGTGCTATGATGTGGGCCACCTCTACAACCTGGCCCACTTCGTCGACGAGGGCCTCGTCAAGCCGCCGTTCCTTATCCAAATGGTGTTCGGCATCCTGGGCGGGATCGGCCCCGACCCCGAAAACCTGATGTTCATGAAGCAGACCGCCGACCGCCTGTTCGGTCGCGAGGCCTATCAGTGGTCGGTCTTGGCGGCGGGCCGCCACCAAATGCCATTCTGCACACAGGCCGCGCTGCTGGGTGGAAACGTGCGCGTGGGTCTGGAGGACAGTCTGTTCATCGAAAGGGGGAGGCTGGCGGTCTCGAACGCCGAGCAGGTGCTCAAGGTCAGAAGCATCCTTGCCGAACTGAGCCTGGAACCGGCGACGCCGGCCGAGGCGCGAGCCTTGCTCGGCCTTAAAGGTGGGGACTGTGTCGGCTTTTAGCGGGCGCTCGGTCCGACGCTAGAGCTCCCAGAGCCAAGTCGAAGGATCTGACGTTAGGGGATCAAGTGATCATTTTGGACGAGATGATATCGAAGGCTGGGACGTTACGGGTGACGCCAGTCTATTCGTGTTCAGCGGATGGGTCAGCCGCATTTCCAATCCTCAAGTTGGCATCAGCATACAACACTTCGTCAATTCGTTGTCTTCGCCGGTCAGAAACCAACGTCCCCTTCCTGGAAGCGAACCAACGTCGGCTCATGGCGCCGCACCGCCCCGAACCGGACGTGGCGATCAGTTGGAGAGCGCGGAAAGCCGGCATGCGATAAGCACTGCTCTTACATCATTCTCATACGCGCTAGAGTCGCCAGTCTAACTGCCAAACACGCCTATTGGTTCTTGAACCTGGTCCACTGCTCGAAATCGAAGGTCGGCTTCGGGCGCGTAGCGCGCACCTCGAAGACAAGGATGTCGCGCGAGGCTTCGCCTTGGTCGCGGGTGACGGTGACGACCGCCGTATGGATCCCTTCGGCTAAATCCTTCGGCAGATCGTAGCGCCAGAGATGCGGCGAGTGGTCGGCGCGGGACCCGCGCGGCTGCGGCGGCATGGGCGGCAGGCGCTTCTGGCGGCCCTGGACATAGCCTTGTGCTTCCGGATCGCCAGAGCGGCTCTGGATCGCCGTACGGGCCATGGTCAGTTGACGCTGCAGGGCGAACGGATCGGAATAGGCTGAGCCCGACCGGACCCGCTCGCCGCGCATCTGCTGGGTGCGGGTCATGGTCGCCGCCACGCCGCCGTCGATGGCGACCATGACCGTGGTCGTCGAGTCGCCCATCCAGACGTCGGCCGTGAGCCAGCTCTCGCCCTCGAGATCCGCGGGGGTCAGCAGCTTCACGTCCGGCAGGTCCTGGACGCTGAGCGGCGGGATGGCGTCGCGGCCGTCTTCGGGCGCGTCGCGCCAGGCGAAGATCTTGTCGGCCCAGGCGCGGAAGCGCGGGGTGCTGACCGACAGCCACATGGCCCGATCGCGCGGCAGGCCGCTGGCGCGGTAGTCCAGCGTGTAGTCGGTCCCGTTCACCGCGAAGTCGACATAGCCGCGTGGCGAACCGTCGCCCTGGATGCTCATGGGCGTGCCGTCGATGTCGTAGTCGCCGCCCCACCAATCGCCGGCCACGGCGCCGGCCACCAGGTGGCGGAACGGGATCGACGCGACCCCGACCGTGTCTTTCCAACCGGCCATCGAGTCGCCCGGGGCCATGTTCTCCAGCGTGTGGCTGTGGCCTGTCAGGGCCAGGGCGGGGCGGCCCTTCACCAGGGCGTAGAGCTCGTCGAGATGGGCGGTCTGGTGCGGCTGGGACTCGCTGTTGTCGAAGCCGACGAGCGGGATGTGGGCGGCGAAGACCACGAGTTTTTTCGGATCGGTGGTCTTCAGCACATTCTCGATGAAGGTCATCTGGTCGGGCAGCAGGCGGCCGGCGTAGGTCTTCCAGTACTGCTTGCAGAACGGCCGCTCCCGCGCCTCGCGCGGATCCTCGCCGCAGGGGAACGACACGTTGTCCAGCACGATGAACACCACTTGGCCCATCTCGAACGCGTAGTTGTTGGGGCCATACAGCCGCCGCCAGGTGTCGGAGCTGTCGATGTCGTGGTCGGCGTCGTGGTCGTAGTCATGGTTGCCCTGCACCCACCACTGCGGAACGCCGATCGCGCCCATGACCTCGGCGGTGCGGGGAATGAGGTGCAGGTCGTCGCTGACGATGTCGCCCAGGGCCAGGAGGCAGGCGGGCTTGCGGGGCGCGTTGAGCATCTCGCGGACCAGGGAGTCGCGGACGTAGCCGACCTCGATGTTCGATGCTGGCTGCACGTCGCCCAGCACCGCGCAATCGAAGCGTTGACCGGATTCTGTGGGAATGATCGGAAAGTTGATCGCCGAGGGCAGGGGGCCTGTCGGCGGCAGGCCGCCGTAGCGGAGGACCTTGGGCGTGCCGGCCGGCTTGTGCTGATAGGCGAACTGCGGGACCCAGCGTTGGTCGGTCGGCACGCGCCAGCCGCTGGGCTGGATCACGAACACGGCCATGTCCGGGCGTACGGGCAGGGCGTAGCGGCCAGCCTTGTCGGTCAGCACCACCTCGCGGCTGTTGGAGACTTTCACGCCGGCCACGCCACGCTCGCCCGTGTCCAGGCGGCCATTGTGGTTGGCGTCATCGAACACGACGCCGGCGATCGTGCGCTCGTCCGCGCGCGCGTCGTGGCGGACGTCGATCGCGGCGAAATAGGGCGTCGTCGGCGCGGCCAGGGCGGCTCCGGCGCAGCCGCCGAGCACCGTCGCGCACAGCAGGACGATCGGCAGGGGAGTCTTGATCACGACAGGCCTCTTCGCTGAAGACACGCCCCTATTGGCGGACGTCTGACACACCCCGATGAAGGCCCGCGCGATGACGGCGATCTGACCGCCGCGAACGGCTTCATGTGGATATTTGGGGGTTTGTGGTCAGATCGCTCACAAAGCGCAAGCCAATCTCTCGTGACATCGCCGTAAAATCAACAAATGTCACATCACATCCACAAATCGCGCCTAAAGGAGGCTGTGGCGAGGGGGCGGTGACTGTCAGGACGGTCGCAACGCTCGTCGGGCACAAATTTCTCTTTGGGAGAGTCGGTCGTGAGGCATCAAACTCGAGCCGGGCGGCGCCTGAGCGGCGTCATGGCGCTACGAGCGCTGGCCCTGGTCAGCACCTGCATTCCGGTGGTCGCGCTGATGACGACGCCGGCCTTCGCGGAGGACTACACCAACGTCCAGGCCTCGGGCCGCGTGCAGTCGGCGGAGGGCAAGCCGATCACCGGCGCGATGGTCCAGCTGACCTCGGAAGCCCTGGGCATGAAGCGTTTGGCGACCACCAACGCCAGCGGCGCCTATGTCATTCCGCAACTGCCGCCGGGCGCCTATGCGGTGTCGGTGACCGCCGAAGGCTTCGACGCCTACGCGGAAAATGGCGTGCTGATCAGCCGCGCGGGCGCCTCGAACCTCTTCACCCTGGCCCCCGTCGGTTCGGTCGAGGCCATCGTGGTCAAGGCCGGCCGGATGCGCACGCCGGACTTCGAGATCACCACCACCGGCGCGGCCATCGAGATCGGCGAACTTGTCGAGCGCGTGCCGGTCGGCCGCTCGCTGCGCGATATCGCCCTGATGTCGCCGGGCGTGGTCCAGGGCTCGTCCTCGGCGAACGGCTCGTTCGCCAATCAGATCTCGATCTCGGGCGCCAGCTTCATCGAGAACGCCTTCTTCGTGAACGGCCTGAACATCACCAACTTCCGCATGGGCCTGCTGCCGGTGGAAGTGCCGTTCGACTTCTACAAATCGGTGGAAGTGAAGACCGGCGGCTACCCCGCCGAGTTCGGCCGTTCGACCGGCGGCTTCGTCAACGCCATCACCAAGTCGGGCACGAACAG
>NZ_DATFAV010000315.1:0-3365 GCF_035254145.1 Caulobacter sp. | reverse complement strand
TTAACCGCTCACACTTAAACCTAACGCGCTCTAGCCGTCGATCCAGTCCGTCAGCCCTTCCCGCGCGTGGACCTCGCGCAGCGCCGGGCGCTGTCGCATCGCATCCAGATAGCGCTTGAGATTGGGCCAGGCCGTGGCGGGCTTGGGCATGTTGCGCGTCCAGCGGCACAGGATGGTGGCCAGCAGGTCAACGGTGGTGAACCGGTCTCCCACCAGGAAAGACCGGTTCGCCAGACGCGCGTCCAGCCTCGCCAGCCCCGTCTCGATACGCGCCCGAGCCGCCGCCTTCACCGCCTCCTGGGCCTCGCCGCCGGCGGGTTCGTGCGGATAGAACCAGGCGCGGAAATGCGGCTGGAAGCTGTTGGCCAGCCAGAAGCTCAGGCTCAGATAATCGGCGCGCTCGGGCGAGCCGGGCGGCGGCGCGAACCCCGCCTGCGGATGGCGTTCGGCCAGCAGGGTCGCGATCCCCGCCATCTGGGTGACCGGCGCGCCATCGACGATCAAGGTCGGCACGACCCCGTCGGGATTGAGCGCCAGATAGTCGGCGGTCTTGTGCTCGCCCTTGTCGAAGTCCAGCAACCGAAGCTCGAACGGAACGCCAAGCTCCAGCAACAGCCAGTGGATGGCCGTACCGGCCGTGCTGGGCGAACCATAGAGCATGTACATGCCAAACCTCCGCTGAGTTGCGCGGATAGACCTCTGCTTCCCTGGAACCGTCAAGCCCGCGAAGCCGCCCCCTGAGCGGCAGGCTCCCGAGCGTTGGCGCGCCAGAAGCCAAGTTTCGGCTTGCGCGCACGCCAGGATTGTTCTTGATATGTTCGCCGACAGTCGGAGAACGCCATGCTGACCCTATTTCATGCGCCACGCTCGCGCTCGACCCGGTTCCTCTGGTTGCTCGAGGAGCTCGGCGCGCCCTATGAGGTGCGCAAGGTCGACATCTATCGCAGCGTCAGCGACACTGGCGCGCGCGATCCGGCCAATCCCCATCCGCATGGCCAGGTGCCCGCCCTGCTGGACGACGGCGTGCTGATCACCGAGTCGGCGGCCATCGCCCTCTATCTGACGGACAAGTTCCCGGCCGCTGGGCTGGGTCCGGTCATCGGCGACCCGAAGCGCGGCCCATATCTTTCGTGGCTGGCCTACTATGCCGGCGTGCTCGAACCCTGCGTGACCAACCTCTGGAAACAGCGCCAGGACGAACAGGACAAGACCCAATACCAGGCCATGGACGAGCGGCTGCGCACAACGCTCGAGGCCTCGCCCTGGCTGCTAGGCGAGACGTTCTCCGCCGCCGACATCCTGTTCGTCAGCCTGCTGCAGTTCGCACGCCAGATGTTGCCGCCGCACGCGGTCTATGACGAATGGCTGGCGCGGGCCAACGCCCGTCCCGCCCTGGCCCGCGCCCTGGCCAAGGACGACGCATGAGCCTTCGCCGCGCGCTGCTCGCCTTGCTCTGCGTCTTCGCGACGAGCGTTCCCGCCTGGGCGGATCCCGCCATCGGCAAGCGGGTCGACGCGGTGTTCGCCGACGACGCCGTGACCCTGACCGAGGCCGGCAAGACGGTGCTGGTCTATCGGGCCAAGCCGGCCGATGCGGCGGTCGAGCCCGGGCGGGCCAACCACGTCGCCGCGCTCTACGCGCCCGACGGCGTGGCCCTGACCGAGGATCGTCCTGGCGATCACCCGCACCAGCGCGGCGTCTGGTGGGCGTGGATGAACGTCCAGATCGACGGCGAGACGGTCGCCGATGGCTGGTACATGAAAGGCCTCGCCTACATCGTTCGAGAAAAGCGCTTCCTGGGCGACGCCGAGGGCGGCGGGACGCTGACGGTGGAGGTCGACTGGGTGGTCAATTCGGGCCCCGAGTTGGTCTATGTCGCCCGAGAGACCAGCAAGATCACGGTCCGCCCGTTGAAGGCCGGCGCGCGCCGGGTGTTGTTCGACACCCTGATCGTCTCGCGGGTCGACGCCCTGGGTCTGGGCGGCAGCGCCGACGATCGCGGCTTCGGCGGATTCTCGATCCGCCTCATCGACCCCGAGCGGCTGACGTTTTCGTCCGATGGCAAGACGATCTCGCCCAATGGCGGCGCGATCGACGCCGGTTCCTCGATGGGCTTTGCCTGGAGCGGCGCTCCGGACGCGCCGCATTGGTCCGTAGGGTTGGCCTGCAAGGCCAATGGGCAGGTGATCAAGCGCTGGATGCTGTATAATGACCGCTCGATGCAGAACTGCGTCTTCCCCGGCCGCGCGCCCCTGGTCCTGAAGAAGGGCGAGAGCTTGCATCTGGAAGAGACGCTGGTCATGCGCCCCGTCTCGCGAAAGCTGCCCTAGGTCCGGATTCCGCCATGGCCGACGTCGTCAATCTCAACCAGGCCCGCAAGGCCAAGGCCAAGGCCGACGACAAGACGCGGGCGGCGGAAAACCGCGCCCGTTTCGGCCGCACCAAGGCGGAAAAGTCCCTCGAGACCGCCCGCGCCGAAAAGCTGCGGCGCGAGCTGGACGGCGCCAAGCGCGAGGACTGAGGGTTTTGGCCGGGTTGAAGAAGCGGTCGGTGAACCTCGCCGGCCACGCCACCTCGCTGGCCCTGGAGCCGGAATTCTGGACCGTGCTGGAAAACGCCGCGGCCCGGGAGGGCTCTAGTCTAGCCGGACTGATCCAGCGCATCGACGGCGCGCGCGGCGAGCGTCCCCTCGCCTCGGCCTGCCGCGTATTCGCCCTGAACCGCGCGGGATCGTGAGACCGCCGGAGCTCGGGCGCCGCAGCGCTACGCGGACCTGCTAGTCTCGAACAACCGGCTCGACCGTCGGGCGTCGCTGCGTGGGGATCGGCGGCGGCGTGGGAACCTTCCTCAAGGCGCTCGGAATCTCGGGCAGGCCACGGCGCCAAGTGGTGCCCTCGCCGACCATGACGCCTAGCCTCCAGGCGCCCCATACGGCCGCCGTAGCCAGCGCCACCACCAGAAGCGCCACCCAGAGGCCGCCGCCATGATGCGCCGTGTGGCTCCGGCCATTTTGCGCGACCGCGCCCATCTTTGCCCTCAACCGCCCGGAGCCTTGGGCGCTGCTGGCGGCGCATCCGGCAGCTTCGGCGCGGACGCGGAGATGTTCACGTCGACCTGTTTCTTATGGGTCAGTCCGCCCGACCACATGAAGAAGGCGAGCACCGCGACGATCACCACCAAGCCGCCGACGATGAACGCCAGGCCGCCATTGCCGCCGCCGCTGCTAGTTTCTTCCGCCATGAGAGTCTCCCTGCCTTCTCGGCGCTGCTTCCATTGGCGGATCAACGGTACGCGGCCGCGCTGGTTCCCCTGGCGGCCAGTTGGGGCTTAAGCCGGGCGCGCGGTGTGCTACATATGTTCCCATG
>NZ_DATFAV010000314.1:0-5901 GCF_035254145.1 Caulobacter sp. | reverse complement strand
ATGATGGCCAGGAAGTACGACCTGTCGCGGGCCGAACTCGACGCCTTCGCCCTGCAGAGCCACCAGCGCGCCATGGCCGCCACCAAGGCCGGCAAGTTCGCCGCCGAGATCGTGCCGATCGACGTCAAGCTGGAAGACGGCAAGACCGAGCGCCACGAGGTCGACGAGGGCATCCGCTGGGACGCCTCGCTGGAGTCGATCGGCTCGGTGAAGCTGCTCGCCGAGGACGGCCGCATCACCGCCGCCACCTCCAGCCAGATCTGCGACGGCGCGGCCGGGGTGATGATCGTCAACGAGCGTGGCCTGAAGGCCCTGGGCGTCCAGCCCCTGGCCCGCATCCACAGCATGACCGTGATCGGCCATGACCCGGTGATCATGCTGGAGGCCCCGATCCCCGCCACCCAGAAGGCGCTGGAGCGCGCCGGCCTGAAGATCGACGACATCGACCTCTATGAGGTCAACGAGGCCTTCGCCTCGGTGCCGACGGCCTGGCTGAAGGTGCTCGGCGCCGATCCCGACAAGCTGAACGTCCACGGCGGCGCGATCGCGCTCGGGCACCCGCTGGGCGGCTCGGGCGCCAAGCTGATGACCACCCTCGTCCACGCCCTGAAGGACCGGGGCGCCCGCTACGGCCTGCAGACCATGTGCGAGGGCGGCGGCCTGGCCAACGTCACGATCGTCGAGCGGCTTTAGGTTTCACACCCGCCCAATCCTGTCATCCCGGAAGCCTCGCAGAGGCTATCCGGGACCGCCGGAAGCGCCGAGCTTGTCGCGGTCCCGGCTCTCCGCTTCGCTGCGGCTGGGATGACTGTATGAGAAGCGCCCCCACCATGATCACACTGTACCACTGCCGCGACGCCCGCTCGTTCCGCCCGCTGTGGGCGCTGGAGGAGCTTGAGATCCCCTATGACCTCAAGCTCCTGCCGTTCCCGCCGCGCTTCCACGCGCGGGAATATCTGGACGAGAACCCGCTGGGCACCATCCCCCTGCTGGTCGACGGCGAGACGCGGATGACCGAGTCCGCGGCGATGATCGAATATCTGTCGATGCGCCATGGCGGCGGTCGGCTGTCGGTGAAGCCCGACGAACCCGGCTATGGCGCCTACCTGAACGGCCTGGTGTTTGGCGAGGCCACCCTGACCTTTCCCCAGACCCTGGTGCTGCGCTACGCGCGGCTGGAGCCGGAGGAGCGCCGTCAGCCACAGGTCGCCCAGGACTACGCCCGCTGGTTCCTGGCGCGGCTCAAAGGCCTGGAGACGATCCTTGAAACCTCGGGTTTCGTGGCGGCCGACCGTTTCACCGGCGCCGACATCTCGGTGGCCTACGCTCTGCTGCTGGCCCGCGCCCTGAAGCTGGACGGCGAGTTCTCGCCCGCGGTCGTCGACTACTGGAACCGGATGAGCGCCCGCCCCGCCTTCGCTCGCGCCCGGGAGGCCCAGGCTGAAGCTCCAGCAAGCGTTTGAGGGTTTTTATCGTCTTACGGCAAATTAACTCAGCGACCATGGATTTGTCGGCTAGAAGGCCGACGGGCTAACAACAGTCGCTGGGGATAATCGTGCTTTACCGGATCAATGGGCGCCGCCCGACTTTGAGCGCGCTGGTCTTGGTCCTGGGGGTGAGCGCGATCGCCCTGGCGGGATGCGGCGACAAGAAACCCAAGAAGGCCAAGAGCACGCCCAGCGCGTCGGCGACCGTCAGCGTCGCCGTCGTCGTCAGCCAGCCGATCGCCCGCCAGATCAACGCCACCGGCACCATCTCGCCCTGGGAAGAGGTCCCGGTCGGCGCCGAGACCGGCGGCCTGACCGCCGTGTCGGTCAACGCCGAGGAGGGCCAGGTCGTCCAGGCCGGGCAGATCCTCGTCCAGCTCAACAGCACGCTGCTGGCCGCGCAGCTGCGCCAGCAGGACGCCAGCGTCGCCAGCGCCAAGGCCACCCTGGCCGAGGCCAGCGCCGCCCTGAACCGCGCCCGCGAGCTGCAGGCCAAGGGCTATCTGTCGCAAGCCGGCCTCGACACCGCCGTGGCGCGCCAGGGCACGTCCGCCGCCAACCTGGCCGCCGCCGAGGCCGCCCGGGGCGAGACCGCCGCGCGCCTGGGCCAGACCTCGGTCCGCGCGCCCGTCGGCGGCCTGATCAGCCGGCGCAGCGTCACCAAGGGCCAGATCGTCAGCGCCGGTTCGGAGCTGTTCCGCATCGTCCGCGACAGCCGCCTGGAGTTGGACGCCGAGATCCCCGAGACCGACCTGGCCGCCGTCAAGGCCGGCATGTCGGCCAAGGTCTATTCCGAAAAGGTCGGCGAGATGACCGGCCGCGTCCGCATCGTCACCTCCGAGGTCAACGCCACCAACCGCCTGGGCGTGGCCCGCATCGCCCTGTCGTCGATGGGCGGCTTCCGTCCGGGGATGTTCGCCCGCGCCACGATCGACGCCGGCGACCAGCCGGCCCTCGTCGTGCCCTCGGCCTCGGTGCTGTACCGCGAGAACCGCCCCGGCGTGTTCGTGGTCGACGCCGCCAAGAAGGTCCATTTCCGCCGCATCGCCGTCCTGGCCAACACCGGCGACCGCGTCGCCGCCACCGGCCTGACCGCCGGCGACCGCGTGGTGGTCGAGGGCGCCGGCTTCCTGGGCGAGGGCGACCTCGTTCGCATTGGCCAGGCGCCCGTCGCCCCGGCTCGCTGAGGATCGGCCGATGCGCAACATCTCATCCTGGGCGATCAAGAACCCGATCCCCGTCATCCTGCTGTTCCTGCTGCTGACCATCGCCGGCATCGCCGGCTTCAGGAGCATGCGGATCAACAACAATCCCGATGTCGACCTGCCGATCGTCGTGGTCACGGCCGTACGTCCCGGCGCCGCGCCCAGTGAGCTGGAGACCCAGGTCACCCGCCTGATCGAGGACTCGATCGCGGGCCTGGGCCAGGTGCGCCACACCCGCTCCACCGTCGTCGACGGGGCCTCGACCACGGTCATCGAGTTCGAGCTGGGCGTCGACCACGAGCGCGTCACCAACGACGTGCGCAACGCCATGTCCAACCTGCGCGGCTCGCTGCCGCAGGACATGCAGGAGCCGATCGTCACCCGCGTCGACATCTCGGGCGATCCGCTGATCACCTATGTCGTCCGGGCCCCGACCCTGACGCCCGAGCAGCGCAGCTGGTTCGTCGACAACGACGTCAGCCGCGCCCTGCTGGCCATCAAGGGCGTCGGCGAGGTCAACCGCCAGGGCGGCGTCAGCCGCGAGATCGAGGTCGCCCTCGACCCCGACCGCCTGGCCGCCCAGGGCGTCACCGCCGCGGCCGTCAGCCAGGCGCTGGTCTCGTCCAACGCCGACCTGCCCGGCGGCCGGGTGACCATCTCGGGCGCCGAGCGCGCCATCCGCACCCTGGGCGCGGCCGGCTCGGTCGAGCAGCTGCGCGAGACCCGCGTGCCGGTCTCGTCGGGTAATGGCGGCGCCGTGCGCCTGGCCGATCTGGGCCAGGTCACCGATCACTGGGCCGAGCCTCGGTCGCGCGCCCGCTACGACGGCCAGGAGGTCGTGACCTTCAACATGGTCCGCTCGCGCGGCGCCTCGGAGGTGCAGACCGCCGAGAAGGTCCGCAAGGCCATCGAGGTCCTGGACAAGCAGCATCCCGAGCTCGAGATCCGCGAGATCACCTCGAACGTGAAGTACATCGAGGAGAGCTACGTCGCCTCGATGGAGGCCCTGATCATCGGCGCGGTCCTGGCCGTGCTGGTGGTGCTGCTGTTCCTGCGCGACTGGCGCGCCACCCTGCTGTCGGCCGTCGCCATCCCGATGTCGCTGCTGCCGACCTTCGCCGTGCTGGCGCCGATGAACCAGTCGCTGAACGGCGTGACCCTGCTGGCGCTGTCGCTGACCGTCGGCATCCTGGTCGACGACGCCATCGTCGAGATCGAGAACATGGTCCGCCACATGCGCGGGGGCAAAAGTCCCTATGCGGCGGCCATGGAGGCGGCCGACGAGATCGGCCTGGCGGTCGTGGCGACCACCTTCACCATCGTGGCGGTGTTCGCGCCCGTGGGCTTCATGCCCGGCATCATCGGCCAGTTCTTCAAGGCCTTCGCCCTGGCCGCCTGTATCTCGGTGCTGTTCTCGCTGGTGGTCGCCCGCCTGCTGACGCCGCTGATGGGCGCCTATCTGCTGAAGGCCGACGCCAAGCACGAGGACAAGGACCCGCCGTGGATGGGTCCGTACCTGAAGAGCCTGGACTGGGGCCTGCGCAATCGCTGGAAGGTGCTGGCGATGGGCATCCCGATGTTCATCATCTCGATCTTCCTGGCCACCCGCCTGCCGTTCGAGTTCCAGCCCCAGGCCGACCGCGGCCGGGCCGAGTTCTCGATCGAGCTGCCGCCGGGCGCGACCCTGGACGAGACCGACGCCGTCGTTCAGCGCGTGACCCGCGAGCTGATGGCCCGCAAGGAAGTGGTCGGGGTCTACGCCTCGGTCGGCGGCAACGCCGTCAACAAGGGCGAACTGACCGCCGACCTGACCGACAAGTCCCAGCGGATGAGCCAGCAACAGTTCAGCCGCCAGATGGTCGACAAGTTCGCCGAGATCCCCGGCGCGCGCATCGGCGCGGGCAGCAACAATGGCGGCGGCCCGTCCAGCGGCGGCAGCTACACGCTCAGCCTGCTCAGCGACAACGGCCCGGCCCTGGAAGCGGCGGCCCGCCGCGTCGAGGCTGAGATGCGCAGCGTCCCGGGCCTGGCCCACGTGGTCAACACCGCCTCGATCGCCCGTCCCGAGATCGTCGTGACGCCCAAGCCCGACCAGGCCGCCCGCGCCGGCGTCTCGGCCGGGGCGATCAGCCAGGCCGTGCGCGTGGCCACCATCGGCGACGTCGACCAGAACCTGCCCAAGTACAATCTGGGCGACCGCCAGGTGCCGATCCGCCTGCGCCTGGACCAGAGCGCCCGCGAGGACATCGCCGTCCTCCAGACCCTGCAGGTGCCCTCGGCCACCGGCTCGGTGCCGCTGAACGCAGTGGCCGACGTGCGCTTCGGCGCCGGTCCCTCGCAGATCGACCGCCGCGACCGCTCGCGCGTGGCCACGATCACCGCCGAGCTGGACGGCATCGTCGTCGGCGAGGCGGCCAAGCGGGTCCACGCCCTGCCGTCGGTCAAGCACCTGCCGAACGGGGTCAAGGAGGTGGCGGCCGGCGACACCGAGTTCATCGCCGAGATGGTCAGCGGCTTCCTGGGCGCGCTGATCACCGGCATCCTCCTGATGTACGTCGTGCTGGTGCTGCTGTTCCGCAGCTTCGCCCACCCGATCACCATCATGGTCGCCCTGCCGCTGGCCATCGGCGGCGCCTTCGGCCTGCTGGTCATCGCCAAGTCCAGCTTCTCGATCTCGACCCTGATCGGGATCCTGATGCTGATGGGCATCGCGGCCAAGAACTCGATCCTGCTGGTCGAGTACGCGATCATGGCCATGAAGGAACACGGCATGGACAAGCGCACGGCGATCATCGACGCCGCGCACAAGCGGGCCCGGCCGATCCTGATGACCACCGTGGCCATGGGCGCGGGCATGCTGCCCACCGCCATCGGCCTGGGCGCCGAGGTCGAGTTCCGCGCCCCGATGGCCATCGCCGTCATCGGCGGCCTGATCACCTCGACCCTGCTGTCGCTGCTCTACATTCCGGTGGTCTTCATCCTGATGGATGGCCTCAAGACCCGCTCGGAGAACCTGATGCGCCGCCTGTTCGGCCACCAGCACCACGTGGCGAAGCCGGCGGAGTAGGTTCCGAAGGCCCTTGAAACAGAAGCCCTCCGCCATCGCCGGCGGAGGGCTTTTTGTTTTGGCTCCCCATATTCCACCGTCATTCCCGCCCTTGTGGCGGGAACGCCTCTATCGGCCGCAAGGGCGAGAGGGGCGGACCGCT
>NZ_DATFAV010000313.1:0-10902 GCF_035254145.1 Caulobacter sp. | reverse complement strand
CGCCGCCCTGGCTGGTCCCTACGCCCGGCTGTTCGCGCGGCTGGACCGCCTTGTCCTGATGACCGCCCCCGACTTCGCCGTCGTGAGGACCTGGCGTGGCGAGCAGGAGGCCCGCCTGCGCCAGCGTCTCGCCGCCGAGGGGCGCGATCCGGCCCAGGCCATGGACGAAGCCGCCCTCGACCGTTTCGTCGCCCACTACGAGCGCCTGACCCGCTGGATGGCGGCGGACCTGCCAGGCGCCGCCGATCTCGTCATCCGGCTGGACGAGCGGCGGCGGCCGACGGAAATCCTGGCCACGGCCAAGCTTGTTCGGTAACCAGCGTTCCATGAACGCGTACGCCGATGAAGAGATCGCCGTCCTGGCCGCTCGGCTTCTGGACCGCACCCTGCCCCGGGAGGCGTGGACCCATGCGGCCCACCTGACGGCCACCCTGCGCCTGGTCCGCACCCGCAATGAGGGCCTGGAGCGCGACCTGCCCGACATCATCCGCGCCTATAACGTCGCCGTGGGCGGGATCAACGACGACCAGACCGGCTATCACGACACCATCACCCAGGCCTATCTGGCCGCCATCCGCGCCTTCGCCGCCGCCCTGCCCGCGGGGACCAGCGACGCCCAGGCCGCCGCCCTGCTGCTGAAGACGCCGATGGGCGACAAGGCCTGGCCCCTGACCCACTGGTCGCGCGAGCGCCTGTTCTCGGTCGAGGCCCGCCGCGGCTGGGTGGAGCCGGACCTCAAGCCGCTGGCGCATCCGCCCGCGGGGTAGGCGGCATCGAGCTCCCTCTCTCTTAGAGAGAGGGAATTTATCCCCTCGCCCTTTTCTTCAACCGCCTGTACAAAAAAACGGAAAGACCATGCTTGCCGCTCGGTCTATCAGGCCGCCCATGACAGCTCGCCTCCACGCCCTGCTCCGCGGCAAGAACCCCATTCGTCCGATCGACGCCCTGCGCGGCGGCGGCGGCGCGTTGCTGGGGCTGGCGTTCGCGGGCCTGCTGGGAAGGCTGACGGTCGGGGGCGGCGACTGGCTGCATCCGCTGCTGGTGGCGCCGATCGGGGCCTCGGCGGTGCTGGTCTTCGCCGTGCCGGCCAGCCCCCTGGCCCAGCCGCGCGCCGTGCTGGGCGGCAATATCGTCTCGGCCCTGGTCGGGATCACCGTCGCCCTGCTGGTCCCCCAGACCCTGGTCGCCGCGCCGCTGGCCGTGGGCCTGGCGATCGGGATGATGATGCTGCTGGGCTGCCTGCATCCGCCGGGCGGGGCCGTGGCCCTGATCTGCGTGATCGGCGGGCCGGCGGTGGCCAAGGCCGGCTATCTGTTCGCCCTCAGCCCCGTGGCGCTCGACTCCCTGCTGCTGACCGGCGCCGGCGTGGCCTGGGGTCGACTGACCGGCCACTCCTATCCGCACCGCGCACCGGTCGCCCCGCCTAGTCCGCACCACACCCGCGACCCCGCCCCCGCCGCCCGCATCGGCTACAGCCCCGTCGATCTCGACCAGGCTCTGGCCCGCTACGGCGAACTGCTGGACGTCAGCCGCGAGGACCTGGACGCCCTATTCCGCCAGGTCGAGCTGTCGGCCGCCCAGCGGCTGCACGCCCAGATCCGCTGCGGCGACGTGATGTCCCGCGACGTCATCCGCCTGGACCGCGACCAGTCGGCCGAGAGCGCCCTGGCCTATCTGCGCGAGCACGAGCTGCGCGCCGCCCCGGTGGTCGACGAGGACCTGCGGGTCATCGGCATGGCCCGGCGCGCGGAACTGCAGGCCAACCGCCGCCGCACCGTCGAGGCGGCGCTGGACCCGTTCGTGCACAAGGTGATGGAGAACACCCCGATCGCGGCCCTGCTGCCGATCCTCTCCAGCGGCCACACTCACGAGGCCATGGTCGTCGATGGCGAGCGCCGGCTGATCGGCGTGATCACTCAGACCGACCTGCTGGCGGTGCTGTATCGCGCGCATATCGTTGAGGCGGTGGTGGGGGCTTAACCGAAAACCCTCTCCCTATGGGAGAGGGGATTTAGGCGCGCGCGGCTTGCGCTTGGGCTTGGCCGGCGCTTCGAGGAGCTCGGGCGGCGGGGTCGGAGCGACCTCCGCCTCCGGGATCTCCACGCCCATCCGCGCCAGCACCTCACGCGCGGCGCGGTCGGTCTCGTTGACCGGCGCGTAGGTCCAGCCGTGGAAGGCGCCGCCATAGGGGCGGGCCGCGCCCTGGCGCTCCAGCTCCTCGTGGAACAGGCGGAACTTCAGGCTGGAGCCGTCCATCTTCAGCACGAACACCGGCTTGCCGGTCGAGGCCGCCTCGGTGGCCATGTTGGTCGAGTCCTCGGTGACGAGGATGTAGTCGGCCGCCGCCAGGAAGGCGAAATAGGGGTTGGCCCCCTCGCCGCTCTCTTTCCCACTTGGCCAGATCACCCCCGGCAGGTGGCGCAGCCGCGCCGTCATCAGGGCGCGGGCCGGCTCGGGCGTGCGGCGCGAGAAGGTCATCATCAGCGATCCGCCCTCCTGCTCCAGCGGGATCTGGATCGCGTGGGCGATCTGGGCGGCGCGCTCGCTGGAGAGATCGAAGGCCTTGGACTTGCCGCCGACCAGCACCGCCACGCGCGGGCGCGGCAGCGGGTCGATCATGGCCTTGAACGCCTGGGCCTCGGCCGCCAGGCGGGCCGGAGTCACGCGGTGGGGCGAGCCGGTGATCGGCAGCACGTTGTCGCCCGACAGCCGGTCGTGCTTGGGCGGGATCACCAGGTCGAACATGGTCGCCGGCGCGCGCGGATCCTGGATCTGCACGACATAGGTCTTGCCGCCCGACCACCGCTTGGCGCGGATCGACAACGGCAGGGTGGCGCGCCCGGCGGCGACCCAGATGTCGGGCCAGGCCTCGGCGTCCTTGCTTGAAGGGAGCTCGCTTTCGGGCGTCACCCAGCGGCGCGGCAAGAGGTTCAGCCACCACGGCAGGCGGCCGGTGCGGCCCTTCCAGGCGACGCGCTTGACCGTGACCTCGCAAGGGACCAGGCGCGCGATCGCCTCCGACAGGCCGACCGCCTGGGCCTCGATGCCGGCGCGGCCGTCGGACACGGCCCAGACCTTCAGCGGAAGGCCGGGCGAAGGTTTCGGGGCTTCGGCCAAGATCGATCCCGGGGCGACGAAAACGAAACAAGGCCGCCGCCCGGCGTCGAATCCGGGAGCGACCTTGTTTCATTGAACTCGGACTTGTGGCGCAGCTAGGGCGACGAGCGCCCTACAGCCACTCCACCTTGAGAATCTCGTAGGCCTTGACGCCGCCGGGCGTGTTGACCTCGACCACCTCGCCGACTTCCTTGCCGATCATCGCGCGCGACAGCGGCGAGGACACGGAGATGCGGCCCGACTTCACGTCGGCTTCGTGCTCGCCGACGATCTGGTAGCGGGCCTCGTCCTCGGTGTCCTCGTCGACCACGCTGACCGTGGCGCCGAACTTGACCTGCTTGCCCGAGAGCTTCGACACGTCGATGACCTGGGCGCGGGCGATCTTGTCCTCGATCTCGGCGATCTGGCCCTCGATCCAGCCCTGACGCTCCTTGGCGGCATGGTACTCGGCGTTTTCCGACAGGTCGCCGTGCGAGCGCGCCTCGGCGATCGCGGCGATTACGGCCGGACGTTCGACGGTCTTCAAACGCTTCAGTTCTTCGTCGAGGGTCTGATAACCCCCGACGGTCATCGGCACTTTTTCCATTGCGGATTTTAGCTCGGACGCCTTGGGAGGAAAGTCTTCCGGTCGCGGGCGCTCGTGACCGGGGGCTGGGAGGATAGGCGCCCCAATCTCGATAAGCAAGGGGGCCAGCCTTACCTAAGGGGCGCCGGGGGCGCGCTGAGGGGGCGCCGAAGCGCGCGCCCTAGGCCCGGCGGCGCACCGGTTCGTGCGAAGCCTGCGGCAGGTCGAACTGGCTCACCAGGTCGGCCAGGAGGCCGGCGTCGGCGTTCAGGGTCTGGGTGGCCTCCGAGGTCTCCTCGACCATGCCGGCGTTCTCCTGCAGCACCTGGTCCATCTGGTTCACGGCGCTGTTGACCTGGGCCAGCCCCTGGGCCTGGCTCTGGGCCGAGGCGGCGATTTCGGAGACCAGGGCGTCGATCTCGGAGATCTGCGCGACCATGCGCTGCAGCGCCTCGCCGGTGCGACCGACCAGGCCCACGCCCGCCTCGACCTGCTGGGTCGAGGTCGAGATCAGGGCCTTGATCTCCTTGGCGGCCTCGGCCGAGCGCTGGGCCAGGGCCCGCACTTCCTGGGCCACGACCGCGAAACCCTTGCCGCTGTCGCCGGCCCTGGCGGCCTCGACCCCGGCGTTCAGGGCCAGAAGATTGGTTTGGAAGGCGATCTCGTCGATGACGCCGATGATGTTGGTGATTTCCTGGGACGAGCCCTCGATGGCGGTCATGGCCGCGACGGCCTGCTCGACCACCTCGCCCGAGCGCTGAACGTCGTCGCGGGTGCGGGCCACCACATCGGCGGCCTTCTTGGCGCCGGACGCGGTCTGGCCGACCGTGGCGGTGATCTGGTCCATGGTCGAGGCCGTCTCTTGCAGGCTGGCGGCCTGGCGTTCGGTGCGGCGCGCCAGGTTGACGGCGGCGTCGGCGATCTGGTCGGCGCCGGCGCGCACGCCGCCCACCCGGCCCTCGATCACCGCCAGCGCCTCGGCCAGCTTGCCGGCGGCGGCGTTGTAGTCGGCCCGCAGGGCCTCGTAGGCCTCGGCGAAACGGGTGTCCAAACGCGCGGTCAGGTCGCCGCGGGCCATGTGCGACAGAGCCTGGCCCAGGGCGGCGATGGCGGCGTCGCGCTGCGCCTCGGCCCGCTCGTGGTCCTGGGCGTAGCGCTTGCGGCTTTCCTCCTCGGAGCGCCGGGCGTGCTCGGCCGCGTCCTGGGCGGCCTGGGCCTCGCCGACGGCGCCCTCGGCCTTGGCGCGGGCGCTCTGGGCCATGGCGAACATGTTGTTGACGCTGGCGGTCACGGCGATCAGCGCGCCGGCCTCGACGATCAGGATCACGGCGTGGACGATCACCCGGCCCAGGCTGGCCGAGTCGGGGAACACCGCTTGCGGCAGCAGATAGGACAGGCCCAGGTGGTGGACGGCGACCGTGGCGGCGCCGGCGGCGATGACCATCCAGTCGCAATAGACGACCAGCAGGGCCAGGGCCGCGAAATAGGCCATGTGCATGTCGGTCTGCCAGGGATGGCCGCTCAGGGCCGCGACCAGCAGCGAGACCTGCGCCATCAGCGCCACCCCAACCAGCGACCGGCCGGCCGAGCCTTCCCCGCCCATCCGCCAGGCCAGGGTCGCGCCGGCGGCGGCCAGGACCGAGGCGATCGCCAGGCCGACCAGAGAGCCGTGAACGGCCAGACGCGCGGCCAGCACCACCGGGATCATCGCCCAGGTCAGGAAGGCGATCAGCTTGCCGCCGATCCGGCGTTGGGCTTCCAGGTTGGAGAAGACCAGCTTCATGGGCGCTTTCATCTTCGAGGGCGCTTTCATGGGTTCACGGACGACGGAACGGCCGGGCGCGCGCAGACGCCGGCCAGGGCGGGATCGAGCAGCATCAGCGCCCCGGCGGCGCGCGCCCGGGCGGAAAGGTCGGCGGGATCGCCTCGCAGGATCACGACGAAGGACGCGCCGCCCGCGCCGGCGATGTCGCCGGCCGAGCCGGCCGCGCCGATGATCCGGGCGGGGTCCCACCAGGGCGGAAACACCGCCGCCACGCGGCCTGGCGTACGGGGCTCGGCCTCGACGGCCACGGCGGCGAACAGGCCAAGACCCATGCCCAGCACGGCCAGGGCGGCCGCGCCGAGGGCGGCGGCCGGACGACGTGGCGCGGCGGTCTTGGGCGTTGGCGCCGAGGTCAAGGCGAGCGTGCTCCCTGTTCGCATCGCGGGAAAAGCGCGAGATACGACGGCACGATGGCGCCAAACGTGGTTTTCGAAGGCTTAACCGTAACGCCATGGCGACGCTTCGTCGCACCCGAAACGGGGCGGGCGGAGCGTCCTTTCGACCCGGCCGGCGCGCCCTAGAGCATTTTCCGATCCAGTTGGATCGACGAAACGCTCTAGTCTTTTGTTTTGACGCATCTTCTGACGACGAACCGGCGTCCGCTTCGTCGGAAAATGCTCTACCCTTGTTTAGGCGTGGTGTTGATCATCCACGGGATACCGAACTTGTCGACGAAACTGCCGTAGCCGGGCGACCAGAAGGTTTCGGCGAAGGGCATGCCGACCTTGCCGCCCTCGGACAGGGCGTCGAACACCCGGCGGGCCTGCGCCGGATCGTCGGTGTGATAGGTGACGTCGAAGCCGTTCTTGGGCTTGTCGATGTTGGGGGCGAACTCGGGCGCCATGTCCGCGCCCATGATCGCCTGGTCGCCGACCTCCAGCCAGGCGTGCATCAGCCAGTCCTTGTACTTCGGATCGACCGGCATGTCGGGGGGACCTTCGCCGTACGGGAAGGCGGCGGTGACCTTGCCGCCCAGGACCTGGGCGTAGAAATCGAACGCCTGGCGGCAATCACCCTTGAAGCTCAGGCTGGTGACGATCTTCATCGGGCTTCCTCCTTGTGGTTTCCCCTAGGTTAGCCCAGTTGCGCGATGGTTTCATGCCCCACGCGGACACAGGCGGTGGCGTTTCCCCGCGAGAGCCGCCATCATCGCCGCATGATCCTCGCCGTTCTCCAGGCCCGAATGAGCTCCACCCGCCTGCCGGGCAAGGTGCTGATGCCGATCGTGCGCCAGCCGATGATCGTGCGGCAGATCGAGCGCGTCAGCCGCGCCCGCCACATCGACAAGCTGGTCGTGGCCACCTCCGACCGCCCCGAGGACGACGCCATCGAGAAGGCCGTGCTCCGCGAGGGGATCGCGGTGTTCCGCGGCTCGCTGGACGACGTCCAGCAGCGGTTCCTGGGCGCGCTTGACGCCCATCCGGCCGAGCACCTGGTGCGCCTGACCGCCGACTGCCCCCTGGCCGACCCGGCGCTGATCGACGCCACCATCGAGCTCTTCCTGTCCAGCGACGCCGACTACGCCAACAATGTCGCGCCAGGCCGCGCCTGGCCCAAGGGGACCGACATCGAGGTGATGCGCGCCTCGGCCCTGCGCGAGGTCGCCCGGGTCGCCACCTCGGAAGCGCGCGAGCACGTCACCTGGGACCTGCGCGCTCAGCCGGACCGCTGGAAGCAGGTCTTCCTGGCCTGCCATCCCGACCAGGGCGCGGTGCGCTGGACCGTCGACCGGCCCGACGACTACGCCTTCGTCGCGGCCGTCTATGACGCGCTCTATCCCGGGAACCACGCCTTCACGTCCGACGATGTCCGGGCCTTCGTCAGGAGCCGGCCGGACCTGGCCGACTACGGCGGCGACCGGCGGGTATGAGCCGCATCCTGTTCGTCTGCGCGGCGGGACCCCGCGTTGGCGGCGGCCACGTCATGCGGTCCCTGACCCTGGCGCGCGCCTTGGAGCGCGCGGGCGCCGCCTGCGCCTTCCAGACGACGCCCGAGGTCGCGGCGGTGCTGGACGCCTTCGCCCCCGACATGGCGCGGACGGAGGACGACGAAGACTTCGACGCCGTGGTCTTCGACCACTACGGCCTGACGGCGGCGGACCACCGCATGATCGCCAAGCGCCGGCCTCGCCTGGTCATCGACGATCTGGCCGACCGGCCGCTGGCCGCCGACCTCATTGTGGACTCCGGGCCGGCGCGCAAGCCTGGCGACTATGCCGGCTTCGTTCCACCACACGCCCGCCTGCTGCTGGGTCCCGACTACGCCCCCGTCCGCCCGGCCTTCGTCGAACGGCGCCCCGCGGCCCTGGCGCGGCGGGCGGGCCAGCCGCCCGTGCGGCGGATCCTGGTTTCGCTGGGACTGACGGACGTCGGCGGGATCACCTGGCGGGTCGTCAACCTGCTGCGTCCGCTGGTCGGCGAGGCGGCGCTGGATGTCGTGGTCGGCGGCGGCGCGCCCAGCCTGCCGGTGCTGCGCGCCCTGGCGGCCGAGGATCCGCGCGTGACGCTGCACGTCGACGCCCAGGACATGGCCCAGTTGACGCTGGAAGCCGACCTCGCCATCGGCGCCGGCGGCTCGACCACCTGGGAGCGCTGCGTGCTGGCCCTGCCGACCCTGGCCCTGATCCTGGCCGCCAACCAGGCCCCCGCCGCCCAGGCGCTGGCGGCGGCCGGCGTCGCGCCCTGCCTGGACGTCGCCGCGGCGGACTTCGAGGCGGCCTTCACGCGCGAGGTCCGCGACCTGCTGGCCAACGCCGACCGCCGCGCGGCCCTCTCGGCCGCCAGCGCCCGAGTCTGCGACGGCCTGGGCGCCGAGCGGGTGGCGGAGGCGTTCTTGGAGATGATCAAACTAAACGCCCTCTCTCGTTGAGAGAGGGATTTTACCCCACCATCGACCAGTCCAGTGGCTCGCCGCGGGCGAGATCGCGGGTGGCGGGGCGGCCTAGCACCTTGTCCAGGTCGCCGGGCGGCAGGCCCGCGCCGGGGCGGACCGAGCGGACGTTGTCGCGGCTCAGGGCCTGGCCGGCCTTGACCTCGGCGGTGACGTAGAGCGAGCGGCGGAACTGCAGGTTGGCGCGCTCGGCGCCCAGCACGTCGTAGTGCGCCGCGCCGAGGGCGGCCCAGGCGTTCTTGGTGTCGTCGACCAGGGCCCGGAACTCGGCCGGCTCCAGGCTGAAGGCCGCGTCCGGACCACCGTCGGCGCGGGCCAGGGTGAAGTGCTTCTCGACGCAGCAGGCGCCCAGCGACACCGCCGCCACCGAGGCGGCCGTGCCCGGCGTGTGGTCCGACAGGCCGATCGGGCAGCCGAAGCGCGCGGCCATGTCCGGGACGGTGCGCACATTGGCGTCGGCGAAGGTCGCCGGATAGCTCGACACGCAGTGCAGCAGCAGCACGCCCGGCGCGCCGGCGGCCAGCGCCGTGTCCAGGGCCGTCCGCATCTCCTGCAGATTGGCCATGCCGGTCGAGATGATCAGCGGCTTGCCCTTGGACGCCGCGTAGCGGATCAGCGGCAGGTCGACGGCCTCGAACGAGGCGATCTTGAAGGCCGGCGCGCCCAGGCTGTCGAGCAGGTCGACGGCGGTCTCGTCGAACGGGCTGGAGAAGATGGTCACGCCGCGCTGGCGGGCCCGCTCGAAGATGGCGGCGTGCCATTCGAACGGCGTCTGGGCTTCCTGGTAGAGCTCGTAGAGGGTTCGGCCGTCCCACAACCCGCCGTGGATCCTGAACTCCGGCCGGTCGACGTCGAGGGTGATGGTGTCGGCGGTATAGGTCTGGATCTTGATCGCGTCGCAGCCGGTGTCGGCCGCCGCGTCGACCATCTCCAGACAGCGCTCCAGGCTGCCGTTGTGGTTGCCCGACAACTCGCAGATCACATACGGCGGATAGTCGGCGCCGATCCGGCGGCCGGCGATCTCGATGAAGGGGGCGGACATGAGCGGATCACCCGAAACGTGGTTGCCGCCAGTTTAACCGACCAAAGGTGGACGAGGCGTCAATTGCGCTCGCCCTATCGCCCCCTACTCCGGGTGGGGTTCGTAGTCTTGCAGGCGAGGCCGCCGGCTCTGGCGTTCGTCGTATTCGCGCTTGCCGACCATGGCCGAGAACGCGGCCAGGACGCCGAAGATCGCGATCAGCGCCAAGCCCAGCTTGACGTCGCCGATCCAGAAATTGGCCAGGCCCGCGAACAGGACGACCAAGCCGACGCCCAGCATCACTCCGAGCTTCATGCGTTTTCCTCCTGTGGCTTTTGTCGCCACTGAACAGGAAGTCCACACTATAAATAAGGTTATGTCTACGACTCTTCCCCGCGACATGAGCTCACGATCGGGCTGAAATCTGGCGCGGAGGCGGAATCGCGCCTAGATATCCGCCATGTCCAGCACCGCTCCTCGCCTCACCCGCTGCCTGATCATCGGATCGGGTCCCGCCGGCTACACCGCCGCCATCTACGCCGCGCGCGCCCTGCTGAAGCCGGTGCTGATCGCCGGCATCCAGCCGGGCGGCCAGCTGACCATCACGACCGACGTCGAGAACTATCCGGGCTTCGCCGACGTCATCCAGGGGCCCTGGCTGATGGACCAGATGCGCGCCCAGGCCGAGCATGTCGGGACGGAACTGGTCAACGACATCGTCACCTCGGTCGACCTCTCCAAGCGCCCGTTCACGGTCAAGACCGACAGCGGCCAGGACTGGATCGCCGAGACGATCATCATCGCCACCGGCGCCCAGGCCAAGTGGCTGGGCCTGGAAAGCGAGAGCAAGTTCCAGGGCTTCGGCGTTTCGGCTTGCGCCACCTGCGACGGCTTCTTCTATCGCAACAAGGAGGTCATCGTGGTCGGCGGCGGCAATACGGCCGTCGAGGAGGCCCTGTTCCTGACCAGCTTCGCCAGCAAGGTGACCCTGGTGCACCGCAAGGACGAGCTGCGCGCCGAGAAGATCCTGCAGGAGCGCCTGCTGGCCCACCCGAAGATCGAGGTGGTCTGGGACAGCGTCATCGACGAGGTCGTCGGCCAGACCGATCCCCAAAATGGACAGGCGATGGGGGTGACCGGCGCGCGGTTGAAGAACGTCAAGACCGGCGAGACCCGCGATATCGCCGCCGACGGCGTGTTCATCGCCATCGGCCACGCCCCGTCGTCGGAGCTGTTCGCCGGCCAGCTGGAGACCGGCCCCGGCGGCTATCTGAAGGTCAAGCCGGGCACGGCCTCCACCGCGATCGAGGGCGTCTACGCGGCCGGCGACGTCACCGACGACGTCTACCGCCAAGCCGTCACGGCGGCCGGCATGGGCTGCATGGCCGCCCTGGAAGCCGTCCGCTTCCTGGCCGAGGCCGACCACAAGGCCGCGCATCACCCGATCAGCCACGCCGAGGCGAACAAGATCGGGGTCTGGTGAGG
>NZ_DATFAV010000312.1:0-12668 GCF_035254145.1 Caulobacter sp. | reverse complement strand
GATCCGGCCGACGCCGAGGCGGGCGCGGGTCTGGCCCAATCGCTGCGCGGCCTGGGTCGCAACGACGACGCCGCCGAGGTGGCGACCAAGGCCCTGGTGGCCCATCCCGACGACCAGGCGCTGCTGCTGGAGCTGGCCCGCGCCCACATCGCCCGCGGCCAGGGCTTCTACGCGATCGACCCGGCCCGCAAGGCCGCGGCCCTGGCGCCCAAGGACTGGCGCCCGCTGACCCTGCTGGCCGTGGCCTACGAACAGGCCGAACGCGACGAGGAGGCCGAGGCGGCTCATCGCCAGGCCCTGGCGCTGGCGCCGACCGAGGCCACGCCGATCGCCAACTACGCCATGCACTTGGCCGCCCGGGGCGATCTCGCCGGCGCCGAGGCCCAGCTGCGCCACGCGGCCGCCCTGCCCTCGTCCGGGATCCAGGTGCGCCAGAACCTGGCCCTGGTGGTGGGACTGCAAGGCCGCCTGCCCGAGGCCGAAAAACTGGCCCGCGCCGACCTGCCGCCCGAACTGGTCGCCAACAACCTGGCCTATCTGCGCGCCGCGCTCGGCCAGTCCGGCGGCCGGACGTGGGAGTCGGTGAAGGCGGGCGGAGGGGCGCAATAGTCCCTTTCCTCCCTTTGGAGGAACGCTACCGCGTCGCGCGCTTGGACTCGGACTTCAAACGTGTCCAAGACGTCGCCTTCGTGGGTCCAAGGCCCAGGAGGGGCGGGGATTTTTACACTCCAGCGCCTGGCGCGTTGCCCGCTAGCCCCCGCCCCCTCAGTGTTTCATGAACACGTCCTGGACCTTGATGATCGCCGGACCCAGGATGACCATGAACAGCACCGGCAGGAAGAACAGGATCATCGGCACGGTCAGCTGGGCCGGCAGGGCGGCGGCCTTCTTTTCGGCGGCCGAGAGCCGCAGCTCGCGGTTCTCCTTGGCCATCACCCGCAAGGCCGCGCCGAGCGGGGTGCCGTAGCGCTCGGCCTGGATCATGGCGGTGGCCACCGCCTTGACGCCCGGGTGGTTGGTGCGGCGGGCCAGGCCCTCATAGGCTTGGCGGCGCTCGGGCAGATAGGACAGCTCGGCGGTCAACAGGCTGAGTTCCTCGGCCAGCTCCATCGACTGCGTCCCGACCTCCGAGCCGACCTTCTGGATCGCCGCCTCGATCGACATGCCGCTCTCCACGCAGATCAGCAGCAGGTCCAGGGTGTCGGGAAAGGCCGCCACGATCGACTCGCGGCGCTTCTGGGCGACGTTGGTGATGTAGACGTTGGGCGCGTAGTAGCCGAACGCCAGCGCCGCGACGCAGGCGCAGATCTTCTGGATCGGCAGCAGGCCGAAATCGTTGATCCCGTAGAGATAGGCCGCCACCACCGCGGCGAACACGAACGGGGCCACGAAGCGGAAGAAGTAGAAGGTCGTCACCGGACGGGGGCCGCGGAAGCCGGCCTGGGCCAGCTTGTCGACCACCTTGGGGTCCTCCAGCAGGCGCGACAGCTGCAGCCGGTCCACGACCTTCTTGTAGAGCCCCTCGTCCTGGTGGCGCAGCGAGCCGCCGGCGTTGCGGGCGATCGACTCGCGCGAGCGCCGCCGCAGTTCCTCGCGCCGGTTGGCGACCGACTTCAGCCGGCCCTCCAGATTGTTGTCGCGCAGCGCCGGCGAGGCCAGGGTGATGAGGGTGGCGAACACCACGACGGCGATGAACGCGGTCAAGAGGTTCGAGGGATCGGTCAGGGTCTGGACCAGGGTCATGCGGCGATCATCCCCCTCAGAACTTGAAATTGATCATCTTGCGCATGACGAAGATTCCCAGGCTCATCCAGATCCCCGCCGCCAGCAGCATCAGGTGGCCGCGCGGATCGGTGAACAGGGGCTGCATGTAGGCTGGCGAGGTCACGCTGATCAGCACCACCACGCCGGGCGGCAGGGCGCCGATGATCAGGGCCGAGGCGACGGCCTCGGCCGACAGCGCCTTGATCTTTTCCTTCATCAGCTTGCGCGCGCGCAGCACGGCCGACAGGTTGCCCAGGGCCTCGGACAGGTTGCCGCCGGTCTTCTGCTGGATCGACAGGACGATGGCGAAGAAGCGCAACTCGCTGGTGGGCATGCGCTCGTACATCTTCTCCAGCGCCGCCTCCATCGGCACGCCCATGCCGACGTTCTCGGTCAGCATGCGGAACTCGCCGGCCAGGGGCTCGGGGCTCTCCTGGCCGATGATCCTCAGGCAGTCGTGCAGCGGCAGGCCCGACTTGACCCCGCGCACGATGATGTCGATGGCGTCGGAGAAGGCCTCGGTGAACTTGCCGGCGCGCCGCTTGGCCAGCACCGCCAGCAGCCAGCGCGGCAGGCCCGCGCCCGCGGCGAAGCCCGCGCCCAGCGCCACCAGCGGCGTCTGGCCCAGGACCAGGACGATCAGGGCCAGGATGACGCCCAGCGCGACGCTGACGATCCAGAACGGACGGACATCGCCCCCCAGCCCCGCCGCCTGCATCCGCGCGGCGATGCTGAGCGTCGCCTTCTTCTGCTTGCGCTCCTGGTCCTTGAGCGCCTTCAGTATGGCCTGGCGGCGAACGTCGGGCGCATTGGCCGCCGCGCGGTTGCGCGTCGCCGCCTGGCGCTCGACGGCCACGCCGCCGATATGCTGGGCGCGCTTGGCCGCCTTGGCGGTCTGGCTGTCGCCACCGGCCAGGGCCAGGCCCAGGCCGGCGATGGTGATGAAGCCCAGGACCCCGGCGAGGATGAACAGCATCGCCTACTCCGCCGCGTCGAGGGCTTCGGCCAGCTCGCGCTCCAGGCCGTAGTAGCGGGCGCGGTCCCAGAAGCGGGGGCGGGCTATGCCGGTCGAGCGGTGGCGGCCGAGCACCCGACCCTGCTCGTCCTCGCCGCTGATCTCATAGACGAAGAGGTCCTGGGTGACGATCACGTCGCCCTCCAGGCCCACGACCTCGGTGATGTGGGTGATGCGGCGGCTGCCGTCGCGCAGGCGGGCGGCCTGGATGATCACGTCGACCGAGCCGACGACCATCTCCTTGATGGTCTTGGAGGGCAGGCCATAGCCGCCCATGGTGATCATGCTCTCGACGCGGCTGATCGCCTCGCGCGGGCTGTTGGCGTGCAGCGTGCCCATCGAGCCGTCGTGGCCGGTGTTCATGGCCTGCAGCAGGTCGAAGGCCTCGGGGCCGCGCACCTCGCCGACGATGATCCGCTCGGGGCGCATCCGCAGGCAGTTGCGAACCAGGTCGCGCATGGTCACCGCGCCCTGGCCCTCCAGGTTGGGCGGCCGGGTCTCCAGGCGCACCACGTGCGGTTGCTGCAGCTGCAGCTCGGCGGCGTCCTCGCAGGTCACGACCCGCTCGGTGGGG
Source organism: Caulobacter sp. (assembly GCF_035254145.1). Lineage (GTDB taxonomy): Bacteria > Pseudomonadota > Alphaproteobacteria > Caulobacterales > Caulobacteraceae > Caulobacter. Next base: position 9,315 of record NZ_DATFAV010000312.1, on the reverse strand, counting down.
TCGATGAAGGCGGTCAGGGTGTTGAGCAAGGTGGTCTTGCCCGAGCCGGTGCCGCCCGAGATGATCACGTTGCACCGGCAGGCGCCGATGACCCCGAGAACGCGCGCGCCCTCCGGGCTGATGGAGGCGTACTCCACCAGGTTCTTCATGGTCAGCTTGTCGCGCCGGAACTTGCGGATGGTCAGGGTGGGACCATCAAGGGCCAGCGGCGGGGCGATGACGTTGACGCGGCTGCCGTCGGGCAGGCGCGCGTCGCAGATCGGGCTGCTCTCGTCGACCCGCCGGCCGACCTGGCTGACGATCCGCTGGCAGATGTTCATCAGCTGCAGGTTGTCGCGGAAGCGGACATTGGTCAGCTGGACCTTGCCGCCGACTTCGATGAACACCCGCTGGGCCCCGTTGACCATGATGTCGGCGATGTCGTCGCGGGCCAGCAGAGGCTCAAGCGGACCATAGCCGAGGACGTCGTTGATGATGTCCTGGACCAGGCTCTCCTGCTCGGCCGCCGACATGGTGACGTTCTTGATCGCCACCAGCTCGGCGACGATGTCGCGGATTTCCTCGGCGGCCTGGCGCTGGTCCAGCTGGGCCAGTTGCGACAGGTCGATGGTGTTGAGCAGGGCGTTGAAGATCGCCGTCTTGGTGACGTGGTAGTAGTCGCTCTGCTCGCGGACCACATGGGTGGTCTGGGGCTGGCCGTGGGCGGCGCGCAGCTGGTCGAGGCCGGCCGTGACGCGCGACCCGCCGCTCCCCTTCAGGGACGGACCGGTGACCTTGGGCGGCGGCGCGACCGGCGGGACGTCGGCGGCCGGGTCCGTCCGCCGAGGACGCGTGGCGATAGGCGTCCCGCCCGTGGGGGCGGGCGGCGGCGCCTTGGATTCGGCGGGAACGGACGTGTCGCGTTTGCCGAACATCTCAGGTCTTCTTGAACAGCCCCGACAGGATCGAAGTCTTCTGGACCGGCGGCGGCTCGCGGCGGCTGATCAGCCGCGCCAGATGCTCGACGCCCTCGGCGGCCTTGGACCGCGGCGCGACCTCGGCCAGCATCTGGCCGTTGTTGGCCGCCTGGCCGTAGGGCTTGGGATCGAACGGCAACACCAGCGACGGCTGGACGCCCAGGGCCTCGCCGAAGTCCTTGACCGGGATCTCGGGACGCCCCGGCACCCCGACCTGGTTCAGCACCAGGCGCGGCGGGGCGTCGTTCGGGCGCGCGGTCCGCACCAGGTCGATCATGTTCTTGGCGTTGCGCAGGGACGCCAGGTCCGGCGTCGCCACCACCACCAGGTCGTCGGAGCCCAGAAGCACCCGTCGGCTCCAGCCGTTCCAGACGTGCGGCAGGTCCAGCACCACATAGGGGGCGGCGTGGCGGATCTTCTGGGTGACTTCCTCGAAGGCGTCCGCGCCGATCTCGTAGTCGTCCTCCAGCGTCGCCGGGGCGGCGAACAGCGACAGGCGGTCGCCGCAGCGGACCATCATCCGGTCCATCAGCACCGGGTCCAGGCGATCGGGCTGGGTCAGGGCGTCCAGCACGCCCTGCACCGGGTCCTGGTTGAAGTCGAGACCGGCCGTGCCGAAGGCCAGGTCCAGGTCGACCAGCACCGTCGCCGTCTGCATCCGCTCGGCCATGGTCCAGGCGAAGTTGTGCGCCAGGGTCGAGGCCCCCACCCCGCCCTTGGCGCCGACGAAAGCGATCTGGCGGCCGATGAACGGCGTCGACGGATCGGCGTATAGCGCGCCCACCGCCCGGATCACCTGCAGCGGCGACAGCGGCTGGGTCAGGTACTCGCTGACCCCGCGGCGGATCAGTTCGCGGTAGAGGGCGATGTCGTTGGTCTGACCGACCACGACGACCTTGGTGCCGGGGTCGCAGACCTGGGCCAGGGCGTCCAGCAGGTGCAGCAGCCGCTGAGCGTCGTCCAGGCTCTCGACCAGCACCAGCGAGGGCGTGGGCTGGTCCTGGTAGTAGTCGACCGCCGCCGCCAGGCCGCCAGGCCGGACGAGCGTGGTGGCGCGGGCCATGCGGCGATCGCCGGCGGCGTGCTCGATCAGCTCGGCCGTCTCGGTCAGGGCGCAGAAGGCGTGGATGGTGATGCGCGGGATCACCGCCTCGCCCAGGCCGCTGTCGGGGATCGGCTCCAGATAGGCCGGCGCGGCGATCTCGACTCTCGCCTCGCGGGGGGCCTCACGGGCCGGTTCGGGGGGCGGCCTGGAGACGGGCTGGGCGGCCTCGCGCGGCGAGGGCGGCGGGAAGGCGCCGAACGGATCCTCGAAGTCGCCGACGGCCGGGTCCAGCGACGGCGGGGCCGACGCGCGCCAGGGATCGCCCACGCCGGTGGTGAACTCGTCGGCGGCGTCGAAGCCCAGGTCGAAGGGATCGTTGTCGGCCGGCATCAGGGGATCGCCTTGGAGATCGCGCCGCTGGCCTGCTCGTCGCGGGTCGTGCTGGTGACCTCGCCACGACGGTACTTGCCCAGCACCACCCCACGCCGGTCGGCGTCGGCGGGCGTCATGTCGCGCGGCCGGACCAGGTCCTCGGGATCGGCAACCTGGGCGGCCATGTTGGCGGCCACGGCGCAGCCGAAGTTCTCGTAGGCCTTGTTGTCGCGGGTGGCCGTCAGGCTTTCCCACGACTGGCCGCACTTGGGAGGCTCGGCCTCGTAGCGGACGAAGCCGACGCGCACGACGGCGTCCTGCGGCGCGGCCGGATCGGCGCCCACGACGCGCACCCGCGCCGCCGGAGCGCCCAGCAGGATCAGGCGCTCGCGCACCTGGACGGCCATGGCCCCGGCGCCGCTCGGCGCGGTGACCACCAGCTCGCGCGCCTCGGCCTGAAGCCAGCGACCGACCAGGGCCTCCAGCGCCGCGCCCTGGTTGGCCGAGACGCCGGTGGCGTGGACGGCCAGGACGATCTCGTCGGGGGCCGGGGTGACCTTGACCCGCTCGGCCCAGACTTGCGTCTCGGTCGGCGCCGTGGCCGCGTCCCGCGAGGCGGGGGTCGATGCGCAGGCGGCCAGGCTGGCCATGGCGGCCAGGCCGGCCAGCCAGAGGCTGGTCTTCTGGCCGGTGCTCGGGACGGTCTTGACGGAGGCTTGGTGCGTCATGGCGGCGTCCTACTCGATCACATAGCCGACGGGGCCCTGGTAGGCGCGCCCCGCATTGGCGCCCGGCGGCGCCTTGACGACCTGGTTCAGCCGCCCCAGCAGCACCGTGCTCATGTCTCCGGCCAGCCGCAGGCCGTCGGCCGGCGTCTGCAGGTCCCTCGGCCGGGTCGGATCGACGATGTACGGCGTGACGATGATCACCAGTTCGGTCTCGCCGTTCAGGAAGTCGCGCGAGCGGAACAGCGAGCCCAGGATCGGCATGTTGGTCATGCCCGGCAGGGCGTCGATCGTCTGCTTGGAGGTCTGCTGCAGCAGGCCCGCGATCATGAACGACCCGCCCGAAGGCAGCTCGACCGTCGTCTCGGCGCGGCGGACCGACAGGCCCGGCACGGTGATCGCCGCCCCCGTCGTCGTCGTGTTGCCGGTGGTCGTGCTGTTGCTGATCGTGAACGCGCCCAGGCTGGACAGCTCGGAGACCTCGGTCGAGATCTTCAGCGAGATGCGGCCGCCCGACATCACCACCGGGGTGTAGCCCAGGCCCACGCCATAGGGCTTGAACTCGATCGACACCTTGCCGGTGGAGTCGCTGCCGGTCGGAACCGGGAACTCGCCGCCGACCAGGAAATGGCCCGCCTCGCCCGAGACGGCCGTCAGGTTCGGCTCGGCCAGGGTGCGCACCAGGCCGACGCGCTCGAACGCCTGAATCATGCCCTTGGCGGAGTTGACCCCGGTGCTGCCCGCCGTGTCGGTGATGGTGGCCGTGTCGCCGTTGCCGACGATGATCTCCTTGCCCGTCGTCGGGTCCGTGACGCCGGTGTGGTAGATCTTGCCATGGACGACGGCCAGGCACTTGGCGTTGTCGCCCAGACCGCCGGCGCAGGGGATCTGCATCGTCGGCTGCTTGGTGGTGTCGAGCTTGTAACCGCCGATCGCCCCGCCCAGCAGGCCGCCATTGACGCCATAGGTCGGCGACAGGCCGAAGGCGTACTGGCTCTGGCCCAACTGACCGAGCACGGCGTTCAGGTCGACGCCCAGCTGCTTGATGACGTTGCGCTGCACCTCGACGATGCGGACCTGCAGCATCACCTGGTCCTTGCCGGCGATGCTGAGCATGTTCAGCACCTTGTCGGCGCCGCCGACATACTGGGCGGCGATGCGGCCGGCGGCGTCGGACTCGGCGGGGGTGCGGACCGTGCCGCTCAGCACCACGCTGTCGCGGATCGGCTGGACCCGGATCCGGCCCTCGGGCAGCACCCGGCTCAGGGTGTCGGCCAGTTGGTCGACGGGCTGGGAGACCTTGATCGTCAGCGACAGAATCCGGCGGCCGGCCTCGTCGAAGAAGGCCGCGTCGGTGACGCCCTCGGCCAGGGCGACGACATAGACCCGGCGCCTGTCGCGCAGGACGGCGTCGGCCACGGCCGGACTGGTGATCAGCAGGTCGCGGACGTCGCTGGGCAGCTCGACGATGGCCGACTTGCCCTTGGCCAGCTCCAGGGTCGCGGCGGTCTGGTCGGCGGTGAGGACCACGCGGGCGACCTGGCCGCCGATCGGCGGGGCCGGCGTCGCGATGGCCGGCGCGGCCCGCGCCGCGCGGGCGACCGGGCGATAGACGTGCGAGCCGCCCACCGGCCCGTCGGCGAAGGCCGGGACGGCCGAGCTCAAGCCCAGCAGGATGGCGAGGTGGACAGTCAGCAGCCGGCGGCTCACGGGCGCACCGCCACGCTGGTGGTCTGGCCGCCGCGATTGATGCGGATGGCGGAGTCGCTGGCGACGGCTTGCGTCATGCCGGAGGGAGCGCCCAGGTCGGTATAGGCGCGCAGGGCCAGGGTGATCGGACCGCCGGCCTTGGCGCGGGCCAGGGCCTCGGCCTCGGCCGGGCCGACCTCGAGGGTGGCGCTGGCCGCGACGATCGTCTTGGCGTCCTTGCCGGCGGTCGTGCTCTGGTCCAGCGCCAGGACGCGGATGTTGCGCAGCACCGTCTCGGCCAGGATCAGCTTGCCGCCGTCGGGTCCGGGGTTGGGGGCGTCGTGGGTCGACAGGACGTCGACGCGGTCGCCCGGCAGGATGAAGCCGCCGGCCGCGGTGTCGGTCGAGACCGGCACGGCCATGGCCCGCTTGCCCGGCGTCAGGACGACCGACAGATAGCCGCCCTCGCCGCCGCGCACGATCTTGCGGGAGGTGATGGGCTCGCCCGTCAGGATGGGATCACGCACGATGGCGCCCTCCAGGGCCTTGGCCGGATCGCCGCCGATCATGTGGTCGGCCGCGCCGGCGACCACGGCCTGCGCCAGGGCGACCTTGCCCTGGGGCTTGGCTGGGGCGGCGCCGTTGGTGACGAAGGCGCCGTTGATCGCGTCGGAGGGCCAGGCCTGCCAGCCGATGTCGGCGGCCGTCAGGCGCTCGCCGATGGCCAAGTCGCGCTTGGCCACCAGCACCTGGGTCATCGGCTTGTCCGGCGCGGCGGCCGGCGCCGTGGCCGCCACGGGCCGCCCCGGCTTGGCGCCGAGGGCGCGCTGAAGCACGACGGCCAGGCCGATGGCCGACACGGCGGCGATCAGGACGATCAAGAGACGGACGGGGCTCATGCGCGAACGAAAAACTCGTAGGGAACCGGCCCGGCGAGCGCGCGCGATTCAACAACGGCCCTTCTGGCCATGCTCATGGTCGCCCGGACATGGTTAACGGCGACTAAAATTTCGCTTTTGACCGCCTCTTGTCGGGCGCGACAGGCTGTCGCGCCCGCGCCCTAGAGCCTGTCTGGTTTAGATGGAACCATCTAAACCAGATAAACAGGCTCTATCTTCTTACACTTAGAGCGCGCTCGGGCGGGTTAGCCGCTTACACCTAACCCTAGCGCGCTCTAGCGCCGCCGGTCTTTCAGCCCAGAATGCTCTGGGCCAGGAGGCCTTGCGGAAAGGCCGCCAACGCGCCCGCGGCGATGGCCGCGCCATAGGGCAGATCGCCGCCTTGGACGCCCAGTCGACGCATCCAGGCCGGACCGCCCGCCAGCACCGGCGCGACCCAGGCCGAGCGCAGGCCCAGGATCAGGAAGGTCAGCGCGCCGCCGGCCAGGGCCGTATAGAGCATGAAGGGCAAGACCGCCGGCCAGCCCAGCCACAGGGCGCAGGCGGCCAGCAGCTTGCCGTCGCCGCCGCCGATCCAGCCGGCCGCGAACATGGCCACGCCCAGGACCAGGGCGCCGAAGCCCGCCGCCAGGCACAGGCCGATCTGGCCCAGGGGCGCGCCGCTGACCAGGGCCGCCGGGACGAAGGCGGCGACCAGGGCCAGCGAGATCCAGTTGGGGATCGTGTAGCTGGTCAGGTCCTTCAGCGCGCCGACGATGGCCAGGGCCGGGAAGACCAGCAGCAATGAGATCTGGAGAACGTGCATGATGGGCGCGTCTTGAATTGAGATCGCCCCAGTCTGGGCCGGACCCGTGAAGCAATGGTTCCCAAAAGCGAAGAGGCCGCGACGCCCCCGCGTCACGGCCTCCCCGTTTTCGAGGTGGTCCTAGAGCCTGTCTGGTTTAGATGGAATCATCTAAACTAGATAAACAGGCTCTAGATTCAAATACTTAGAGCGCGTTCGAGCGGTTTAACCGCTCACGCTTAAACCTAACGCGCTCTAGCGGACGTTAGGTGCCGGCCGCCGTGGTCATGGCGTCGCCGGCCTTGGTGAACGCCAGGCCCAGCTTCTGGCCGAGGGTGGTGACGGCGGCGACGACCACCACCGCGATCAGGGCGACGATCAGGCCGTATTCGATGGCCGTGGCGCCGGATTGGTCTTTAGCGAAAGCCTTGAGCAGCTGCGTCATGGCGCAATCTCCATGGGTTGAACCGATGTACGCGACTCTACGACGCATGAGGTGAATCGAGAGTTACATACAAAGATTAAATGCGGATCTTGAGTTGAATTTTGTCGAATACCTGACACGCGGAGAGACCATTCCAGGAAATACGACAATAAAAAAGGCCGGGATTTATCCCGGCCTTCTCAATCTGTCTTTCCCAGACTTTCGTCTTAGGTGCCAGCGGCCGACGACACGGCCGTGCCGGCCTTCGTGAAGGCGGTGTTCAACTTCGTGCCCAGGGTGGTGACGGCGGTCACGATCACGACGGCGATCAGGGCGACGATCAGGCCATACTCGATGGCGGTGGCGCCGGACTCATCCTTCAGGAAGCGAGTGACGAACTTGGTCATGACTTGGTCTCCAGAAACCTAAGCTGTTGATTTGAGGCCCCCAAGTCAGCTCGACTTGCTCACCCCCGAAAACATGACCAGCCTCACGGATCGCACTTAATCCGCAGTAAATCCAAGATGGTTTATTTCCTTTTTATTATAGTTTATTCGCGTTCATCATTATCATCGCTTAACCATAGTACAGACGACGATCGACAACGCCTTGAGATCTAAGGAATTTCCTGGAATCGCCTTTACACGCCTCGGCGTCCCCTTAGCCTTTTATTGACCAATCCAGCTGATGCTGCGCGGCGCTGGCGTCCCGCCCTGGAAACCATTCATGCGTCGCTTTTCGCTCGCCATCGTCGCCGTCCTGGCGCTCTCGACCGCCGCGGCGCAGGCTCAGCCGCGCCCGGTCGACCTGCCGGTCGCCTCCGGTCAGACCGCCTCCCTCTCCTTGGGCGAGGGGGTCCGCGACATCGTGGTCGGCGACCCCAGCGTGGCCGATGTCAGCGTCGTCGGCGACCGCACCCTGATCGTGATGGGCAAGCGTCCCGGCGTGACCAGCCTGCTAGCCTTCGGCGTCGGCGGCCGCGCCCTCGCCAGCCGCCAGGTCGTCGTCTCCGAGGTCGGCGCCGGCGCGGTGACCGTCTATCGCGGGGCCGCCGCCAGCCACTACGCCTGCGCGCCCCAGTGCAGCCGGGTCGGCGTGACGGGCGGAACGACCGCGCCCTGAAATCCGTAGGCGCGGCCTAACCCCTGATTAGGACCGTTCGGCTAGTCTGACCGTCCTTTCACGGAACGCCTTCGCATGGTCCGCCCCTCTCCGCTCGACCGCGCCCGTCTTCGCCTGGCCTCCCTGGCCGGGCGCTTCGCGCGCGCCGAGCGCGGCGCGACGGCGGTCGAGTTCGCGTTCGTGGCCATCCCCTTCCTGATGCTGGTCTTCGCGATGATCGAGCTGGGGCTGGTGTTCCTGGTCTCCCTGACCCTGGAGAACGCGGTCATGGACGTGGGCCGCACCATCCGCACCGGCGAGCTCCAGAACTCGGGCGGCACGGCCGCCACCTTCAAGACCGCCGTCTGCAACAAGATGAGCTGGGTGGGCGCGAGCTGCGCCGGGGCGCTGTCGATCGACGTGCGCACCTTCGCCGACTTCACCAGCTCAAACAGCTCGGCCGCCACCATGCCCGACACCATGAACTTCAACCCGGGCGGGGCCGGCTCGATCGTGCTGATCCGCGCCTACTACGCCTGGCCCCTGATCACCCCGCTGATGCAGACCGGCCTGCAGAGCGCCAACGGCAAGCGGATCATCTACGCCGCCACCGCCTTCACCAACGAGCCCTACGACCGATGAGCGGCCGTTCCCGTTCCTCCAATGGATTCTGGCGCGACCGACGCGGCGCCTCGGCGGTGGAGTTCGCCCTGGTCGCCCCGGTGCTGATCGTCATGTACTGCGGCCTGGCCGAGCTGACCCAGGCGATGATGGCCCAGCGACGGCTGTCGAGCATCACCCTGTCGATCGGCGACCTGGTGGCCCAGACGACCCAGACCGGCCCGACCCGGACCAGCGACATCTTCACGATCGGCTCGATCATCATGGCGCCCTTTCCGACCACCGGACTGAAAATGTGCGTGGTCAGCGTCATCTCCGACGCCACCGGCAAGGACACCGTCGCCTGGTCGCGCGCCTCGGCCGCCGGCATGACCAACTGCCCCACCGCCGGAACGGTGCTGACCGACGTCCCCGTCGCGGTGCTGCCGGCCAGCCAGAGCGTGATCCTGGCGCGGGCCAGCTACGCCTACAACTCACCGATCCAGCTGGTTCTGCCCCGCCCCCTGACCTTCACTCGCACCCTCTACCTGCGACCCCGCCGCTCCGACACGGTGCTGTGGTCGGCGACGAGCTGAGGGGTCAAGCGCGGGAGATACGCCTAAATTCATCCGCCTTCCTGGGCCTCGTGCCCAGGACCCATGTTGGCGGCAGGCTGAAATTTTGAAGTATGTTGGGGCCGAATGGCCCAGGACGCCGGTC
>NZ_DATFAV010000311.1:0-6246 GCF_035254145.1 Caulobacter sp. | reverse complement strand
CCAGGACGTCGACGTCACGGTGACGCGCGGCTGGCCGGCGGCCGTCTCGCTGACGGGCCGCAAGTACGCCCTGGACGTCACGCCCCACGCCGGGGTGGGCTTTGGCGGGGCCGGCGGCTCGGCCGAGGCGGGCGCCACGGTGCGCCTGGGCAAGAAGAGGAACATGGGCGACCGCGTGAACGAGGCCCTTGGCGTGCGCGAGGGCGACGTCGCCTTCGGCGATCGGGGGCGCTGGTACATCTACGCCGCGGCCAGCGGTCGGGCCGTGGGCCTGAACATGCTGCGCGGCCAGAACGGCGACTGGACGCGCGCCGGCCTGACCCAGGACGCCACCAGCCGCCTGATTGGCGACAGCCAGGCGGGGGTGGCGTGGCGCAAGGGTCCGATGCAGGCCTCGTTCGGCTATATCCACCGCGAGATCCGGGCCAAGGAGGGCATCATGGGCCTGGCGACCCAGAAGGACGACGTGGTGGCCCTGTCGTTCAGCCTGAAGCCGCACTGGTAGGCGGGTTTTCCCCCTATTAGGCTTGTGTTTCGGGTCGCTTTCATGCAGCAAACGCGCGTCCTTCCACTGCCGCCAGCGATGTCATGAGCGAGAGCGAGCCCCCGCGCCGCAAGACCCTGAGCCTCAAGAGCGGCGTCGCCGCGCCTGGGGGCCCACCGCCGCTCGAGCGGATGGTCAAGCCGTCGGCCCGCACGGTGATCGTCGCGCCCCAGGCGCCGCCGCCTCCGCCGCCCGCTCCGGCCGTGGGCGACTGGAAGTGCAAGCCGTGCGGCGCGCGCTTCGACCCGCCGGCCGAACTGGCCGACGAGGATTCCGTCCGCTGCCCCGCCTGCAACGCCCGCCTGGGCCTGGCCTCTGACTTCCGCGCCGACCCGCCGAACGTGGCCAAGCTGCGCGCGCGGTGGCTGAAGAAGGCGTAGGCGACGGACAGGAATGCTCCGACCTCCCCCGCGAATGCCGGGGGGCAGGTCCATTCGGAGTGGTTTGCGATTTCGCGCCAACGGCCGAGCGCGGATCTGGCGCGCCAACGGGTTCGCTCTGGGCCCCGGCATTCGCCGGGGAGATCGGATTGTAGGCCGCTCTAAGGCTCCGCCTGGGCCTCGGCGCCGAGCGGCTCCTGGTGGACCATCACCCCCGCGCCGGTCGAGACCGTCAGAGAAGACGGCTTCTTGAACAGGCCGCGCCAGAGGCTCTGTTCCTCGACCGCGCTGGTCCAGACCGAGCCCTGGACCGCCTGTTCCACGCCCGCGTCGTAGATCCGCCGCATCAGGTCGGTCTCGAACTTCAGCAGGTTGAAGCCCTCGAAGCTGCTCGGGATCGAGGCCACCGACAGCGGCAGGTTGTGGCGCGCGCAGAAGCCGGCGGCCAGGCTCAGGGCCTGGCGATACGAGAACCGCAGCATGGTGTCGAAGCTGCGGGCCATGATCGAGGCCACGCCCGGCGGGGTCGACTGCGAGGCCGGATCCAGCACCGTGTTGACGATCACGTGCACGCGCCCGCGCCGGAAGCGGGGGCCGAGGTTGCGCCAGTGCAGCAAGGCGTCGGGCATCAGGAACAGCGGCGCGGCGACGCCGCCGTCGACGTGCATCTCCTGGTGCGGCTGGCCGTCGACCTCGACGTCGATCAGCTTGGGCGGGAAGATGCCGGGTACCGAGGACGAGGCCACCAGCAGGGTGCGGAACAGCTTCAGCGCCGCCTCGCCGCCGCGGGTGGCGATCTCGCCCATGTCCCAGACCACGGCCCGCTGGCTGTCGAGATTGGTGGTGGCGATCAGCAGGCGCCGGCCCCTGGCGTGCTCGACGGCGACGGCCTCGACCATGGCCTGATCGACGAAGGTCTCGACCAGGCGGTCCAGCGACTCGCCCTTGAAGATGCTGGGGCCCAACGCCGAGTTCAGCCGCCGCAGGCTGAGCAGCTCGGCCGCGTGGCCGCCGACATAGGCGTCGGTCAGGGGCTCGTCCCAGGCCGGGCCCAGGAAGGCCAGCGGCGCGATCAGGGCGCCGGTGCTGACCCCGGTGACGATGGCGAAGTCGGGACGCCGTCCGGCCTTGGTCAAGCCCGCCAGCACGCCCGCGCCATAGGCGCCGCCCGACGCGCCGCCCGACAGGGCCAGGATGTTGAACTCGTCGCGGCCCAGCAGCGAGCGCAGCGGCGCCAGCCGGTCGGCGGCCTGGCGCAGGGCGTCGTCGGCCTGGTCGACGCTGAGCCGCACGCCGGGAAAGCCGGCGGCCTCGACGTGACGGTCGGAGGGAGGCGCTGGCAGGCGCTTGCCGCGCAGCGGATCGTTCCGGAAGAAGCCCTGCAGGCTGGCCTTGCCGGAAAGATCCTTGTCCACGCCGCGCTCCAGGGTTTACCGGGCGCTGGCCAGCACGACGCCCACCAGCACGGCGGCGTAGTGCAGCCCGGCGCCGCCGATGACGTGGCCGTGCCAGATGGCGCGCCGGAACTTCAGGCGGCGCATCAGGTAGAAGATGGTGCCGGTCGAATAGACGAGGCCGCCGATCGCCAGCAGCAGCAGCGCCACCCACGACAGGCCGTCGATCATCGGCTTGATGGCCACCAGCACCAGCCAGCCGAGGGCCAGGTACAGGCCGACCCAGAAGCGCTTGTCCAGGCCCGGCAGGAACAGCTTGGCCGCCACGCCGACGGTGGCGACGCTCCACACCGCCGTGGTCATGCCGATCGACCACCAGCCGTGCAGGTTCTGGGTCGTGAAGGGGGTATAGGAAGCGGCGATCATCACGAAGATGCCGGCGTGGTCGAAGCGCCGCAGCAGCGGCCGCCAGCGGGCCTTGGCGAAGTTGTAGGCGGTCGACAGCGACAGCATCAGGATCAGGCCCACGGTGTAGACGCTGACCGCGGCCACCTGCTTCAGGTCGCCCAGGCCGAAGGCCAGGCCCAGCAGGATGCCGCCGCCCAGCAGGGCGCACGCCAGACCCGCCAGGTGCACCACCAGGTCCGCGCACTTGGCGGCGGGGGTCGGATAGTGCGTCGCCGGCTCAAGCGCGACGAGGTCTTGGGTGCTGGTAGTGGTCGTCGTCATGGCCCCGCTCGATGCAGATGCAGTACGCCCGAACGTTAAGTTCGTTCCGTGACATATAAGCGTCGATCACTATGGCCGCGAAAGGGCGGAGGCGACACGATCGGCGCGAAAAGCGACATCAGGTCAAAAGGCCGCGGGCCCCGTCGAACACCAGCTTGCCGCCGACCACGACCAGCAGCACGTAGATGACCTTGTAGAAGCCCTCGGCGGGCACGCGGCGCACCAGCCACACTCCGGCCCAGGTCGAGACGATGGCCAGCGGCAGCAGCACCCCGGCGGTCGCCAGCACCTTGGGCGTGAATTGCCCGAGAGCGGCGTAGGCCGGGACCTTCATCCAGTTGACCACGGCGAAGAAGATCGCGCTGGTGCCGATGAAGGCGTCGCGCGGCAGGCGGCGCGGCAGGACGTAGATCTGGAACGGCGGGCCGCCGGCGTGGGCGATCTGGCTGGTGAAGCCGGCCGTCGCCCCGCACAGCGCCCCCAGCCAGGGACGACCCGGGCTGGCCTCGATCTGCTCGGCGGCCTTGACCGCCCGCTCGACCCACAGGCGTTGCAAGGCGAACAGGACGGAGATCAGGCCCACCGCCAGCTCGACGGCGGCCTCCTTGACGAAGGCGGCCAGGGCCCAGCCCAGGAAGATCCCCACCGCCGCCGCCGGCAGCATCAGGATCAGCAGCCCCTTGTCCCAGCTCTTCCGGAAGGCCCAGACGCTGACCACGTCCTGGACCAGCAGGATCGGCAGGGTGATCGAGGCGGCCATCACCGGCGAGACGGCCAGGGCCATCAGCGGCACGGCGACCACCCCGATTCCGGCGAACCCGCCCTTGGTCAGGCCCAGCAGGATCACGGCCGGAATGGCGACGGCGTAGAAGAAGGGGTCGGTGAGCATGGGGAGGGAGTAGCACCTAAGGCCGCGCATCATAAGCTGTCATCCAGGCCGCACCCCGGCGAAGCCAGGGAAGAGCCGGGACCTCGGAAAGCGCGGCGCTTCCGGCGGTCCCGGCTCGTCGCGGTGCGCGCTTGGTCGGGATGACAGATGACATCACGCCCCCAGCATCACCTCGGCGATCTGCACCGCGTTCAGCGCCGCGCCCTTGCGCAGGTTGTCGCCGACCACGAACAGGGCCAGGCCGTGCGCGACGGTGGGGTCCGGGCGGATGCGGCCGACGAACACCGGATCCTGACCGGTGGCGGCGAGCGGGTTGGGCGCGTCGTCCAGCACCACCCCCGGCGCGGCGACCAGCAGGGCCGTGGCCTCGGCCACCGACAGCGGCCGCTCGAACTCGGCGTTGATCGACAGCGAGTGGCCGGTGAAGACCGGCACGCGCACGCAGGTGCCGCTGACCGGCAGTTCGGGTAGTTCGAGGATCTTGCGGCTTTCGTCGCGCAGCTTCAGCTCCTCCTCAGTGTAGCCGTCCTCACCCAGCACGTAGTTCAGCGGCACGACGTTGTAGGCCAGGGGAACGACCCACTTGCGCGGGGCGGGCAGGGGGGCGGCGTCGGGCGAGCGCGCCAGGCCGTCCAGGTCCCCGGCCGCGCCGGCCCGCAGCTGCTCGGCCAGCACCTCGATCCCCTCCATGCCGCCGCCCGAGGCGGCCTGGTAGGTGCTGACGGTCAGGCGCTTCAATCCGGCGCGATCATGCAGGGGCTTCAGCGCCGGCATCGCGGCCATGGTCGTGCAGTTGGGGTTGGCGACGATGCCCTTGGGGATGCTCTTCAGCGCGTGCGGATTGACCTCGGCCACCACCAGCGGGACGTCGGGATCGCCGCGCCAGGCCGAGCTGTTGTCGATCACCACGGCCCCGGCCGCCGCGGCCTTGGGGGCCAGCGCGCGCGAGGTCGAGCCGCCGGCCGAGAAGAACACGATGTCGAGGCCGGAAAAGTCGGCGGTCGCGGCGTCTTCGACCACGATCTCCTGGCCCTTGAACGCGATCCTGGTCCCGGCCGAGCGGGCCGAGGCGAACAGGCGCAGGGCGGCGACCGGGAAGTCCCGCTCGACCAGCAGCTCGCGCATCATGCCGCCGACGAGGCCGGTGGCGCCGACGACGCCGACACGGGGGGGATTGGCGCGGGAAAACTTGAAGCTCACGGTCTTACGTCTCCTGGAGGGCGGAGGCGCGGGAGCTTTCAGGATCTCGTGGTGAGAACCGCCCCGCGCATCGGCGGGGCTGGTTGGGGATGCTCGCTAGTTCGCGCACGCACCCGACCACGCCCCGCCGAGGCGGGTCGTTTTCGGGGTAATAATCGTGGTCGGCGCGAATAGCATCGGCGGCGCTTCTAGCGGGGAAGCTGGGCCGCGTAAAGAGGGGTTTGGGGGAATGGGGTTGCGGCGTAAAAGGCGCCGCGGCCGCCCCAGAGGCAAGACGTGCCTCGCAAAGCCTGTCCTCCCGACTTCCCGCTCGGGAAAATCCGGGCAGGATGTCGGCGGGACGTTCGGCGATCCGTCCTTGCATCGTCAAACGCCCGGAGACCCGCCATGCGCCCGACCATCACCGCCTTCAAGGCCTCGCCCGACCGCGGGCGCGGTCTTGCCCGCGACATGCAGGTCCGCTGGGCGCTCGAGGAGGTGGGCCAGCCCTACGACGTGCGCCTGGTGACGTTCGCCGAGATGAAGGCGCCGCCCCATCTCGCGCTCCAACCCTTCGGCCAGATCCCGACCTACGAGGAGGAGGGCGGTCTGGTCCTGTTCGAGTCGGGGGCCATCGTCCTCCACATCGCCGAGCGCCATGCCGGCCTTCTGCCGGACGAGCCGAACGCCCGGTCGCGGGCGATCGCCTGGATGTTCGCCGCCCAGGCGACGGTCCAGCCGCCGGTCGTCGAGTTCGGCATGGCCATGATCGTCGAGCGCGACCAGCCCTGGTTCGAGGCTCGCCAGCCGATGCTGGAGCAGCGCGTCCGCGACCGGCTGGACCAGCTCTCCGCCCGCCTGGGGCAAGCCGAGTGGCTGGACGGGGCGTTCAGCGCCGGCGACCTGATGATGGTGACGGTGCTGCGCCGGCTGGGCTCGTCGGGGATCGTGGCGGCCTATCCGAACCTGGCCGCCTACGTCGCCCGCGCCGAGGCCCGCCTGGCGTTCCAGCGCGCGTTCGCGGACCAGTTGGCGGTGTTCGAGGCGGCGTCGGGAGGGTGAGGGCGGTCTAAAGGGTCGTCATCCGGAGATGTGTTCCCGGCGCCCAAAAATCCCGCCTTCCTGGGCCTT
>NZ_DATFAV010000310.1:0-7677 GCF_035254145.1 Caulobacter sp. | reverse complement strand
GACGTTGACGAAGGCGTCTTCGGCCCAGCGGGCCTCGCCCTCCGCGAACTCAATCAGCCTGGGCATAGACAGCCTCCTTGAAGGGCTCGAGGCCGACGCGGCGGTAGGTGTCGAGGAAGCGCTCGCCATCGGTCCGGACGTTCAGATAGGCGCCGACCAGCTGGTCGACGGCCCCGGCCACCCGATCGGCCGGCAAGGCCGGACCCAGGATCTTGCCGATCGAAGCGTCTTCGGCGCCCGATCCGCCCAGCGACAGCTGGTAGAATTCCTCGCCCTTCTTATCGACGCCCAGGATGCCGATGTGGGCCACGTGGTGGTGGCCGCAGGCGTTGATGCAGCCGCTGATCTTGATCTTCAGCTCGCCGACCTGCTCGGCCCGGTCCAGATCAGCGAACTGGCGGGCGATGTCCTGGGCGATCGGAATGGCGCGGGCGTTAGCCAGGGCGCAGTAATCGAGGCCCGGGCAGGCGATGATGTCACTGACGAGATCGATGTTCGGCGTGGCCAGGTTCGCCGCCTGCAAGGCCGCGAAGACGGTCGGCAGGTCGTCCAGCTTCACATGCGGCAGGACGAGGTTCTGGGCGTGGGTCACGCGCAGGTCGTTGAAGCCGAAGCGTTCGGCCAGGTCGGCCACGACGTCCAACTGGTCGGCGCTGGCGTCGCCCGGCGTCTGCTCTTGGGCCTTCAGCGAAATCTCGACGATCGCATAGCCAGGCTGCTTGTGAGCGCGGACGTTGTTGCGCACGAAGCGGGCGAAGGCGCTGTCGTTGGACTTGGCCAGTTCGAACGCCTCCGAGCGGGCCGGCAGGGTCTCGAACGGGGTCTTGGCGAACGAGGCGCGGATGCGGGCCAGTTCGGCGGCGGGCAGGTCGGCGCGGGCGGCGTCGATCTTGGCCCACTCTTCCTCGACCTGCTTGGCGAACTCTTCGGCGCCGAGGGCGGCGACCAGGATCTTGATGCGGGCCTTGTAGATGTTGTCGCGGCGACCGTGGCGATTGTAGACGCGCAGGACGGCTTCCAGATAGCTCAGCAGCCGGTCGGTCGGCAGGAACTGCTTGATGGTCGGTCCGACATAGGGCGTGCGCCCCTGCCCGCCACCGACGATCACCTCGAAGCCGTGCGCCCCGTCACGGCCCTGGCGCAGCAGCAGGCCGATATCGTGCACCTTGGCCGCCGTGCGGTCCTTGGCCGAGGCGGTGACGGCGATCTTGAACTTGCGCGGCAGGAACGAGAATTCCGGATGCAGGGTCGACCATTGGCGGATCACTTCCGACCAGACGCGCGGATCGTCGATCTCCTCGGCCGTCGCGCCGGCATAGGGGTCGGAGGTCGTATTGCGGATACAGTTGCCGCTGGTCTGGATGGCGTGCAGGTCCACCTGCGCCAGCTTGTCCAGGATGTCGGGCGCATCCTTCAGCTTGATCCAGTTGAACTGGATGTTCTGGCGCGTGGTGAAGTGGCCGTAGCCCTTGTCGTAATCGCGGGCGATCTCGGCGAGGCGGCGCACCTGGGTCGGATTCAGCGAGCCGTACGGAACGGCGATCCGCAGCATGTAAGCGTGTAGCTGCAGATAGAGGCCGTTCATCAGGCGCAGCGGCTTGAACTGGTCCTCGGTCAGCTCGCCGGCCAGGCGGCGGGCGACCTGGCCGCGAAACTCGTTCGAGCGGTCGATCAGGAATTCACGGTCGATGACGTCGTACTGGTACATGGCTTTCCGCCCCTACTTCCTGCGGATCAGGTCGACGCGACCGGTCGAGCGCGCCGCGCCCGACGCCTGACGCAGAGCCTCGACGACGTCGCCGCCCTCGGCCTGCTTGCCGTGCGTGGGTTCGTTGGTGGGACCCAGGGCCCGGATACGTTCGCGGTAGCTGACGGGCGCCCAGTGGCCGTCCGACGGGGCCAGGTCGATCGGATAGACGTCGACCACCACGGTCGGCTGGCTCTTGCCAGCCGCGACAGCGGCCTCGACGTCCGCGACGTGGCTGTCGTCGAACAGCTGGGCGTCGCCGAAGCGCTCGACCCACTGGCCCGACTTCCAGAACACAACATCGCCATCGATCAGGCGGTTGGCGGTGATCACTTTCACTCGAAAACTCCGCTCATCCCCGCGAAAGCGGGGACCCATTCTGAATCGCCGCTTGGGCCTCCGCTTTCGCGGGTATGAGCGGGATTTTGTTGAGCCATGGCCATAGCCTCGCCGACCATCAGCAACGCCGGGCCCTTCACGCTCCCTGCGGCTTCGGCGAGGCCCGCGAGCGTGGTCAGCACCCGCCGCTCGTCGGCGCGACTGGCGTTCTCTACGATCAGGGCCGGGGTCGAACCCGCACGACCGGCGGTGGTCAGGCGCTCGGCGATCAGGCCGGCGGTCGAGACGCCCATATAGACGACGACGGTCTGGTTCGGACGCGCCAAGGCCACCCAGTCCAGATCAGGATCGCCGTGCGCGGCATGACCCGTGACGAAGGTGACGGCCTGGGCCAGGCCACGATGGGTGAGCGGCGCGCCGGCGCTGGCGCTGGCGGCCAGGGCGGCGGTGACGCCGGGCACGACGTGACATTCGACGCCAGCCTCGCGGCAGGCGGCCAGTTCCTCGCCGCCGCGACCGAACAGGAACGGGTCGCCGCCCTTCAGCCGCACCAAGTTCAAGCCGTCCAGGGCCAGGGCCACGATCAACTGGTTGATGTCGTCCTGCGGCAGGGTGTGACGCGACTTGCGCTTGGCGACATTGATCCGGCGCGCCCGGCTGGGGGCAAGGTCCAGGATCTCCTCGGAGACCAGGCCGTCGTGCACCACCACGTCGGCGCCGCGCAGGGCGTTGAACGCGCGGAAGGTCAGGAGGTCCGGATCGCCGGGGCCGGCGCCGACGAGCCACACGGCGCCCCCTCCCGCCCTTGCGGCGCGCTTGGCCCGCGTCCCGCCGACGACCACCAGGCCGTGCTTGGCGAGGCCAGGCTTGCTGTTTCGGGCCGGCTGACGAGCCATGGAGTTTAGAACCTCTATCAGCGCACTTGGAATAAGATCGTGGAACGCAAGACGGGGCCGCCCCTAAAGACGACCCCGGCCAAAATCTCGAAAATTAGTGGGGCGGCCTCAACGACCGCCCCACGGCGTGCGCCAACGAAAAGGGCCAATTCGCCAGCGAACGCTTGCAAACTCGTCGCGAAGAGGCCAATTCGCAAACAAGGACTTCTGCCGGGGCGTTCAGTAAAACTCATGGAAAGACCGAACGAGCGCCGTCGCCTGCCGCCCCTGAACGCCCTGCGCGCTTTCGAGGCCGCCGCGCGGCATCTGAACTTCAGCCGCGCCGCCGACGAGCTGTCGGTGACGCCCGGCGCGGTGAGCCAACAGATCCAGAACCTCGAGGACTATGTCGGGGCGGCTCTCTTCAAGCGCACGCCCAAGGGCCTCTTGCTGACCGACGCGGCCCAGACCGCCCTGCCCGCCCTGCGCGAGGCCTTCGACCGCCTGGCCGAGGCCGCCTCCCTGCTGACCGCCGCCGTCGACGGCCGTCGCCTGACCCTGACAGCCGCGCCCTCGTTCGCCGCCAAGTGGCTGGTGCCGCGCCTGGGCAAGTTCGAGCAGGCCCATCCCCAGGTCGACGTCTGGCTATCGGCGGGCATGGAGGTCGTGGACTTCGCCACCGGCGAGGTCGACATGGCCATCCGCTACGGCTCGGGTCGCTATCCCGGCCTCGAGGTCATCCGCCTGATGCAGGAGTCGGTGGTGCCGGTCGCCAGCCCGGAACTGCTGGAACAGAACGCCCTCGAACGTCCCGAGGACCTGGCCCACCACATCCTGCTGCACGACGGTTCGCCCGACGCCGACGACAGCTGCCCCGACTGGGCGATGTGGCTGGCCGCGCGTGGGATCAAGGGCGTCGACGGGGCGCGCGGCCCGCGCTTCAACCAGTCCAGCCTGGTCATCGAGGCCGCCGCCAACGGCCGCGGCATCGCGCTCGCCAAGCGCACCCTGGCCCAGGCGGACCTCGATTCCGGTCGCCTGGTGATCCCGTTCGAGGCCTCCACGGCCGTCGACTTCGCCTATTACGTCGTCCACCCCAAGGCCAAGGGTCGCCTGCCGCAGGTGAAGGCGTTCGTGAATTGGCTCAAGGCCGAGGCCGAGGCCCATGAGGCCGCCTTGCTGACCATGGACAACGGCGCGGGCATTTAACCGCCAGAACCCTGGTTTCTGCCACGGGAACCGGCTTAAAGGGGCGCATGAAAACAACGACTCTCACAGTCGACGCGCGCCTCGCGCCCGCCGACTGCCAGACCATGGT
Organism: Caulobacter sp.; assembly: GCF_035254145.1. Taxonomy (GTDB): domain Bacteria; phylum Pseudomonadota; class Alphaproteobacteria; order Caulobacterales; family Caulobacteraceae; genus Caulobacter. The sequence goes on along the minus strand of NZ_DATFAV010000310.1, from coordinate 3,398 downwards.
GGATGTGCGCCAGGGCGTGGACGCCCTGGATCGCGCCCTGGTCCAGCTCCTGACCGAGCGCCAGGGCTACATGGAGGCCGCCGCCCGCATCAAGGCGGATCGTTCCAAGGTGTTCGACCGTGCGCGGATCGAGGACGTGGTCGACAAGGTCAAGGCCGCCGCGCTCGAGACGGGCCTGTCCGAAGCGATCGTCGAACCCGTCTGGCGCACGCTGATCGACCGCTGCATCGCCTACGAATACGACAGCTGGGACCGGACGAAGGGATAACCCTCTCCCTTGCGGGAGAGGGTGGTCCACACAGTGGGCCGGGTGAGGGGTCATGCCGTGCAATCCGGATAGGTCTATCAACCCCTCATCCGTCGGCTGCGCCGACACCTTCTCCCGCAAGGGGAGAAGGACACCCTTTTAGTTCCCGTCGATCAGGTTGCCCAAGCCGCCGAGGAGGCTGCCCTCGCCGCGGTTGCCGCCCTGTCCTTGGGCGGCCTGCATCATGCGGCCGGCCAGGCGGGCGAACGGCAGGGACTGGATCCAGACCTTCCCGGGACCGCGCAGGCGGGCGAAGAACAGGCCTTCGCCGCCGAACAGCACGCTCTTCACGCCGCCGGCCATGACCAGGTCGAAGTCGACGCCGGGCGTATAGGCCGCCACGCATCCGGTATCGATGTGCAGTTCCTCGCCAGGCGCCAGCTCGCGCTCGACCAGGGCGCCGCCCATCTGGACGAACACCCAGCCGTCGCCTTCCAGGCGCTGCATGATGAATCCCTCGCCGCCGAACAGGCCGGTCATCATCCGCTTCTGGAAGTGGATGCCGATCGACACCCCGCGCGCCGCGGCCAGGAAGCTGTCCTTCTGGCAGATCAGGGTTCCGCCCAGTTGGCCAAGGTTCAGCGGCAGGATCGAGCCCGGCGTGGGCGAAGCGAACGCGACCCGCGCCTTTCCGGAGCCGGTGTGCGTGAAGACGGTGGTGAACAGGCTCTCGCCGGTGACCAGGCGTTTGCCCGCGCCCAGCAGCTTGCCCATGAAGCCGCCGCCCTGGTCGCCCGAGCCGTCGCCGAACACAGTGGTCATCTGGACGCTGGCGTCCTTCCAGACGAAGGCCCCGGCCTCGGCCACCGCACTTTCACCGGGATCCAGCTCGATCTCGACGAACTGAAGCTCCTCGCCCTTGATCTCGAAGTCGATATCGTCGGCGACGCCGGCGCTACGTTGGTGGCTCCAGGGGCTGGGGGGCATGACGCGTCTCCTCGTGTCTAGAAGGCTCTTCTAGCCAGACGCCGGCGCCGACGCCAATTACGCATCGGTCAGATTGTGCGGCTAACGCTCAACGCTTCAGCGAACGCAACGCCTGCTCGTGGACGTAGGCGGCGATGTCCATCAAGGCGGCGTCCAGGGCCGTCTTCACCGCGGCCAGGCTCTCCTCCCCCGCCTCGCAGCGCTCGCAGACCTCGCCGAGGGTGAAAGCTCCCACTCCGCGCGCCGCGCCCTTCACCGTATGGACCGCGTCCTTCCAGCCGGGATGGGCCGGATCGAGCATCGGCGCCCACAGCGCGGCCTGCTCTTCAAACAGCGCCAGCACCTCCGCGACCACCCCGGAATCCCCTGCCGCGAACCCTTCCAGGTAAGTAAAATCCACGGCTCCGCTAATATCTCGTCTGGCCATGAAAAAAGCTCTTGCGCTGCTAAAATCATTGCGTATGTTCCGCGCCTCGCCGCCGGGGCTCGCAAGTGCTTCGGAACCGCGAATGGGTGTATAGCTCAGTTGGTAGAGCAGCTGACTCTTAATCAGCGGGTCCAAGGTTCGAATCCTTGTACACCCACCATTCTCCTCTTGGAGAACCCGGCCTTCCGCTGAGGCCGCTTTCCGAAATCTTCCCGATCATTCGCCCGGCGACCCAGTTCGCGGGCCACGTCTTCGCGCGGCGCATGTCCTGCGATCCGCGTGCGCGCGCGACCGGACCTTCCGCCACGAAAAAGGGCGGCCCGGATGGACCGCCCTTCCCGTCTCGTTTCGTCGATCGTTAGAAGCGACGCGTCAGGTTCACGAACACCTGGCGACCGATGAAGTCGTACTGCGTGGCGAAGGCGTAGCTGCCCACGCGGCCGTACGTGTAGTTGCCACGGTCCTGCAGCGCCGGCGACACCTTCGGCGGCGCCTCGTTGAAGACGTTGCTGACGCCGATGATGCCTTCCCACTCGTCCGCTTCGTAGCGCACCGACAGGCTGTGGTACCACATCGCCTCGGCGTGGTTCTTGGCCCGGAAGGCCGAACCCTGCGGCGTCGTATAGTTGGACGGCGGCGAGAGGTCGGTGTCGTACTGGTACTTGTAGTTCGACTGGTGACCGACGAACTGCGTCGACCACGAGAACGTCAGGTCGTTCCAGCGGTAGCGCAGCTGGGTGTTGCCCACCACCTTCGGCTCGCCGATCAGGCCGTTGAAGTCGTCCGTCGAACCCGGGAACAGCTCCTGGGTGTCTTCCAGCGTGTAGCTGAACTGGGTGTCCAGCGTCAGTCGGCCCGGCCCGATATCGCGGTTGTAGCGCGTCGTCAGGTCGATGCCGCGGCTCGTCTGGCTGACGATATTGCGGAACGAGCCGTCGATGTCGGTGATGCCCAGATAGGTCGGCGAATCCGGATCCAGGTCACGCGTGAAGAGCTTGCAGAACGGATTGTTCGGGAAGTCGGTCGATGCGTAGCACTGACCCACGACGGCCGCGCCGTTGCTGGTGACCTGGTTGTTGACTTCGATCTCGTAGTAGTCGACCGCCACGTTGATGTCGGCGAACTTCGGGGTCCAGACGAAGCCGACGCTCAGCGCCTTCGACTTCTCGGGCTTCAGGTTCTTGCCGCCGCCGGTGACGATGAAGGCCGACGGGTTGTTGCCGCCGTAGTCACCAGGGATGCCCTGGGCCGCGCAGTTGGCCGCGATGGTCGGGTTCGACACACCGCCGCCTTCCGGCGGAGCATAGCGGATGCAGGGGTCGACCGACGCCTGGCCCAGATAGCCGCCCTGGTCGCCCAGGTTCAGCTCGAACAGCGCCGGGGCGCGGAACGAAGTGCCATAGCTGGCGCGCAGGCGGTATTCGCTGCTGAGCTGCCAGTTGCCGCCGACCTTGTAGGTCGAGTTGGTGCCGTAGGAATCGTAGTCCGAAACGCGGCCCGAGAGGTTCAGCGTCAAGGATTCGATGAACGGCACGGCCTTGATCAGCGGCGCCTCGAGCTCGCCATAGGCTTCCTTGACCGTGTCGCTGCCCTTGGTGCGGCTGGCGGTCGCCAGGTTGTAGAAGTTCTGCTCGGTCAGATCCGCGCCCGGCTTGTCGTCGAGCTTGTCGTGACGATACGACACGCCGAACGCGCCGGACAGCGGGCCGGCCGGCAGCTTGAAGAGGTCGCCCGACA
>NZ_DATFAV010000309.1:0-18560 GCF_035254145.1 Caulobacter sp. | reverse complement strand
CCGGAAGTCCGCCGCCAGCCACTTCCTGATGTTGCAGGTCCGCGGCGGCGCCGAGGTCAGCCACTACGGCAACACCGTCACCTTGGCCGAGGGCGACTTTGTCCTGTGCGACAGCGCCGCTCCGCTGAAGATCCGGTTTGGCGACGACGTCGAGACCCTGTTCCTCAAGGTCGGCGCCTCGACGCTGAAGGAGCACCTGCCATCGCCCGAGTGCTTTTGCGGACGGGCGCTGCGGGCCGACGAGGGCCTGACGGCCACGGCCAGCGCCATGGCGCTCAACCTGTTCGGCCGGCTCGAGGCGGGGCTGTCATTGCACTATCAGGACCGCCTCGCGCGGCACCTTCTGGATATCGTCGCGACGGCCTACGCCCTGGCCTTCGACACCTCGACGGCGCGCTCGTCGATCGTCAGCGGCCGGTGCGCCAGCGTGAAGCTCTTCATCGAGCAGCATCTGCGCGAACCCGACCTGACGCCTTGCTCGATCGCGACCAGGATGAAGCTGTCCTCGCGCTATCTGCGGATGATCTTCGCCAGCGAGAACGAGACGGTCTCGGCCTACATCCTGCGGCGGCGCCTGGAGCAGTGCGCCCGGCAGATCGCCGATCCCGCGTGGCGCGGCCATTCGATGACCGAAATCGCGTTTGGCTGGGGGTTCAACAGCGCGCCGCATTTCACGCGAACCTTCCGGGATCGCTTCGGAATTCCGCCGCGCGAATACCGACGGCTCAAGCTGGGCGAGGGTGGCGGCGCCTTCCGGGCCGGCCTGCCGGCCGCCGCCTGACAAGGGCCTCGAACCTCTTCGCGGCGCTCGGCGCATCAGACCATGGGGATGAACTTGACGATCACGGACACCCGACGGGCGAAACTCGCCCGCCCGGACCTACTGCGCGCCCAGGCCTATTACGGGGGCGGTTGGCGAAGCGCCTTGTCCGGAGAGACGATCGCCGTGGTCGATCCGTTCTCGGGTGAAACCCTCGCCAATGTCGCCTCGATCGGCGAGGGCGAGATTCACGCCGCGATCACGGCCGCCCAGGGCGCTTTTCCCGCTTGGTCCCGCGCCCCTCACCGCGAGCGCGGGGCGTTGCTGCGCCGGTGGCTGGAGTTGATCGAGCGGGACAAGGAGGACCTGGCCCGGCTGATCACCCTGGAAAACGGCAAGACGCTGAAGGAAGCCCGGGGCGAGGTCGCCTATGGGGCGGCCTTCATCGAGGTCTATGCCGAGGCGGCGGGGAGCATCCTGGGCGAGATCCTGCCGCCCAACATGCCTGGTCGCAGCCTGTTGGTCGAACGTGAGCCGATCGGCGTCTGCGCGGCGATTACGCCCTGGAATTTCCCGATGGCCATGCTGACGCGGAAGATCGCGCCGGCCCTAGCCGCCGGTTGCACCATCGTCTGCAAGCCGGCCAGCGAGACGCCCTTGACCGCGCTGGCCCTGGCCGCGCTCGCCGAGGAAGCCGGCGTTCCACCTGGCGTGCTCAGCGTCGTGGTCAGCGCGCCGGCCCTGTTCGGGGACATCGTCACCGCGTCCAGCATCGTGCGGAAGATCACCTTCACCGGGTCTACCGGCGTCGGCGCCCGGCTGATGGCCGCGTCCGCCCCAACCATCAAGCGACTGTCGCTGGAATTGGGCGGCAATGCGCCGCTCCTGGTGTTTGACGACGCCGACCTGGACGTCGCGGTCGAGACGGCGATGGTGGCGAAGTTCCGAAATGGGGGACAGAGCTGCATCGCGGCCAACCGGATCTATGTCCAGCGCGGGATCTACGAGGCTTTCCTGGCGGCGTTCCAGGCGCGCGTGGCCACGCTGAAGATCGGCGACGGCCTGGATGCGCAAACCGACATCGGCCCGCTGATCAGCGCCCGCGCGGTGGAGAAGGTCGAGCGACATCTGGACGAAGCGCTGGAAGGCGGCGCTCGCCTGCTGGCGGGCGGCAAGAGCGGCGGCGGTCTGCTGTCGCCGGCGACGCTGTTGGGCGATGTCGCGCCGGACGCGCTGCTGACGCGGGAAGAAACCTTTGGTCCGCTGGCCGGGGTGATCCCGTTCGAGAGCTACGAGCAGGGGATCGCCATGGCCAACGACACGCCATTCGGCCTGGCCGCCTACATCTGCGCGACGGACCGGCGAACGATCGCGAGGGCCGGACGCGACCTGGAGACGGGAATGGTCGGCGTGAACACCGGCCTGATCTCGACGGCCGCGGCGCCATTCGGCGGGGTCAAGCTTTCGGGGATCGGACGCGAAGGCTCCCACCACGGGCTCTCGGAATACCTGAGCTACAAATATCTGTGCCACGCGGGCCTTTAGGATCGTCAGATGCGTCAATCCAAGAAGATCATCATCACCTGCGCGCCGACGGGGTCGATCCATACGCCGTCGATGTCGCCGCACCTGCCGATTACGCCCGACCAGATCGCCTCGGCGGCCATCGAGGCGGCCGAGGCGGGGGCTTCGATCCTGCACCTGCACGCGCGCGATCCGGTCGACGGGCGGCCCAGCCCCTCGGCCGAGCACTTCGGCGCCTTCCTGCCGCGGATCAAGCAAGCCACCGACGCGGTGATCAACATCTCCACCGGCGGCAGTTCGACCATGTCGCTGGATGCGCGTCTCGAGGCGGCGATCACCTTCAAGCCCGAGGTCTGCTCGCTGAACATGGGCCCGCTGATCTTCGACTTCAGCGGCGCCGGCGCGCGGGTCGAGCACTGGCAACATGAGTGGGAGCGCGAGTACGTCGAAACCTCACGCGGCCGCATCATGTACAACGACAATGTCTATATCGAGCGCATCATGCGTGAGATCGGCCAGGGCTTCGGTACGCGCTTCGAGTTTGAATGCTACGACATCGGCCACCTCTACACGCTCGCCCATTTCGCCGAGCGCGGGCTGATCAAGCCGCCGTTCCTGATCCAGGGCGTGTTCGGCATCCTGGGCGGCATCGGTCCCGACCCGCGCAACCTGGCCCACATGGTCACCATCGCCGACAGCCTGTTCGGCGACGACTACGTGTTCTCGGCCTTCGCCGCCGGACGCCACCAGATGCCGTTCTGCACCCAGAGCGCGCTCTTGGGCGGCAATGTCCGGGTGGGGTTGGAGGACAGCCTCTATATCGGTCGCGGCGAGCTGGCGAAGTCCAACGCCGACCAGGTGACCAAGATCCGGACGATCATCGAGGCCCTGGGCCTGGACATCGCCACGCCCGACGAGGCTCGCCAGATGCTGGATCTCAAGGGCGCGGACGCCGTCGGCTTCTGATCTGCTTCCAGGGCCCAGGCAACAACGGGAGGAAATGAAATGACCGACAAGGGAGTCTTTCTGGTGACGGGCGGCAGCCGCGGCATCGGCGAGGCGATCGCCCGCTCGGCGGCGGCGGAGGGCTATTTCGTGCTGCTGACCTATGCGGGCCGGGTTGACCGGGCCCGAGCGGTGGTCGACTCGATCCGAAGCGCTGGCGGCCAGGCTGAGGCGGTTCAGGCCGACACCGGCGTTCCGGCCGACGTGGCGCGGCTGTTCGAAGCCGCCGACAGGTTCGGCCGGCTTTCGGCCCTGGTCTACAACGGCGGCATCACCGGGGGCGTCGGCATGCTGGCCGACCAGTCGGACGAGACCCTGGCCGAAGTCATCGCCGTCAATCTGACGGGGGTTCTGCTTAGCTGTCGCGAGGCGGTTAAACGCATGTCGACGCGGCTGGGCGGGCAGGGCGGTTCGATCGTGTTGCTGTCCTCGCGCGCCGCGACCTTGGGCTCGCCCAACCAACATCTCTGGTACGCGGCCTCCAAGGGTGGGGTCGACAGCCTGAACATCGGTCTGTCCAAGGAGGTCGCGGGCGAGGGGATCCGGGTCAACTGCGTCTCGCCCGGTCCGATCGCCACGGAGATTCACGCGCCTGGCCGTCTCGAGGCGATCCGTGACTCCCTGCCCATGAAGCGCGAAGGTACGGCGGAGGAAGTCGCCGCCGCGGTGATGTTCCTTGTGTCCGACGCGGCCTCGTATGTCGCCGGCGCCAATATCGAGGTCGCCGGAGCGCGATGACCGGTTCGGGGGGAGTGGGCGAGGTCATGGGGAGGCGGGGAAGGGCTGACGGCGCCGCGCCGATCGTCGACTGCCATGCGCACGTCTTTACCCGGGACCTGCCCCTGGTCGGTGATGCGTGGACCGCCCCCGCCTATGACTACACGCCCCAAGACTATCTCGCCGACCTGGACCGTCACGGCGTCCATTTTGGCGTGTTGTCGGGGCTCAGCATTTCCGGGACATACAACGAGTACACCATCGCCGCGGCGCGGCTCAGTCCGCGCCTGCGGGCGACCGCCATCGTGACCCCCGACACCGATCCCTACGTCCTGCGCAAGATGCGCGACGACGGGGTTGTCGGCGTTCGTTTCCAGTTGGTCCGCCGCGCGGTCCTGCCGGACTTCGCTGACGAGGCGCATCGACTGCTGCTTCGCCGCGTGCGCGATCTCGACTGGCATGTGCACGTCGCGCTGGAGGGCGAGCGCATGCGGGCCGTCCTGCCGGCGCTGGAGGCCTCGGGCGTCCGGCTGGTGCTGGACCATTTCGCCCATCCCGAGCCGGCCAAGGGCGTCGCCTGCGAAGGGTTTCGGGCGGCGCTGGACTCGGTGCAGCGCGGACGGACCTGGATCAAGCTGGCCGCGGGCTTTCGTCTGGCCGGGCCGGACACCTGGCGCGAGCCCGACATCACCCGGTCCGAAGCGATCGCAGAGACGGTCGCCGCCGAGCTGCTGGCCAAGGCGGGAACCGAGCGCCTGCTGTGGGGCAGCGACGCGCCGTTCGTCGGCTACGAGGGACGCATGACCTATGATCGGGCCCTGGCGCAGCTGGACCGCTGGGCGCCGGATCCGGCGACGCGGCGCGCGCTCTCGGACACGGCGCTACGCTTCTACTTCGCCTGACCTTCGGGCGGTTCGGCGGACAACTTTCGGCGCCCGCCGGGACAAGTCGCTGCGCGCGCGCGGACTAGGCTGAAGCGACCAACCAAGAGACGCGGGTCCGCCCGCGCGGAGAACAGGATGGAACGTCAATGATGGGTTGGTACCGCGAGGCGGACGCCAAGACGCGCCGCGTCTTCTGGACGTGCGGCGCCGGCTGGGCGATGGACAGCGCCGACGGGCTGGTCTTCCAGTACATGATCCCCGTGCTGATCACCGCGTTCGGCATGACGCTGACCCAGGCCAGCTATATCGCCAGCGCCAACTATATCGCCGCCGCCGTCGGCGGATGGCTGGGTGGGTGGCTCAGTGACCGGTTCGGCCGCACGCGGATCCTGCAGCTGACCATCCTGTGGTTCTCGGTGTTTTCATTCCTGTCGGGCTTTGCTCAGAACTACGAGCAATTGTTCGCCGCCCGCGTGTTGCAGGGCGTCGGCTTCGGCGCGGAATGGGCCGTCGGCGCCGTGCTGCTGGGTGAGATGATCGCCCCCAAGCATCGCGGCAAGGCGCTGGGCGTGGTGCACAGCGGCGCGGCGATCGGCTCGGGCGTCGCCGCCCTGCTGGCGGGACCCGTCGCGGCCATGTTCCCCGCCGACATCGGTTGGCGCGTGGTGTTCTGGATCGGCCTGCTGCCGGCCGTGCTGGTGTTTTTCGTGCGCCGGGGCTCGGACGATCCCGAGATCTATAAGGCCGCCGTGCAACGCGCGGCCGAGACCGGGAAGCGTCCCCGGATCGCCGACATCTTCGGCAAGCGCATGCTGCGCATCACCCTGCTGGCGTCGCTGCTCTCGCTAGGCGCCCAGGGCGCGGCCTTCGCGGTCAGCAACTACCTGACCACCTTCTTGCACGTGGAGCGCGGCATGACCGTCGCCATGGCCGGAAGCAGCGTGATGCTCAACAGCCTGGGCGGGTTCTTCGGCTTTCTGGTCAACGCCTACATTTCCGACCAGGTCGGCCGGCGCGGAGCGTTCCGCCTGTTCGGCGCGGGCTTCATCCTCAGCGCGGCGATCTATCTTTTCGCCCCTCTAGGTAACAACGCCGCGTTCCTGATCCCGGCGGGCGTCGTCTACGGTTTCTTTCAGTTCGGGATCTACGCCTCGTTCGGACCGTACTTCACCGAGCTTTTCCCGACCGAGGTGCGCGCGACCGGCCAAGCCTTCGCCTACAACCTGGGACGGGGCGGGGCCGCGCTGTTCATCACCGGCGTAGCCCTTGTGGCCAAGACGCTGCCGTTGAGCGTGGCGATGGCAATCCTGGCGATCATGGCCATGGTCTGCTCGATGGCGGCCACGCTGCTGCTGCCCGAAACCGTCGGCCGCGACCTGCAAAGCCTGAGCGACCTGGATGGGGGCGAAGCGTCCTCGACGGTCGGTCAGGAAGGCAAGGTTCGGCGCCAGACCGAGCAAGATGCGCGTAGCGCGACGAATACCGTGGGCTGAGCCCTTTTCGAGGACCCTATAGATGTACGATCCGAAGCTTGCGGAACTGACTTTCGAGTTGCAGCAGCAGTTGGCTGACTACTGGCACGAAATCGACACCAACGGCGGGCGCCAGGCCGGCGCCTACTATACCGACGACGCGGTTTTCCATGGCCAGAAGGCCTCCTACGAGGGCAAGGCCAAGATCCAGCAGTTCTATGACTGGCGGGTGGCCCAGGGCCCACGCCTGGCGGTGCACAGCTTCACGAACTTCCGGGCCTGGTTCACCGGCGAGGATACGGCCGAGAGCAGCTGCTACCTCTTTCTCTACGCCGCCAATGGCGTGAAGGTGCTGCCGACCCATCCGCCGATCACGATCTCCATGGCCACCGACAAGTACAAGCGCGTCGGCGACCGCTGGCTCTGCACCTATCGTCGCTTCGAGCACTGGTTCGAGGGCGACACCCCGATCACCAATCCGAAGCTCTGACGCGCCCGACTGAGAGGCCGACCGATGTCCACCATGTATGCAGACGCTGATCCCCGCTCGCGCCTGTCGACCGCCAAGACCGGCGCTGGCCCTGCCGCCGCTAGCGGTTTCGGCGCGTCGTCCTATGCGTTGTTCGGCGAAAGCGCGCCGCAGATCGATGACGAGAACGGCCGCACCTGGCTGACCCGAGGCCAGAACTTCGTCGTCGCCTACACCCTGGCCAAGCCCGGCGCCGTGTTGGAACGCAAGGGCCAGCTCGACGAGTACGTTCTGCTGATCGAGGCCCCGGAACCCCGGGCCGTGGTCACCGCCGGAGGAGAGACCGTCGAGATCGGAGGCGAGCACATCGCCTTCGTGCCGCCGGGCGACAGCCGTGTCGAGCTGCCCGATGGCGGCGAGGTCGTGCGGCTGTTCACCAGCGATTCCACCGACCTGGCGGCCCTGTGCTCGAACGCCGAGACCTATGCGGAAGGCGCGCCGAACATCCCGCCGCTGGTCCGTTGGCCTGACCCGCCCGGGGGATTCAAGATCCGCAAATACGCGCTGAACGTGCCGGCGCAGGAGGGGCGGTTCGGGCGGATCTGGCGCTGCACGACCTTCATGGTCAATGTGTTCGAGCCCGCCGCGCCGCGCGATCCGAACAAGCTGTCGCCGCACCACCATGATGATTTCGAGCAGTGCTCGCTGGCCATGGGCGGCAGTTTTGTCCACCACCTGCGCTGGCCCTGGACCGCCAAGCTGGCCGAGTGGCGCGACGATGAGCACGTCACCTGTCCCGCGCCATCGGTCGCGGTGATCCCGGCCAAGGCGATCCACACCTCGGCCTCGGTGGCCCCTGGAAACGGCAACCTATTGGTCGACATCTTCTCGCCGCCGCGGCGGGACTTTTCCGACATGGCCGGCTGGGTGCTGAACGCCGACGACTATCCCGCGCCCCCGACGGAGGCCTGATGCATCCGCACAGTGAGATTCAACGTCGCTTCCGCGCTCGCCTGACGGGTGGGGAGCGATTGCTTGGTACGTTCCTCAAGACAGCCACCGGCCACGCCACCGAAATCCTCGGCGGGGCCGGCTTCGACTTCGTCGTGGTCGACGCCGAGCATGCGCCTTTCTCGACCGGCGACATCGACCTGATGATGCTGGCGGCCCGCGCCGCCGGGATCGCCAGCGTCGTGCGGGTGGCTTCCAGCGACGAGTCGCATCTGCTGCAGGCGTTGGACTGCGGCGCGGCCGGCGTGTTGACACCGCACGTCACCAGCGCCGCCAAGCTGCGCGAGATCATCTCGGCCTGCCGCTATCATGGCGGTGCGCGGGGTTTCTCCAACTCGCCGCGCGCCGGTGAATTCGGGGCGCGAGGTTTCGCCGACCATATGGCCAACGCCGACGCCTCCACCTCGATCATCGCCATGATCGAAGACCCCGAGGCCGTTGACCAGTTGGACGAGATCTTCGCCGTTGAAGGGCTGACCGCGGCGTTCATCGGTCGCGGCGACCTTTCGGCTCGGCTCGGCGCGCCCAATGTCGGCGACCCGATGATCGGCGCTGTCGTTACGCGTATCACAGAGGCGGCGCGACGCCATCGCGTGCCGCTGATCGCCCATGTCGGCTCTGGCGCCGATCCCGACATCGCCCGACTGGGCCAGGCTGGCGTCACCGCGTTCCTGGTCTCTTCCGACCAGGGACTGCTGCGCCAGGGCGCCCTGGCGGCGCGCAAAGCTTTCGACGACCAGGCCTGACGTTTCCAGATCATGACCCAGAACGCCGACCTTCTCTTCGACACGCACGCCCACCTGATCGGTGACGACTGGGAACGCTACAAAGCCCGGCCGTTCACGCCCGACTTGCCGATTCCCGACCGGCCGAACTTCAGCGTCACTGGCGACGCGCTGATCGCGCTGATGGACGCCCACAACGTCGAGCGCGCCTGCCTGGTGCAGCGCGGTCACGTCTACGGTTACGACAACAGCTACATCCTCGACGAGGCCGAGAAGAATCCGGGCCGTCTGCATCCGGTCGTCATTCTCGACACCCAGGATCCGCAGACCCCGGCGCTCTATCGCGACATGGTCCGCAACCGGCACACGCGCGGGTTCAGAATGGCCAATGCGCGACCCTGGCTCCTCGACACGGCCTGGATGAGTTCGCCCCAGGCGCTGGAAGTCTGGAAGGCCTGCGCCGATCTCGGCACACCGATGACCATGATCATGTTCATGAACCAGCTGCCGTACCTGCTGCCGCTGGTGAAGATCATCGCCCGGCAGTTTCCCGATCTGCCGATCCTGTTGGACCACGGCGCCATGCCGTTCGGCATGACCCAGTATGAGGTCAAGCTGGCCCAGGAGGCGGGGGAAGAGGTGGTCATGCCCCCAGCCCCCGATTTCGGCATCGACCGGACGATCCGGATCTTCGAGGATACGCCCAACGTCTACTTCAAGATCACCGAGATCAATTTCGAGCGCTGCGCCGCCGCCGACGTACGGGCCGCTCGCATCGTCCGGCGCATGGTCGACAGCTTCGGTCCGGAGCGTCTGATCTGGGGCTCGGACATGGGGCAGAGCATGCTTTGGACCTATCCCGAGAAGGCCCGGATGGCCCGCGCCGCCGCTGACTTTCTAAGCCCGGATGAGCGCCTGGGCTTCCTGCACCGCAACGCCGCGCGCGTCTACGGATTGTGACCACGCTTAAAGGCGGCGTCGAGGCTCCAGGTTTTCGTTCAGCCGGCTTATGCGCGGGGCGGGCAAGCTGAGGCGAGAATCGTCAGTCCTCTTCGGAAAGCCAGAGCTCGTGGGCGTCCAGCGCCAGGCGCAGCAGCGCGCCCTGGGCGGCGGCGCGCGCCGTGAGTTCGCCGCGTCGGACATCGAACAGTTGCCGGCGCGCGGCCAATAGGTCGGTCAGGTCGCGTTCTCCCAAGGCGTAGGCGCGTCCCACGCGCTCGGCGGCCTGGGCCGCCGCCGTCGTGGCCTCGCTGGCGCGCGCCCAGGCCGACAAGCCCGCGCGAGCCCTGGCGACATCGTTGCGTCCTTCGGCCTCGACGTCGCGAACGACCATCAGATAGCGCGCCTCGGCGGCCGAGGCGGCGGCGGCCTGGCGTTCGGCGGTCGCCGACCGTCCGGCGCCGCCGAACGGGATGCTGACGGTCAGGCCGGCGCCCGTCTCGTCCCCGCCGCGTTCGTTGAAGACGCGCAGGCCGATGGTCGGATCCGGACGCTGGTCCAGCTTGGCGCGCCGGGCCAGCGCCGCGTCGCGGTCGGCCAGGGCTTTGGCGATGGTGATCTCGTGGCTGCGGGCGATGATCACCGGGATCCAGGCGTCCAACGCGCGGGTCGGCGCCACGGGCGCGGCCAAGGCGGGAGCGCGAGCCGGGGCTAGGCCGGGATACAGCATGTCCAACGCCGAGCGGGCCGCCTCGGCACGCCCCTGCGTCTCGGCCAGGATCGCGCGGGCGCGGGCCAGGGCGGCCTGGGCCAGCTCCAATTCCAGGACGGAGGCGTCCTTGAGTTCGACTCGACGCCGGAGAGAGGCGACCTCCTTCTCCTCGACGGCGATCTCGTCGCGGTCCACCCCGATCTGCGCCTCGGCCTGCAGCCACTCGATCCACAGGCCGGCTAGCCGAAGCGAGGCCTGGTGGCGGGCGTCGTCGACGCTGTCGCGCGCGGCCAGGGCGCCCGCCGCGCCGGCTTTCAGGTCGAGGGCGCGCTTGCCGGGTGAGCGCAGGGCGCGGCTGGCCTGCAACGACCACTCGGCGAAGTCGCCCTCGCCCTTGATGTTGCGGCGGTCGCCCGAGACACCCAGCATGGTTTCGTGCGGACCGGCGGCCAGGCCCCGGCGCTCGGCCTCGGCCCCGCGCAGCAGGGCCCGGGCTTCGCCCAGCTCGGGCGAGGCGTCCAGAACCGACAGGATTCTGGCGTCGTCGGGCAGGAAGTCCGGGCGCGCCCAACCGATGTCGGCGGCGATCACGGGACCGGCGGCCAGCGCCGCGCAGGCGGCGGCGAGAAGGACGGCTTTCACGCTTCGGACTCCAGGGCGGCCGCTCCGCGCTCGACGCCGAACCGGCGATAGAGGATGGGCAGCAGGATCAGGGTGAGCAGGGTCGAGGTGACGAGCCCCCCGACCACGACGATGGCCAGCGGGCGCTGGATCTCCGAGCCGGGCCCGGTGGCGGTCAGCAGCGGCACGAGACCAAGCGCCGTGATGCTGGCGGTCATCAGCACCGGCCGCAGGCGTCGGCGCGCGCCCTCGGTTACGGCGGTGGTGACGTCTCGGCCGCGTTGGACCAGCTCGTTGAAGTACGAGACCAGCACGAGGCCGTTCAGCACGGCGATGCCGAGCAGGGCGATCAGCCCGACCGAGGCGGGCACCGACAGGTACTCACCCGAGATCCACAGGGCCACGATGCCGCCGATCATCGCGAACGGGATGTTGGCCAGGATCAGCAGCGACTGCCGCGTGGACTTCAGGCTGATGAACAGCACCAGGAAGATCAGGCCCAGCGCCATGGGCACCACCACGCCGAGACGGGCCGCCGCGCGCTTCTGGTTCTCGAACTGGCCGCCCCAGGCGATGCGGTAGCCTGGTGGCAGCGGTACGTCGCGAGCGACGTTGGCCTGGGCCTCCTTGACGAAGCCAACGAGGTCGCGGCCCTGGACATAGGCCTGGATGACGGCGAAGCGCGAGGCGTTCTCGCGGTCGATCTTGACCGGGCCTTGCCGGCGCTCGACGCGCGCCACGTCGCCGGCGCGAAGCAAGCCGCCGTCCGGTGTGGCGATCTGGGCCTGCTCGAACAGGACGGGGTCCTCGCGCAACTCCTGCGGACCGCGAACCAGGATCGGCGTGCGTTTGCCCTGCTCGAAGACCACGCCGGCTGGGGCGCCCTCGAGCTGGGCGCGCAGCTCCTGCTGCAGGGCCTCGGCGGAGAGGCCCGCCCGGACGGCCGCCGCGCGGTCCACGTCCAGCTGCAGATAGGTCACGCCGTCGCCGGCGACCGTGTAGACGTCGGACGCGCCGCGCGTCTTCTTCAGTGTCGCCTCGATGCGGCCGGCCAGATCGCCAAGCGTCTTCAAGTCTGGACCGAACACCTTGACCGCCAGGTCGCCGCGGCTGCCGGTCAGCATCTCCGACACCCGCATCTCGATCGGCTGGGTGAAGGTGGCCTCCACGCCGGGGAACTGGGCGGCGACCTTGCGGATCTCCTCGGTCAGCCAGGCCTTGTCCTTCTTGCGCCAGTCCTTGCGGTCGGCCAGCACCAGGAAGCTGTCGGTCTCGTTCAGGCCCATGGGGTCGAGACCCAGCTCGTCGGAGCCGACGCGGGCGACGATCCGCTTGACCTCCGGCACCTGGGCCAGGATCGCGCGCTGCACGGCCAAATCCTGGCGGGCGCTGGCGTCGAGGTTGATCGACGGCAGCTTGGCCAGCTGCATCAGGATCGCGCCCTCGTCCATGGTCGGCATGAAGCTTTTGCCAATCAGGACATAGGCGATCGCCGCCAGGACCATGCCGCCCCCGGCCGCCGCGAACACCGGCTTGGGTTTGGCCAGGGCGCGGGCCAGCTGACGTTCGTAGAACGGCCCGATCCGGCGCATGATCCAGGACTCCCGGTGCGCGTGGGCCTTCAGCAGCAGGGAGGCGAGGACCGGGATCACCGTGAACGACAGCAGCAGCGACGAGCCCAGGGCGAAGACGATGGTCAGGGCGACGGGCGCGAACAGCTTGCCCTCCAACCCTTGCAGGCTGAGCAGGGGCAGGAACACCAGGCAGATGATCAGCACGCCGGAGCTGACCGGCGCGGCCACCTCGGCCACGGCCTCGTAGACCACGTGCAGGCGTCGCGAGCCGGTGATGTTGGGATTATCGAGCCGCTCGACGGTGTTCTCGACCACCACCACGGCCGCGTCGACCAGCATGCCGATGGCGATCGCCAGGCCCCCCAGGCTCATGAGATTGGCCGAGAGGCCGAACGCCCGCATCAGCAGGAAGGTCGTCAGCGCCGCCAGCGGCAGGGTGACCGCCACGACCGTCGCGGCCCGCAAGTCGCCCAGGAACAGCAGCAGCAGGATGACGACCAGCACGGTGGCCTCGACCAGCGCCTCGTTGACCGTGCCAGTCGCGCGCTCGATTAGCTCTGAGCGGTTGTAGAAGGGGCTGACCTTCACGCCGTTGGGGAGGGACGGCTCGATCTCCTTCAGCCGGGTCTCGACCGATTTGACGACCGCCTTGGCGTCGGCGCCGCGCAGGGCGATGACGATGGCCTCGGCGGTCTCGGCCTGGCCGTTTTCCGTGACCGCGCCATAGCGGGTCAGGGCGCCTTCGCGCACCTCCGCCAGGTCGCCCAGGCGCGCGGTTCCGCCGCCGGGCAGCGGTACGGCCGTGTCGCGCAGGTCTTCGAGGCTGGTGATCGCGCCGGCGACGCGCACGACCAGGGCCTCCTCGCCCTCGCCGAGGCGGCCCGAACCGTCGTTGCGGTTGGAGGCGGGGATGGCGTCGACGATCGCCTGAGAGGTCAGGCCTGAAGCGGCCAGGGCGGCGGGGTCGGGCGAGACCTCGAAGGTCTTGGCCCGGCCGCCCAGGACGTTGACGTCGGCGACGCCGGGCAGGCCTCGCAGGGCCGGGCGGATGGTCCAGTCCAGCAGGGTGCGCTTCTGCTCAAGCGTCAGGCCCTCGCCTTCGAGCGTGAACATGAAGACGTCGGACAGCGGCGTGGAGATCGGCGACAGGCCGCCGCTGACGCCAGCGGGCAGGGCGCCCAGGGCGTTCGACAGGCGCTCGGCGGTCTGCTGGCGAGCCCAGTAAACGTCCGTGCCCGGCGCGAAGTCGATGGTCAGGTCGGCGATCGCGTACTTGGCGGTTGACCGCAGCATGGCCTGCTTGGGAATGCCCAGCAGCTCCATCTCCAACGGCGTGATGACCTGGCTCTCGACCTCCTCGGGCGTCATGCCGGGGGCCTTGAGGATGATCTTCACCTGGGTCGGCGAGATGTCGGGGAAGGCGTCGACGGGCAGCTTCAGGAAGGCGTTGATCCCAAGGCCGACCAAGGCGATCGCCAGCACGGCGGCCAGCAGCCGCTGCGACAGCGCGAAGGCGATGAGTTTGCGCATGCCTATCGCCCCGCGGCCGATTTCAGCTGCGCCGCGCCGGACGCGGCGACGCGCGCGCCCGTCGGCAGCCCGGTCACCACGGCCTCGGTTCCCGCCGCGCCG
Organism: Caulobacter sp.; assembly: GCF_035254145.1. Lineage (GTDB taxonomy): Bacteria > Pseudomonadota > Alphaproteobacteria > Caulobacterales > Caulobacteraceae > Caulobacter. The sequence continues at coordinate 4,515 of NZ_DATFAV010000309.1, read as the reverse complement.
ATGACGGCCACTGAGCGAGCCTCGTAGCCGGCGCTCGTCTTGACGAAGACCCGCGCGCCGGCGGCGTCCTGGATCAGCGCCGCGCGGGGGATCGCCTGGGCGCCCGGAGGGGCGGGGCTCAGCAAGGTGACGGTCACCGTCTGGCCGGGCGTCAGGCCGGCGGCGGTGTTGAGTTCCGCGCGCACCGGCAGCGAGCGGGTCTTGGGATCGATGCTCGCGCCGACGGCGACCACGCGCCCGGCCGTATCGCCCACGCGCACGGGATAACCGACCTTCAGTTTCTGGGCTACGGCGGGAGAGATCCGCGCCTCGATCCACAGCTTGTCGGCCCGGTCCAGCGTGACCGCCGGGGCCATCGCCTCCAGCCCGCCGCCCGGCTGGGCGGTCAGGGCGGCCACGCGGCCGGCGATTGGCGCACGCAGCACATATTCGCCCGACGTCCCGCCAGCGCCCGAAAGGAGGCGGCGGCGCTCGTTGACCATCGCCCGAGCCTGGTCGGCGCGCGCCTGGGCTTCCTCCGCGCGGGCCCCGGCGATGACGCCCTCGCTGGCCAGGGTCTGGGTGCGGCGGGCGGCGGCCTGCGCCACGCGCAGCTCCGCCTGGCTCTGGACCAGCTCAGAGGACACCGCGAGGGCGTCGCGACTGAACAGGGTGACCAGCGGCGCGCCGGCCTTCACCGCCTGGCCCTCCAGAACGTGGACGCGCAGCACCGTGCCGGCGAAGGGCGCGGCGACGACACGGCGATCGTTCAGTGGCGGGGTCACCGTCGCGGGCGCGGCGGCCAAGGGCGCGCCAGACGCGGGCTTGGCGTTGGCCAGGACGACGCCCATGGCTTTTTCCTGCGCGGCGCTCAGGTTGACAGGGCCCGCGGCGAGCGCGGGGACGGCGGAGAGGGCCACGGCAAGGACGGCGGCTAGGCTTGAGCGGGCGGCGAGCATGGACTCCTCGGGGCTTGGGCGGATCCCCGATGCGCCGCCAGCCTGAAGCCCTCCTGAAGCGAAGCTGAAACGAACCTGACAATATGCAGTCAGGTTCGTTTCAGCCGTCGGTGCTAGAACGTGCGGCAAGCTCAGGGAGGCCGTCATTCGCATTCTGCTCGTCGAAGATGACGCCGAGATCGCCCGCCGCCTTGGCGCGGCGTTGACGGATGCTGGCTTCGTCGTCGAGCACGCCGCTGACGGCGAAACCGCCCTGCTGCTGGGCCAGACCAACGACTTCGATGCGGTCGTGCTTGATCTTGGCTTGCCGCGGCTGCCGGGCCTGGAAGTGCTCAAGCAATGGCGGCGGGAAGGGCGCGACGTCCCGGTGCTGGTGCTGACCGCCCGCGACGCCTGGACCGATCGCGTCGACGGCCTGAACGCCGGAGCCGACGACTATCTGGGCAAGCCATTCCAGAACGCCGAGGTGGTGGCGAGGCTGCGCGCCCTTACCCGGCGGTCGGCGGGGCGGTCGTCCCCCGTCATGCGGCGCGGCGACATCGTGCTCGACCCCGTGGCCGGGACGGTCCAGCGCGGCGGGGAACCGATCGAGCTGACCGCGCGCGAGCTGAAGGTGCTGGTCTATCTGATGCACCGCGCCGGGCGCGTCGTGTCGCAGGGCGAGCTGATCGACCACGTCTACAGCCTGGATGAGACCCGCGAGTCGAACACGATCGAGGTCTATGTGGCGCGCCTGCGCAAGAAACTGGGCAAGGACGCGATCCGCACGATCCGCGGACTGGGGTACAAGTTCGCCTGATGAGTCAGCTTTGGACCAGCTTTCGCACGCGGCTGATCGCCGGCGCGGTCATCTGGATCATCGTCGGTCTGACGGTCAGCGGCTTTCTGCTGTCCGAACTGTTCAAGGCGCATGTGACCCAGCAGTTCGACGATGAGCTGCACGGTCACGCCGCCGAGCTGGCGGCGCTGATCGGCGTGGCGCCGGACGGTAAGCTCTACCTGCACCGCCGCTTGAGCGATCCGCGCTTTCTGCCCAGGAATTCGGGCTTCTATTGGCGCGTGGAGGCCGAGAGCGGCGTTGCGATCGACTCGCCGTCGCTCGCCGGGCGGCCGCTACCGCTGCCAGGGCCGTTCCCTCCGCCAGGCGTCGAGCGGCATGTCTTCGTGGCCGGCCCCTCCGGGCAGCTGCGCCTGGTCGAACGCGCCGTCGCCATAACCGGAGCGCCGCCGCTGCGTATCGGCATCGGCGTCGATCAGCGCCTGCTGGACGAGGTGCTGGGACGCTTCAACTGGACGCTCTTCCTGTCCCTGACCATCGTGGCGCTGGGCTTGGCGGCCGCCGCGATCCTGCAGGTCTGGTTCGGCCTGCGTCCCCTGAGCCGCATGCGGCATGCACTGTCGGCGGTGCGGATGGGCAGGGCCAGCCGGCTGCCCGAGGATCTGCCCAGCGAGGTCCGTCCGCTGGCGGTCGATCTCAACGCCCTCCTGGAGGGCAATCTGGAAATGCTGCGGCGCGCCCGCACCCAGGCCGGGAACCTTGCCCACGCCCTGAAGACGCCCCTGGCGATCCTGATGGACGAGGCCGAGCGGCTGCGGGCCGCGGGCCAGGACGAGGCGGCGGAAGTCATCGGCCTGCAATGCGAGCGGATGCGTCGGCAAATCGACTACCAGATCGCTCGCGCCCGCGCCGCGGCGCTCAAGCGCGCGCCTGGCGTGGCGGCCGAGGTCCGTGGGACGCTGGAGCCGATCATCGCGGCCATGTCGCGCCTGCACGGGCGTCGCGGCGTCACCTACAACGTCACCTACGAGGACGAACCGATCGTCGCGGTCGACGCCCAGGATCTCGGTGAGATCCTGGCCAATGTCTTGGACAACGCCGGGAAATGGGCGGAGGCTCGCGTTGAGGTGTCCGTGCGTCGAAGCGGCCAGTCCGTGGAAATCATGGTCGACGACGACGGGCCAGGCCTGCCGCCCGAGAGTTATGAACACGTCTTTGGCGTCGGGGAGCGGCTCGACGAACGCACGCCAGGTCATGGCCTGGGCCTGTCCATCGTCAAGGACCTGGTCGGCCTCTACGAAGGCCGCATTACTCTGGACGCGTCGCCCCGCCGGGGCCTGCGCCTGACACTGGTCTTTCCGACGATCGACGCCTGATCGCCGCGCCGCGAGGGGGCGCTCACCCTATCCTCGTGAACCGGCCGCAGATCGTCACACCTTGAGGCCTTAGAGGGCGTTGGATCGCGCGATCCTGCCCAGATGCAGAGCGCTTGGCCGCGGCGTGCGCTTGAATGTGCTTCGGTCCACCGCCGTCAGGCCGAAGGGAACGCCGTAGCCCGCGGTCCACTCGAAATTGTCCAGCAGCGACCAATAGAGGTAGCTGTGAACGGGGATCCCGTCCTCCAGGCAACCCCAGAGGCCATCCAGCGCCGCGTCGATGAACGCGATCCGGCGGGTGTCGTCATGCGTGGCGATCCCATTCTCGGTCACGTAGATCGGCTTGCCGATCGCGGCGTGGGCCCAGCGGATCGTCTCGGCCAGCGCCTGTGGGTAGAATTCGTAGCCGGATAGGGTCAGCTCGGCGCCGGGCGGCGGCGGGCGCATGCCGTTCTGGTCGAAGACGAACCGCGTATAGGTCTGGACTCCGAAGAAGTCGGCATGGCTGCCGGCGACGGCGATCCAGTCGCCATAGAGGCGATGGCGGTAGAGCTCGACCAGCCGAGGATCGTCCGACTGGATGTCCTGGGTCGTCAGTGTCAGGCCGACCGGCAGGCTGGGTCGAACCGCCTTGATCGCGTCGTAGGCCTGGCGGTGGGCTTCCTGCATGATCGGCGTGACGACGGCTGGGTCGGCATAGGCCAGGCGCGAGAAACGCGGTGAGTTCGTGGCTTTGGCCGCCGCCGCGACAGCCGTCCGGACCGTCGGCAGGGCGGTTCGGAACCCTGGCATGAGGTCGACCAGCAGCCGGATATTGGCCTCGTTGAAGGTGGTGGCCATGTGCATCAGCGGGCCCAGGCGTTCGACGACCTTTCGGCAGAAGCGCGCGAAGAGGGCGGGCGCGTCCGAAACCTCGAAGCCGCCTCGCTGGGCGAACCACAGCGGCGTGGTGAAGTGGTTCAAGGTCACTATGGGCTTCAGGCCTCGCGCTCGGCAGGCTTCGAGCACGCGGACGTAGTGGTCGAGTTCGGCGTTGGAGAAAAAGCCTTCGCTGGGCTCGATCCGCGCCCACTCCACGCCCAGCCGATAGCAGTTGAAGCCAAGGCCGGCGGCGATGGCGAAATCCTCGCCATAGCGGTGGTAGCTGTCACAGGCGTCGCCCGAACGCTCCTTGAACATGGAGGGCTTGAGGTTCTCCATCAGCCAAGCGTCGCTGTTGGTGTTGCCGCCTTCGCTCTGGTGGGCCGAGATCGCCGCGCCCCAGAGAAAATCCTTCGGCATGGTCCGCCGAGGCTTGGCTGCGGCCGGATGGGCCAGGGCGGCGGCGCCGGTGGCCAGCACCTCGCGCCGTCCGATGTTCGAAACGCGCATGACCGTCTCCGCCTCGGAAAGAAAAAAGGCGGGCGACACGAGGTCGCCCGCC
>NZ_DATFAV010000308.1:0-25668 GCF_035254145.1 Caulobacter sp. | reverse complement strand
AGCTGCCTGGACGACGATCCTGGCGTACGCGCCACCTTCCACGAATATGCGCCCGACGAGGCGTCCTGGAGCCCGGGATGCGGAGACGTTCCGTTCGCGCGCAAGACGGAATGAAAAAGGGCGGCGACCGAAGCCGCCGCCCTTCACGAGCTCTATCGTCTTGAGAGTTCTATTCCTTCGGCGCCGGCATGGCCGGCAGGGCGCCCGCCTTGCTCTTCATGGCCACGTGCTGGGCCGGGGGCAGCGGGATCAGGCCGCGGCCTTGCAGGTAGCCGCCGCGACCGGTGGCGGCGTCCGACACGAACTCGGTGACGAATTCCTTCAGGCCTGGCGTCACGCCGACCTGGGACTTCTTCACGTAGATGTAGAGCGAGCGCGACAGCGGATACTGGCCGCTGGCGATGGCCGCCGGGGTCGGCTTCACGCCATTGACCGCCGCGCCCTTGATGCGCGAGGCGTTCTCTTCGAGGAACGAGAAGCCGAACACGCCCAAGGTGTTCGGGGTCTTCTCGATGGTGCCGACGATGGCGTTGTCGTTCTCGCCCGCGTCGACCCAGCCGCCGTCGGTGCGCATCGGCGAGACGGTGGCCTTGAACTTCTTCTCGTCCTCGCCCTTCATCTTGGCCAGGGTGGGGAGCTTGGCGGCGCCGCCTTCCATGGCCAGTTCGACGAAGGCGTCACGGGTGCCCGAGGTCGGCGGCGGCCCGTAGACCAGGATGCGGGCCTTGGGCAGGCCCTGGCCGACTTCGTTCCAGTTCTTGTAGGGCTGCTTCACCAGCTGGCCGCCGCGCAGGGTCTGGTCGGCCAGGCCCAGGTACAGCTGCTCGATCTTGAAGTTGAAGTCCGGGCCCTTCTTGTCGGTCGCCACGACGATGCCGTCGAAGCCGATCTTGATCTCGACGATGTCCTTCACCCCGGCCTTCTGGCAGGCCAGGAACTCGGACTTCTTCATCGGGCGCGAGGCGTTGGCGATGTCGGGGAACTTCTCGCCCGTGCCGCCGCAGAACATCTTGATGCCGCCGCCCGTGCCCAGGCTCTCGACCTTGGGCGACTTCTTGCCGGTCTTCTTCGAGAAGTTCTCGGCCACCCGCGTGGAGAAGGGGAACACCGTCGAGGAGCCGGCGGCCCAGACGTAGTCGCGCGCCGCGTGGGCTTGGTCGGCGACGGCGAGCAGGGCGATGGTCGCGACCGCGCCAAGGAGCTTGTTCATGTCGTCAAATCCTGTGTCGTCCGGGTGACGTGGGGGGAGCATGCCGGATCGATGACCGGGCTTTTGTCACAGATCGGCGACAGTTTTGCGACAGTATCCGTGTGCGGACGAAGCTTGGCTATACGACGGTCAGGGCTTTCTCCACCGGGCGGGCCAGGACCACGCCCTTGGGACCGTCGACGATCGGGCGGTTGACGAGGATCGGGTGCTCGACCATCGCCGCCAGCAGCGCTTCGTCGGAAACGTCCGCCTTCAGAAGGCCTAGCTCCTCGGCGGGCGTGCCGCGCTCGCGCAGCAGACCCTTCAGGTCGGTGTCGGACCGCTTCACCAGGTCCAGCAGCTGTTCGCGGTTCCAGCCCGTCTTCAGATATTCCACGACCGTCGGGGCGTGACCGGCCTCGCGCAGCAGCGCCACGACCTTGGTCGAGGTCGTGCACTTGGGGTTATGATAGACGGTGAGGCTCATGGGGCGGGCTCCTGACTGCGGGGCCGATGTAGGCGAGGGCGCTTGACCCGTCCAGCCGCCGCGCTTACGCCGGACAGCGAAGGCATGGAGACCGCGAGGTCTCCGGGAACGCGGTGACCAATCCGCGGCTGCCCCCGCAACTGTGATCGTCCATCGATCGTCGCGACCTCACGCCACTGGGACCTTTCTCTGCTTGTCAGGAGGTCCTGGGAAGGCGTCGCGACGGGAGGGCGTAAGCCAGGAGACCGGCCTTCGTCACATCAACGCGGCCGGCGGGGTGTCCGGCGAAAGCAGGACGACGAACGTGCAAGTCGAAAACCAGGCCGCCCCAGAGGCCACCCCAGAGGCAGTTAGGAACGCGCGCCATAACGCCAAGATGAAGGTCATCCAGGCCGCTCGCGAGCGGATGATGGCCGAGAAGACCATCGAGAAGGGCCTCCTGATCGTCCACACCGGGGCGGGCAAGGGCAAGACGACGGCGGCGCTGGGCATGGCCATCCGCGCCATCGGCCACGGCCACCGGGTCAGCGTCATCCAGTTCATCAAGGGCGCGATGACCACCGGCGAAAAGGTGGTGTTCGACGCCTTTCCCGAGCAGGTCGAGTTCCGGCCGATGGGCGAGGGCTTCACCTGGGACACCCAGGACCGCGCTCGCGACATCGCCGTGGCCCGCCAGGCCTGGGAAGTCATCAAGGCTCGCATCCTCGATCCCGACGACTGGGACATGGTCGTGGCCGACGAATTGAACATCATCCTCCGCTACGACTACCTGCCGCTGGCCGAGGTGCTGGAGGTCGTGGCCGCGCGGCCCGAGGGCAAGCATGTGGTCATCACCGGCCGCAACGCCCCTGACGAACTGATCGAGGCGGCTGATCTCGTCACCGAGATGGCCCAGCTCAAGCATCCGTTCCGCGCCGGGGTGAAGGCTCAGGCGGGGATCGAGTTTTGAGCATCCTTGTTCCGGCCGACGACGGGCCGGCGGTGGTGGTTTGCGACACTTGCCGCTTCTCGGCCGACGAACGGGAGAGCCCGCGGGGGGAGCGGGGCGGGGCCTTACTGGCGGCCGCCTTGCGTGAAGCGGCGGCGAGCTCCGGCGTGGCCGTCCAGACCATGCCGTGCCTGTTCAACTGCGCCCAGCACTGCTCGGTTCACCTGCGCGCGCCAGGCAAGGTCGGCTATGTCCTAGGCCGCTTCGAACCGACCGCCGAGGCGGCCCGGGCCATTCTCGACTACGCCGTGGCCTACGCCGCGAGCGAGGAGGGCGTCGTGCCCTACCGACAATGGCCGGAGGGCGTGAAGGGTCACTTCATCGTCCGCGTCCCGCCGGCGGGGCGGTTGGTGGCCGACTAGGACGGATCGATATTCAAGGCAGCGCACAATTCCTGCCTTCCTGGGCCTTGTGCCCAGGACCCATCGTTCCAAGGTCGCCGAGTTTGACCAGCGCTCTGGGCTATTCAGCCCCGGCTAGCTTCTAAATCTCAGCCTGCCGCTGGCATGGGTCCTGGGCACAAGGCCCAGGAAGGCGAGTTATTGAATTCAAACGCCGCCTTGAATGTCGATCCGGCCCATAGCCCTCACCACCAGCCGTAGCGCGGCGCGTAGCGGGCCTTGAGGTCGTCGACCTCGCGCTCGGCGTCACGGATCGCGGCCTCGGCTCGCCGGCCGTCCTCGATCGCCTCGCGACGCTCGCGGCGCAGGCGCTGCAGGCGGTCGCGTAGCTCGCGGACCTGCTCGTCGGTCAGCTTGGGATTGCGCAGCTCGTCCTCGACGCCATCCGCCTGGCGCGCGCGCTTCTCCGCCCGGCTGTCGGCGCCGCTGAGGTCCGACTGGGCGCTTTCAAGCCGGCTCTCGGCGGCGTGGACCCGTTCGCCGTCGGCATAGCCGCCCAGGAACTCGCCCTCGACCGGGGCGGGACAGACGTTGGCGTAGGAATGCCCCTCCCGGCCGACCCGGAAGCCGTTCGCCTCGGTGCAGTAGCGGACGAGGCCTTCTTCGCGGCCTTGCGCATAGAGTCGAATGTCCGGCGTGACGCCCGTCTTCAGGCAGGCCTTGGCGTGCTCGTCGATCCGGCTCATCGCATGGCCGCTGGCGCCGTCGTCGTAGCCGACCGCGCGCCAGTCGCCACGCAGACACTCCTCCTGGCTCATGGTGGCGCAGCTGGCCGTCACGAGCCCCGCGACGGCGACGAAGGCCCCGATCGCGACAGAGCGCATAGAATGATCCCGCACCTCAACCTCCCCGACTGTGCTGAAGGAGCTTTGAGCTTGGCCATGTGAACCTTGGCTGAACGACGTTCCCGGTTCGGTGGAGACCTAGGGACGCGGTTCCGCCGGCGCTGGCGCCTGCGGAACGCCGCTGTTGGGCGCGGCCGGCGCCGCCGGCTCCGTCGGGACCGTCAGCGGGACGAGGGGCAGGCCATCGGGGCCGATCTCGCCTTCCAGCGGCAGGCCCAGATCCTCCAGCGGATCCTCGACCGGGCGCGGGGCGACGTCGCGACCAAGGGCCGAGAGCATGAAGGCCTTCCAGATCTTGGCCGGCTCGCCGCCTCCGACAACGCCGTTCATCGAGCTGTTGTCGTCGTTGCCGACCCAGACCCCGACCACCAGGTCGTCGACGTAACCGACGAACAGGGCGTCGTGATAGTTCTGGGTGGTCCCGGTCTTGCCGTAGGCGCCGTCGATGGCCGCCTCCAGGCCCGTCCCACGATGGGTGGCCGAGCGCAGCAGGTCGCGCATGCCGGCCAGCACCTTGGGGTCGTAGGGCGTGGTCCTGGGCTTGCTGAAGGCCTCCAGGCCGTGCGCGACGATCGGATATTCGCCCGCCGCCACCGAGGCGTAGGCCGCCGTCAGCCGCGTCAGGCTCATCGAGCCGGTGCCCAGCGCCATGGTCAGGTCGGTGGGGATCTTCTCGGTGACGCCCAGGTCGCGGGCGACCTTGATCACCTTGGCGGGGCCGAGGTCATGGGCCAGGCGCACGGCGGCCACGTTCGACGAGGCCGCGAAGGCGCTGATCAGCGGGATCTCGCGGTCGCGATACTTGCCCTCGTGGTTCTTGGGCATGTAGCCGCTGACCTGCACCGGCGTGTCGAGGATCGGCGAGGTCGTGGTCATGCCTTCGCGCAAGGCGGCCAGATAGACGAACAGCTTGAACGACGAGCCGGGCTGGCGCTCGCCGTCGGCGCGGTTGAACTGGCTTTGCTTGTAGTCCCGGCCGCCGACCATGGCCACGACGCTGCCGTCCTTGCGCATGGCCACCAGGGCGCCCTGGGTGATGTTCAGGACCTTGCCGTCGCGCGCGATGAAGTCGTTGAGGATCTTCTCCGCCTTCTCCTGCAGCTTGGGATCCAGGGTCGTCCTGACGATCGTCTCGCCGTAGCGGGCGCCGATCGCGGCGCGGGCCTGGGGCAGGGCCCAGTCGGCGAAATAGGAGCCCGTGGGCACCTTGTCGCGCGGCGGAACGGGCGAGACGTCGCCCACGGCGTCGGCCTGCGCCTGGGTGATGGTCTTGGTCTCGACCATGGCGCCCAGCACCACCCGCATCCGCTCGCGCGCGCCTTCCAGATTGTCGGTGGGGGCCAGGCGCGAGGGAGCCTTGACCAGGCCGGCCAGCATCGCGGCCTCGCCGATCGACAGCTGCTCGGGCGCCTTGTCGAAATAGTGCCGGGCCGCCGCGCGCAGGCCAAAGGCGCCGTCGCCGAAATAGACCGACGACAGGTAGCGCGACAGGATCTCGGTCTTGGAGAGACGCGCCTCCAGATAGACCGCGATCAGGGCTTCCTGGGCCTTGCGCCGGAGATTGCGGTCGCTGGACAGGAAGGCGTTCTTGGCCAACTGCTGGGTGATGGTCGAGCCGCCTTCGGATACGCCGCCGGCCTTGGCGTTCTTGCCCAGGGCGCGGGCGATGGCCTTCGGATCCACGCCCATGTGGCTGTAGAAGCGGCGGTCCTCGATGGCGATGAAGGCGCCGGGCACATAGGCCGGCAGTTCGGCCACGTCGATCGGCGCTTCCTTGTAGGAGCCGCGCTTGGCGATGGGCGAGCCGTCCTGGGCGACCAGTACGATGGCCGAATTGTTCAACGGCTCCAGCGCGCGGCTCAGCGGCAGCGACCAGAACAGCGAGGCGACCAGCACCACGACCAGCACGATGGCGGCGGCCGCGCCGATCAGCCAGGCGGGACGCTTCCAGATCGGTTTGCGGACGGGGCGCGCCGGTTCGGGCGGGGGCGGCTCGGGAGGGGCCGCCGTCTCCGGCTCGACCAGGGCTGGCTGTGGGTCGCGCGGCTTGCTGGGGGGGCGCGGCTTGGACGGTCGCGGCGCGCCGGGCGTCGACGACTCCACGATCAGCGGCGTGCCCTCGGCGCGGGGGCGACGACGACGTGGCGCCTTCGGCGTCTCGGGGGCGATGTCGTTCGGATCGGCGGGATCGGACATGGGTCGGCGCTCGCTTCGGGCGCACGCCCGCACTCGTCGTCGGGGCTCATACCACACGGCCCGGTCAAGCCAAGCGCGCGGAACGGGAAGTTTTTCCGTCCACGCCCCTTGAACGATCGAGGGACGACCATACCTGATCTCCCCGTGAGGCCCTTGGCCTCTGCCCTTCCTGGGCGTTTCCTCCCTGACTTAAATAGCCCGGCCTTTCAGCCGGGCTTTTCTTTTGCGCCCAACCCTTTTGGGCTCAGCGCGACAGCAGGTCGCGCAGTTGGCTCAACGCACGATCGGGCGGCGCCTGGTAAGCGATGGGTTCGACGAACTGGCCTTTGGCGTCGAACAGATAGACCGACGACGAATGGTCGATCGTATAGCCGCCCCCGTCCTGCGGGACCTTCTGGTAGTAGACGCGATAGGCCTTGGCCGCCTTGGCGACCGCCTCGGGCGTCCCAGTGAAGCCCTGGATGCGCGGATCGAAGTTGGACAGATAGAGGCGCAACTGCTCGGGCGTGTCGCGCTCGGGATCGACCGAGACGAACACCGCGTTCAGCTTGTCGGCGTCCGGCCCGAGCGCCTTCAGCCAGGCCGTCATGTCGGTCAGGGTGGTGGGGCACACCTCCGGGCAGTAGGTGAACCCGAAGAAGATGGCCGTCGGCTTGCCCAGCAGCGACTTCTCGCTGACCGGCCGGCCGTTCATGTCGATCAGACTGAACGGACCGCCGATCTTGACCAGCGAACGAACCGGATTGGCGCCGTCCTGACGGCTGCAAGCCGCCAGGGGCGCGGCGGCTAGCAGGACCGCCGCGGTGACGAGCAGGACCCGCCGCATCAGTGGACCATCCCGGGCATGGGCGGCGTCCTGACGACGGCGTCCACGGTCACGGAAGCCGCGTTCTTGAATTTCAGGGTCAGCGGAATCTTCGCGCCTTCCTTCAACGCGACCTTCGGCGCGATGATCATGATGTGGTCGGCGCCGGGCTTGAGGGCCACGGCCTTGCCGGCCGGCAGCGCCAGGCCCTCGGTCAGCTTGCGCATTCGCATGACGCCGCCGTCCATCGACATGGTGTGGATCTCGCCATGGTCGGCGGCCGTGGTCTCGACGGCGACGAGGCGGTCGTCGGCCTTGGCGGTCAGGGTGACGTAGCAGCCGCCGGCCAGGGCGCCCGCGGGGGCGGGCCGGCACCAGGCGTCGGTGGCGGCGACCTTCGGCGCGGGCGCGGCGAGGGCGTTTGAGGCCATTCCGGCCGAAGAGAGGGCGGCGACGGAGACGGCGATCAGGGTCAGGGTTTTCATGGTCAGGCTCCAGCCTTGAGGGAGGGCGAGGTCAGTCGCCGGAAAATGAGATCGATGAGCAGCGCCGCGGCCAGCGACGCGCCGACGAGGGGGTAGATTATGGCGAGCGGCAGCACGACGGCCAGCAGGCCGGCATAGGCGCCGCGCGTGGTCGGCCGGGCGGGGGCGGCGAGGCGGCCCTTGGGGCGACGCTTCCACCACATCACGATGGCCGAGACGCCCAGCAGCCAGATGGCGACGCAGCCGGCCAACATGACCAGCTTGTTGACCAGGCCGAACTGCTGGCCCTGGTGGACGGCGATCCCCCACTCGATGGCCTTGGCCGCCGGACCGAAGTCGCGATAGCCAAGGTCGGCCAGCACATGGCCGTCGCGGCCGTCGAGATAGAGGGTGCGGGTTCGCTCGACCCGATCGGGCATGTAGGCGGCGGTCCAGGTTCCGCCCGGCGACTTGGGCAGGGTCAGGGTGAAGCCGTCGGTCAGGCCCGCCGCCCGCGCCTTGGCGACGACGGCGTCGGCGTCCAGCGGCGCGGCGGCTTCCATCATCATCCTGTGATGGTCGTGGCCTTCCATGCCGGAAGTCGGCGGCGTTCGGGTCTGCAGCGCCCAAGGCACGCCTTCCGCCGGCTTGGCGACGTGGTGCTGCTCGGCGACGGGCGGCTTCGGACGGCCAAGGCCGGCCTGCGTGGTGATCTCACGGACCTCCTTGCCCCAGAAGGCCGACCAGGGCATGCCGGTCGCCGCCAGGAACAGGATCACCCCGCTGGCGAAGACGCCGGTCACCGCGTGGATGTCACGCCAGAAGAGCCGCTTGGCAGGCTTGCTCCGTACCGTGACGATCCCGCCGGCCTGGCCGCGCGGCCACCACAGGAAGACGCCGGTGGCGACCAGGACGATCGCCCAGCCGGCGACGACCTCGACCATCAGGTTCATGACCGGTCCGGCGATATCCAGGCTGTGCAGGCGCTTGACGAAGCCCATGAGGCCACCGGACTGGGTCTGGCCTAGATAGCGGCCACTATGGGGATCGACATAGGCCGTGCGCTTGCCTGCCGGGGTCTCGACGGTCGCCTGGACGGCGCGGTCGCCGCGGGCGGGGATGACGAGCTGCCCGACCTTGCCGCCGGTCGCGGCCTGCGCCGAGGCGATCCAGGCGCTGGGCGTGGTCGTCGCGGGGCTGTCGGCCACCGCCACCAGCGGGCGCTGGACGATCGCGGAGAGCTCGTCCTTGAACAGATAGAGCCCGCCGGTCAGCGCCATCAGCATCAGGATCGGCAGGACCAGCAGGCCGGCGTAGAAATGCCAGCGCCAGAAGGCGCGGTAGAGTTCGCCGGCCGGGGCCGGACTTTCGGGGGTCTCGATCGCGGACATCGCGAGGCTCCGAGGCTGTGGCGGCGGGCCTTCACCCGCCGCCGATCCGGATCAGAAGTTGACGGTCGCGCCGCCGAACACCGAACGGCCGTCGCCCGGCCACAGGGTGGCGGTCGTGGCGGTCCAGGCGATCGCGGCCTGGGTGTTGGAGACATAGGCCTTGTCCGTCAGGTTCCGCGCGTCGAGGAACAGCGACACCGCCCGATTGATCTTCCAGCCGGCGTTCAGGTTCAGGATCGCGTAGCTGGGGGCTTTGCGGGTGTTCTTGTAGTCAATCCACGGGTCGGTGGCCGACCACTCGAGCGACGGCGCCACGAACCAGCCGCGCGGATCGTCGTAGCGGACCTCGGCGCGGTAGAAGGACTTGGGCACGATCGGCAGGCGATTGTCGCGGTAGTCGACATCGCCGTCGAACCGGAAATCCGACAAGGTCCAGGTCTGGCGGACCCGCCAGCGCGGCGTCGGCGCCCAGTCCAGCGCCGCCTCGATCCCCTGGTGGATCGTCTTGTCGGCGTTGAAGGTCGCGGCCGGGATCGACGAACTGACCGCGTACTGCAGCATCTCGTCCCGGAGCTCGGCGCGATAGAGCGTCAGGTCGTAGGTGAAGGGGCCGCGCCGGCCGCGCGCGCCGACCTCGCCGGTCCAGGCCTTTTGCGCCTTCACGGGGGCGAAGCCGGTGTTGGTCGGGGTCAGCGAACCGAAGTTCGGCGGCTCGACCGAGCGGGTCAGGTTGGCGAACAGCTGGTCGCCGACGTCGTTCTGCCAGAGCAGGCCGACCCGGGGCGAGATCCAGTCGTAGGTCTTGGACGCCTCGAGATTGAACGTGCCCTTCACGCCTGGAACCGCGACGCCGACATAGTCCCGCTCGGCCTGGCCCCAGGTCGCGCCGGCGACCACGGCCAGACGCTCGGTGACGAACAGGCGACCCTCGCCGAACACGTCCATGGCCTTGGCGTTTTGGTAGGAGATCGACTGCAGCGCGCCCCGGGCGCCGCGGTTGTTGAGATAGAAGTGCGAGTCCAGGTCGCCCTGGCGATACCAGGCGCCGAAGAAGGCGTCGGCGCGCTTGCCGGCGATCTCGCCGTCCCAGTCGAACCGGCCGAAGGCGCCGTAGTTGCGGCTTTCCTGGTCGATGACCTGGAAGATCGGATGATCCAGGTCCTTCCAGACGCCGTAGACGGCGCCTTCGAAGACCAGTTGGTCGTTCAGCCGCCAGGTCGTCCGCAGCGAGCCGCGCACGCCGCGCTGGTTGCGGCCCTGGTCGCCATTGGCGTTGCCGACCGCCGTCTGGCGCGGATTGGCCTCGAACTGCGCCAGGGTCAGCGAGCCAGGGATCTCCTGGTTGATGTTCGAGCCATTGAGGATGAAGCGCACCTCGCGGTCCTGGCCGAACGAGCGGCCGAGGTTCAGGCTGCCGAACTGGATGTTCTGCTGGCTCTGCGAGCGCCAGCCCTGGCTCGTCTGGTTGGTGGCCGCGGCATAGACATCCCAGTCGCCGGACTGGCGGGCCAGGGCCACGTGCTCGCGCAGCAGGCCGTAGGAGCCGCCGTCGATACGGACCTGATTGTCGAAGCCGGCGTTCTTGCCCGTCGGCGTGACCATGTTGATCGCCCCGCCCAGCAGGGCGCCGCCGAAGCGCAGGGCGTTGCCGCCACGATAGATCTCGGCGTAGCGGGTGTTCAGCGGGTCGGCGACTTGGCTGTCGCCAAAGCCGTCCGCCTCGTTTAGCGGCACACCGTCCTGGGCGATCAGCAGGCCGCGGTTGTGGTTGGCGTTGCCGATGCCCGAGCCGCGGATCGAGATGCGGATGTCGCCGCCCCACTTGCGCTGGGCGTAGACGCCGGGGGCGTCACGCAGCATGTCGTCGAGGGCCAGGGTCTGGCGGTTGATGTGGCTCTCTTGCGAGATCACCGATACAGCGCCTGGGGTTTCCGACAGGCGCTTGCGCGCGTCGGCGACGATCGGCGGGTCCTCGGGATTGCGGCGGGCGGTGACGATCACCGACGAGACTTCGTTATCGGGGCCGATGGCTGGGCCGGCCGCCTGGGCGGCGGGCGGAATCAGGGCGGCGACGGCCGTGGCGGCCAGCAGAAGCGATTTCATGGATAGGTTCCTGGCGCGCGACAGGGCGCGCCGTGTGAGCAAGCTGAACTGAATGGGAGAGCAAGCCGCGCGGGCTTAAGCCCACGGGCGTCGCATGGCGCTCCGACCCGGGTCGGAGTTTCAGATCAGCTGGCTGGGAGGACCTCGGGCCGGCAGGGGCGGCGCGGCGAGGCCGCGGCCCGGGGTCATGTGGACGACGCGCGCGGGCGGAACCGCGACATAGGCCACGAAATCGACCTTGGCGGTCGCGAAGGGGCTGGGTGGCGGTGCGGCGGCGCCATGGCTCGCGAACGGGCAGGGCGTGTCGTGCGCGGACTTGTCGGCGTCGCTGTTCTTGTCGTGATGGCCGCCAAGCGCTTCGCCCGGCTGGACGAGCTTGGCGCCCTCGCCGGTGCAAAGCACCAGAGCGAAGGGCAGGCCGTTGCGCGGATCGGGCGCGGTCATGAAGCCGGCCGGAATCAGCACCTTCAAGACGACCGCCAGCGCCGCGAGCGTCATGAAGACGGCGCGGGCGAACGGACGGCGATGAAGCGTCGGGCGGGTCACGGCAAAAGGCTTTAGTCGAAGCCGCTCGCCCTGTCGCCTCCGTGTTTATCCTGAGCGCCGCCTTATCCGCGAGCGATGGATCGCCGAGGCGGCCTCCCCCGCCCACGGCGTGGCGATCCCGAGGGATTACCCCAGAAGGTTACGACGGCCAGGGTTCCAAGCAAGGTCAGGGTGAGGCCGGACACGGTCATGACCAGGCGATAGGCCAGTCCGCCGACCTTGGCGGCGTGCAGGGGGAAGTCGAGATTGGCGATCCGCGAGCCGAGGGGCAGGGCCTGGGCGTCGCGGCTGGCCACCATCGCGCCGGTAGCCGGATCGAACCAGGCCATCGAGCGGCCGTTCGGCAGCCATTCCGCCTGCTGGCGCAGGCGGATCGCGATCAACCCACCCTTCTTCTGCGGCAGACTGATCGTACGCATCTCCGCGCCCGGGAAGCGGGTCTGGGCCTGGCCGATGGCCTTGGCCCAGTCGAGGTCCTTGGCCAGCGCGCCCCCCTTGAGCTTGGGCGCGGCCGAGGCCCTTTCCATCACCGCCGGCGGGGAGAAGGGCGCGCGCAAGGCCTGGGAGAACCACTTCAGGTTCATGGCCGCGCCGGTCGTCAGCGACAGGATCAGCAGCGGCGCGACCAGCACGCCCAGGTCCCGGTGATGGTGGACGACGGCCGCCCGCTTCATCGATCGCGGCCAGAGCCGGACGTGGAACATCCGCCGCGTCGGCCACCACAGGATGAGCCCGGTGGTCACGAAGCCGAGCCCCGCCAGGCCGGCGATCCCGCCGACGATCTCGCCGGCGTCGCCGTTGAACAGGTGGTGGTGGAAGTCGAAGATCCAGATCTCGGGCCGGGCCCAGTTGGAGGTCCAGCTCTGGACGATATCGCCATCCTGATCGGCGTAGGCGGCCCGCTCCTCGGCCTTGTAGGCCAGCTTGTGCAGGCCCATGCGCTCCGTCGCCAGCACGATCGAGCGCGGTCGGTCCTCGGCGGCGAAGACCTTGGTCGCCATCGCCGCCAAGGTGGCGGCGTCCTGCCGTTGGGCGTCGGCGGCGTGAGGCGTCGTGGCGCGCAGGAAGGCGTCCTCGTGCACCAGTAGCGCGCCAGTGAACCCCAGGAGCGCCAGCAGCAGGCCGATCAGCCCGCCCGTCCAGCGGTGCAGCAGGCGCAGGACCTTCATCAGAAGCGCGTTTCCCAGCCTAGCGTCACGGCGCGGCCGCGGCCGGCGTAGAACTTGTCCTTGGCCGGCGAGGTCGTGTCCGAATTGTACGAGATGTACTGCTTGTCGAAGAGGTTCTGGATCCCCAGCGATACGGTCCCGACCGGCAGGGCGTAGCGAACGAAGGCGTCGGCGAGCGTATAGCCTTCGAAGTCGTCCTTCACGAGGGCCCGCTGCATGTTCCGCGACATGTACTTCTGCACCTGCAGGCGCAGGGCCCATTGACCCGTCTGGTAGTCGGCCGCGAGGTTCAGGCGATCGGGCGAGATGTTGGCGCCGTCGAGATCGGTGTCGAGCGAGCCGTCGGCGTTAGTGTCGGTCCTGCCGCGCAGGCGAGCATAGCCGACCGACACGTCCAACCCTTCGACAGGGGTCCTGGCCTTCACATTGGCTTCCAGGCCTTCGATGGCGATCTTCTGGCGCTGGACGTCGAAGACGCCACCCGCGTTCTTGACCAGAAGCTGACCCAGTTTCGACGAGGACCAGAAGTAGGCGAGGCTGGCGTCGAACGGGCCGCGCTTCAGCTCGGCGCCCAGTTCGCGGTTGTTCGAGACGATTGGTTCGACGGCCAGGTAGTTGTCGACGTCGACATTGGCGACATTGATCGCGCGCAGGATGCGACCGACGTCGGGCACGGTGTAGCCTTCGGCGTAGCTGCCGTAGAGGCGCAGGCCCTTGGCGGGTTCGAACACCACGCCGCCGTTGGCCAGGGTCGCCTTGAAGTCGGGATCGCCGCCCCCGACCTTGCGAGAGCCATAGAAGGCCAGGGTCGTGAAGTCGTCGACCTTTAGCGTGACGTTTTCGAAGCGCAGGCCGCCGGCCAGACGCAGCTTGCCGTCGAGCAGGGCGTAGTTGCCCTGGATGAATGGGGCGAGGCTCTGGAACTTGGTCGGCGGCACCCAGGCGCGGCCGGTGGCGATCAGCAGTTGCTCGGTGCGGTCGTTGAGGGCGTCAAGGCCGGCCGTGGCGGTCAGGCCCTCGAGCCCCGGGACGGCGCGTTCGTAGCTGATCCGCGCTCCCAGCTTGCGCGAGCGGTTGGAGGACTGGTCGAAAAGCGTGCCGTTCGGGGCGATCCTGACGTCCTGGAAGGTGGCGTTTCTGTCGCCGCCGAAGGTGTCGCGCGAGCGGTTGAAGAACACCTGGGCGTTGAAGGCGCCGCCATGGAGGTCGCTGGTCAGGGCGGCCGAGATGGTCTCGACGCGATTGGCGGCGGGCGCGCCCGGCACGACGCCGCGGTAGGCGGTGGTTGGCAGGCGGGCGGGGCGGTCGCCATCGGTCGGCGCCGCGGCGGCGCCCGTGACGGTCACGTAGTCTCCGTCGCCTTTCAGCTCGAAACGATTGGCCACCACGTCCAGGCGCGTGCGGTCGTTGATCCGCCAGCCCACCCGGCCAAACAGCGACAGGGTCTTGGAGTCCTGAACGTCGCCCTGGGTGTTGTCCATGCCGATGCGGCGGCCGTGGGCGTCGTAGAAGGCTCCGCGCGCGTCGTAGGCGACGCCGGCGGTGGCGTCGAACGCGCCGTCTCGCCAGGCGACCAGACCGGCGATCTTGCCGCCGACCGCGTCGCCCAGGTCATGGCCCGCCGTCGCCTGAGCCAACATGCGGCCGGAGACGCCGTCCGCCTTGGGCGCGCCGACCGTCACCTGGTTCACGACGCCGCCCGTGGCGCCGATGCCCTGCAGGGCGTTGGAGCCGTAGATCAGCTCGACGCGATCGATGAAGAACGGGTCGATCGTGTAGCCATCGCGCGAGCCGTCGCGGATCGGGGTCGACTGGGGGATGCCGTTGATGGCGTACAGCGGCGAGCGGCCGCGCAGGGTCTCGCCCGCGCCCGACAGCTTCTGACGGGTCGGCGAGAACGACGGCGACAGGGTCGAGACCGCGTCGACGATCGAACCGCTGATGGCCACCTGCTGCGACAGGCTCTCGTTGCCGATGACGTCCACGGTCAGCGGCAGGGCGCTGGCGGGCAACACGGTCCGCGCGGCGGTGATCACAACCTGGTCGACGTCGGTCGTGTCCGATCGGGCCTGGCCCCGAGCGGCTGTCGCCAGCGCCAGTAGGCTCAGCCCGGCCAGGCCGGCGCGGCGGACATTGGTGTGTGACGTCTTGCTACTCATATCGCCCCGACAGCGCTGAAACAGGATGGCGGCTGCTATGATGGTATTGAGAATGAATTGCAATATCCATTTCGCGATCAGGGCCACACATCCGCATCGTTGGCGGTTTTGAGTGTCGAACCAGGGTTGAAAGGCGCCGGATATGGAAGCCGCGCGGGTGAGTCTAGCGTTCCGGTTCGCCACGCCACGCGGTCAGTTCGGCGGTTTTCCCCGACAGGTGACCGGCGATGGCGCCGCCTAGAGAACCTTCTCCGGATTGAGGATGTCGTGGGGATCCAGGGCGGTCTTCAGGTGGCGCATCAAGGCCAGCTCCTGGGGCGAGCGCGACAGGGGGAGCCATTCGCGCTTCTCCAGGCCGATGCCATGCTCGGCCGAAACCGAGCCGCCAAGGGCCGCCAGCGGACGATAGACCATCTCCTTGGCCGCTTGGCTGGCCGCGTCGCTCCACGGACGCGGGGCGACCAGCAGATGCAGGTTGTTATCGCCGATGTGGCCGTAGACGATCATCATCGCCGTCTCGCCGCACGAGCCGGCCAGCGACGCTCGCAGGCCCTCGATATAGGCATCCATGCGGCTGATCGGCAGGCTGACGTCGAACGAGACGCCCGGCGTCATCATCATGATCTGCCCGGGCACATCCTCGCGGATCGCCCAGATCGCCATGCGCTGGGCCTTGGAGGCGGCGATCACCGCATCGGCGGTCAGGCCCTGTTCCAGAGCCTCGCCCATCAGGTCGGCGAACTGGATCTCGTCGCGCTCGGGATCGAAGCCGGCGGCCTCGACGATCACGTAGTAGTCGTGACCAGCGGCCAGCGGCGGCTTGTGGCGCCCGCTGCGGACGGCGATCAGGTCGTAATAATTGCTCCACATCACCTCGAACGAGCGCAGCGCCCCGCCCAGGCGCTGGCCGACCAGCGAGAAGATCCGGGTCAGGTTGTCGAAGCCGTCGACGGCCAGGATCGCCGTGGCCTCGCTGGTCGGGGCCGGATGCAGGCGCAGCACCGCGCGGGTGACGATCCCCAGCGTGCCCTCGCTGCCGATGAACAGCTGTTTGAGGTCATAGCCGGCGTTGTTCTTCAGCAGGCTGTTCATCGACGAGACGATCGTCCCGTCGGCCAGCACCGTCTCGAGGCCCAGCACGTTCTCGCGGGTCATGCCGTAGCGGATCACCGTGTTGCCGCCGGCGTTGGTCGAGATGTTGCCGCCGATCGTGCAAGAGCCGCGCGCGCCCAGGTCGACGCCATAGAGGAGGCCGTGGGCGGCGGCCGCCTCGTGCACGGTCTCCAGAACCGCGCCCGCCTCGACCGTCATGGTCCGGCCCACCGGATCGACGGACTCGATGGCGCGCATCCGCTCGAGCGAGATCTGGATCTCCTGGCCCGAGGCGTAGGCGCCGCGCACCAGGCCGGTCAGGCCGCCGGCGGGAGCGACCGGCTGGCGGGCGGCGTGGCATAGCCGCATGACCGCCGAGAGTTCGTCGGTCGAGCGCGGACGCACCACGGCCTTGGCTTCGCAGACAACGCCCCGCCAGTCCGAACGCTTCCCGACGTCCTCGCCGGCGATAAGGCCGGCGTCGCCGACGATCGCGTGAATATCGTCCAGCAGGCCCATGATCGGTTCCTCCCCTTGGTCGCGTCAGAGCAACGCTTCGATCAGGCGCGGACCCTTGGCCGCCAAGGCGTCGGCCAGGGCTTGGCGGAACGCCTCGGCGGTGGTCGCCCGGATCGCCGGCACGCCCATGCTCTGCGCCATCTGGGCCCAGTCGATCTCGG
The DNA here is from genome assembly GCF_035254145.1 of Caulobacter sp. Taxonomy (GTDB): domain Bacteria; phylum Pseudomonadota; class Alphaproteobacteria; order Caulobacterales; family Caulobacteraceae; genus Caulobacter. The sequence continues at coordinate 9,153 of NZ_DATFAV010000308.1, read as the reverse complement.
GCCTGCGCAGGTCGAGCATCGACAGCGCCTTGGGGCCGGGGTTCTGCACGCCCACGCGCATGAGTTCGATGTTGAGGATGGCGTAGGAGCCGTTGTTCAGCAGGATGGTGACGACGTCGAGCTGCTCGCGCGCCATCGTCCACAGGGCCTGGTTGGTGTACATCGCCGAGCCGTCGGCCTGCAGGGCGATGACCTTGCGGTCGGGACAAGCGACAGCCGCGCCGACCGCCACCGGCAGGCCCTGGCCGATCGCGCCGCCGGTCAGGCACAGCCAGTCGTGAGGCTTGGCCCCGGCCGTCATGGCGTAGAGCGCCAGGCCGCTGGTCGCGGATTCGTCGGAGACGATGGCGCGTTCCGGCGTCAGGTCGGACAAGGCCGCCCCGATGTCCTCGACCGAGAGCTTGCCCTCGCCATGCGGGAAGGTCTGGGGCTGCTGCAAGGCGGCGGGCTGGGCGGGGGCGTCCAGCGCCTCGGCTAGTCCCGACAAGGCGGCCAGGGCGTCCTCGCGCATCGAGGCGAGACGGACCAGCTTGGCGTCGGCCGGCGACAGCCAGCTGGGCTTTCCGGGATAGGCGAAGAACGACACTGGCGGTTCGGCGCCGCAGAAGACGATCGTGCCAAAGCCGCTCAGGAAGGCTTCGGCCATTTCTCCGAAATAGGGCAACCTCTCCACCGCTACGCGGCCCGCGCCGCGCTGCAGCCGGGCGGGGAAGGTCTCGCAGACCAGGCGCGCGCCGACGGCCGCGGCGATGCGGCCGGCCTGGATCAAGGCGTCCTCGCGCAGGGCCCGACCGCCCAGGTATAGGCACTTGGCCCCTGGCTCCGCGCGCAGCGCTTCCGCGGCGTCGGCGATGACGGACGGGGGCGCCAAGGGCGTCTCGGGCGGAGAGGGCGGGGCGACGGCGGCCGCGCCTTCGCTCCACGCGTGGTCGGCCGGCACGATCACGGTGGCGACGCGGCCGGGATAGGTCTGGGCGAGCTTGAAGGCCTCGGCCCCGGCCTGGGCCAGGTCGCGTTCGGACCGCGAGATCCGCACCCAGTCCGACATCGGCCGCGCCACCCCGGCCGCGTCCGAGGTCAGCGGCGCGTCATGGTGCAGATGGTAGGTGGCGTGGTCGCCGACCATGTTGATGACCGGGGCGCCAGCGCGCCTGGCGTTGTGCAGATTGGCCAGGCCGTTGGCGAGGCCAGGACCCAGGTGCAGCAAGGTCACCGCGGGCTTGTCGGCCATGCGGCCATAGCCGTCCGCCGCGCCGGTCACCACCCCCTCGAACAGGCCGAGGATGGCGCGCATGCCATCTTGCTTGTCGATCGCGCCGACCAGCTGCATTTCCGAAGTGCCTGGATTGGCGAAACAGACCTCGACCCCGCATTGGCGGATCGTGGCGATGAAGGCTTCCGCGCCGTTCATGTCGAAGCTCCCCCCTTGGCTCTTTTTGAGATGAGCCATGAGGTTGGGACTATCGGCGCGCGTCGCCAGGATCGCCTTGATCCTAGACAAGGACCGTATCGCCGGGCGTCAGTGGCCCGAACGTTGGTGGTCCTGACGTCTCGCGGCGATCCCGACGCGAAACCTGGCCGTGATCCGATCGAACAGCGCCTGCCGGGATGCGCCCGGATCCTCGTCGCCGGCGCAAGCGAACCAGATCGCCGCCATCACCCGCGCCAGCACGCTGGCCTGCATCACCAATTCGGGACCATCCAGCCCGAAGACTCGGCCCAGGCTGTCGCGCAAGGTGCCGCCATAGGCGAAGCGGATGACCGCGCCGGCGCCAGCCAACTCAGGCCGGCGCACGGCGGCCAGGAAAAGACGGCGGCGACGGATGACCGGGGGCGATGGCAGCTCGGCGGTGACGTGCAGGCGCAGGGCCTCGAACAATCCCTCGATCGTCACGAGGTCGTCGACCGGTGGCGGAGCGCCGCTTCCGGCCTCGTCGGTCATGGCCTGGACTTGCCCGCGAATAGCCCCGGCGACCAGGTCCTCGATCGAGCGGAAATGGTGGGTGACCGAGCCGGTGGTGACGCCCGCGCGCGCCGCCACGGCCCGGTGGGTCAGGCCGGTCAGGCCCTTGTCCTCGACCACCAGGGCGGCGGCCTTGGCGATCCGCATCGCCGCGGGCGGCACCGAGCCGTAGGGGCGGATTCCCGCCGCGCGCTCGGCCACGACCACCGCGCCGCGCGGCGCTCGGTCCGGAGCGTCCAGCCAGAGCGCGGCGAAGCGCTCGACCATCTCGGTCAGGGCCAGGGCCTCCAGCGCGGGCGACCAGGTGGAGAGATTGTACAGGGCCTCATGCTCGAAGAAGGCGTGCAGTACCCGGCCGTCGATCGGCGCCAAGCCGAAGTCCCTGGCCACGTCGGTCCAGAAGTCGCGCCACACTCGCGTCCAGGCGGCGGCGACGCCACGGCCCGGATCGGCGGTCACCGCCTCCTGGTAGGTCAGGGCCAGGCGGCGGCCCTCGTCGCGGCGCCAGGCGTCAAGGACATGCAGCAGGGCGAAGGCCGCGCCGTCAGGCGAGCGTGGCAAGGCGTTGAGCTCGCGCGCGCGGTGTTCCAGCCAGGCCCGGGTCTCTTCGACGCTCTGCTTGAAAACCGTCGATAACAATCGTTCTATATTGCCGAAGTTGTAATTGATGGCGCTGGCCGCTGTGCCAGCGCTGGCCGCGATCGCGCGGGCCGAGGCGGCGGCGATTCCTCCGTCCGCCACCAGTTGCGCCGCGGCTGCGGTCAGGCGCTGCCGCGCGTTGTCCGGGCGTTCCTCGGCGGGCGTAGACGGAGAAACTCCGGTGTGAAGGGGAGGGAGGGCGCGCGCGGGCATGACGCATATTCCTCGTCGGGCCGAGGATCGCAAGTTTGCCCTTCGGCGAACAGCGACCTTCGTGGAACTGAAACATAACATTCGTTCTAAGGTCACAGGTCGCGCTTAGACGCCCCTCCGAGCCCGGCGGTCAGCTGGGACAGCTTGGGGAAACACATGAAACGGCATTTCGAGGTGTCGGCGTTGCGCGCCGGCCTGCTGGCTGGCGCGGCGACCATGGCCCTGTGCGGCGCGGCTCACGCGACGGAGACGGAGGTGGCCGCCGCTACCGCCTCGGGCGACGGCTCGATCGGCCTTGAGGAGGTCGTGGTCACCGCCCAGAAGCGCAAGACCAATCTGCAGGACACGCCGATCGCCATCTCGGCCATGGACGCCGAAGCGCTGAAGGCCCGTCATGTCCAGTCGGTGGAAGATCTGGGCGACGGCTCGATCCCGTCGCTGCGCGTGGCCCCGTTCTTCGCCCGCAAGTCGGCCCTGACGATCGGCATGCGCGGTATCGGCGCCCTGGGCGACGCCAACCAGCCCGCCCGCGACCAGGCCGTCGGCGTCTATGTCAACGGCGTCTATCTGGGGCGCGCCCAGGGACTGGGCTCGGCGCTATACGACGTCGAGCGCATAGAGGTTCTGAAGGGTCCGCAGGGCACCCTGTTCGGCCGTAACACCGAAGGCGGCGCGGTCAGCATCGTCACCAGGGCCCCGACCGGCGTGTTCGGCATGAACACCACGCTCGGCTACGGCAATTACAACGGCTACAAGGGCGAGACCCACATCGACCTGCCGGAATTCCACGGTGTCAGCGTCAAGATCGACGCGCTGCTCAGCAAACGCGGCGGCACGACGACCAATCCGACCACCTCGGGCCAGCCGGACTTCAATAGCTACGACAAGCGCGGCCTGAACCTGGAAGCGGCCTGGAAGCCCAGCGACAGCTTCAGCGCCGACTACGCCTTCGACGTCTCGTACGATGGTTCGACTCCCTACTATGTGCAGCTGGAGAAGAAGGGCGCCCTGGCCCTGGCGCCGCTGAGCCCGGTCCAGTCCGACCGCGCCAAGATCGCCAATATCGGCGTGCCGCTGCAGATGAGCGAGGGCGACACCTGGGGTCACCGCCTGAACCTGACCTGGAAGCTGGCCGACAACCTGGACCTGAAGTCGATCAGCTCGTACCGCAAGCTGACCCAGACCCAGTTCGACAACGGCGCGGTGGCCCTGTCGGTGTTCTCGCCGAACGGCTTCTTCGCCCGCTACAGCGTCGCCCGCGTGTGGCAGGACCAGGCGAGCCAGGAGTTCCAGTTGGTCGGCAAGACCGACCGTGTCGAATATGTCGGCGGCGTCTTTTATTTCCGCGAAAAGGTCCGCGACAACGCCCAGACACCCAACTCGCTGCAGTGGAACGCTACGGGCACGGCCTATACGAGCCTGTCGCTGGACTTCAACACCATAGCGCTGGACCGGGCCAGCCACGTGAGCACCACCAGCTACGGCGCCTTCGGCCAGGCCGCCTGGACCCCGCCGGTGCTGGACGACAAGCTGCACGTGACGGTCGGCGGCCGCTACACCAAGGACGCCAAGAAGGGCGACCTGGATATCGTCAACGGCGCACTGCCGTCGTACGTCGACGCCAACAAGAACACGGTCGTCGGCAAGATCCCGCTGGACGAGAGCTGGAGCCACTTCGACCCGATGATCAGCGTGGCCTACGAGGTCACGCCCGACATCAATCTCTATGGCCGCTGGGCCACGGGCTACAAGGCCGGCGGAGCCAATTCGCGCTCGCTGACCTATCGCGCCTATGACCCGGAAAAGGTCAAGATGTTCGAGATCGGGGCCAAGACCGAGTTCTGGAACCGTCGCGGCCGCCTGAACCTGGCGGCGTTCACCGGCGATGTTAAGGACGCCCAGGTCGACTTCAACGTCCTGATCCTCAACAACAATCGCGGCACGCTGGAGACCACCAACGCCGCCACGGGCAAGACCAAGGGCTTCGAGGCCGACCTGACCCTGATGCCGGTCGAGGGCCTGACCCTGTCGGCCAGCTACGCCTATACCGACATCAAGCTGTCCAAGGCGTTCAACCCGTTCACCAACGCCCAGTCGACCATCTATCCGCTGTACAGCCCCAAGAACGCCGGCAGCGTGGCCATGGACTACGTCCGTCCGGCCTTCGGCGCGACCCTCAAGGCTCACCTGGACGCCAATTTCGCCGACGCTCAATACACCAGCACGACCGACCCGACGAAGAGCGACAAGCCCTTCACGATGAACGGCCGCCTGGCCCTGGCCGACATCCAGCTCTCCGAAGGCGCGCCGGCTCTTCAGCTATCGGTCTGGTCGCGAAACCTGACCAACAAGTCCTACGCCTTCCTGCGCAACACCAACGCCGCCCTGGGTACGTATTCGATCTTCAGCGAGCCACGCACCTTCGGCGTCGAAGCCAACGTGAAGTTCTAAAGGGGGATGAACATGGATCGTCGTCAGTTCCTGACCATCGCCGGCGCCCTGGCGCTGGCTCCGGCGGCGAACGCCGCGGTCGCGCTGGACGCCAAGGCCGAGCGCACCGCGCCCAGCGGCGTCCGCCTGGACTGGACGGGCGCCGGGGCCGTTTCGGTCCTGGTCTCGCCCGACCCGGACGCCCGGAAGGCGGCCATGCGTCCGCTGAAGACGGCCGCCGGGACTTCGGTCAGCGTGGAGGCCCCGGTCTCGCCGCGCCCCTATTTCCTGGTGAGCGCGGCCGACGGCCGCCAGACTCGGGTGGCCGAGCGCCTGCTGCCGCTGGAAGGCGGCCGCAACTTCCGGGACCTCGGCGGCTGGCGCGTCGCCGGCGGCCAGCAGGTGAAGTGGGGCAAGATCTATCGCTCGGGCGTGATGGCGGGCCTGACCCTGGCCGACATGGAATACCTCAAGGCTCTGGGCGTCTTGACCATCTGCGACCTGCGTAGCCCACAGGAGCGGGCCAGCGAGCCGAACCCGTTCCTGAACACACCGGGCCCCAAGGTCTTGGCCACGGACTACGACATGAGCGCCTCGATGGCCGCGCTCATGACGATGAAGACGCGCGAGGACGCCCTCCAGGGCTTCGCCGACGCCTATGTCGGCTTCCTGGACATGCTGACCCCGCACTATACCGACATGTTCGCGCGTCTGGTCGCCAACGAAGGTCCGTTGGCCTTCAACTGCAGCGCCGGCAAGGACCGCACGGGCATGGCTTCGGCCTTGATCCTGTCGGTGCTGGGCGCGCCGCGCGCGACGGTGCTGCAAGACTACGCCCTGACCCAGGTCTACACACCGCCGTCCTACTACGCGAAGATGGCCCAGAGCGGGGGAGGCGGCGCCAGCGTGACCGCCCAGCAGATGCAGGCCCTGGCCAAGCTGCCGCCCGAGGTGCTGCAGGTGATCATGGGCTCGGACCCAGAGGTCATGCGCCGCGCTCTGGCGATCATCGACGCCAAGCACGGCGGTCCGGTCGCCCTGACCAAGTCGCGTTTCGGTCTGACCGATCAAAAGATCGCCGCGATGAGGAAGGCCTACCTGACGTGACGCCAAAAGGCGGTTCGGTCTATGGAGCCGGAACCGTGAAGGGGTTCTGCGTCGAGCCTCTTCAGGCCGATCGATGTGGGTGGATGGGATCTAGCCAACTGCGCAGGGCGTGATTGGGAACCTTGGTCAGGTCCTTCGCCAACACGCCGACGATCTTCAACCGCCCTTCGAGATTCTTCTGCAGGATTGCGGCGAGCCGTTCGGGCGCGACCACAACGACTCCGTCCTGAGCGTGGTCGGCATGTTCGGCCACCGCCAAGGCGGCGGCTTCCGCGACAAACGCCTCCTTGGCCTGGCGGACGGATTCGGTTCGGCCGACCGAGCGCCGGGTCGGCGACGCGCTCTCCTGACTGCGTCCCGCGGGCGACGCCCGCAACTCGCGTCGCAGGGTTTCAAGTCGCTCGCGACCATCCACCTCCCGCAAGGTGATAAAGTCGCCGTTATCGGCTGAGCGGACGACAAGCCGCGCGCGTGCGCCGTCAGCGACGATGAACAGAACGCTGGCCACCATGGTGAACTCCTCAAGTCGAGGTTGAACCGAGCGCCCCGTAGCTGACACCCACCGTGACGGAAAAGAAACAATGATGTGGCGGCCCGCGGTCGGGCCGACCGGAAACTGGATTTGCCTCGGCCCGTGGGTTGAAGCGCCTTGGCCCACATCTTGGCGCCGCGATCGAGCCGGCTCACGCAGATGCGGCGCCGGAGTGGAGGAATGATGTTATGGGCATACCGCTTCCTTGCGGCTGGATAGGCGGTGGGCAGGCCCTCTCTCTCAACCTTCGCTGGACCGGGCGCGTTGGCGACCTTCCGCCGAGGGCGACCCCTGATGATCGCTCCAGACCATGCGACCGGCTCACGAGGCCTGGTCAGGGCGCGTTGCCGAGGCGCCTGAGCGAAGGTCTGCTGCTTGGTGCGGCAGCGGAGGCGCTGGGGATGGCGAGAACCGTTCCAGAGGTTGCGGGGCGCGCCCGTACGCCAGAGCATCCGGCTATCGAGCTTGTCTAGCGCGAGGGGCCGTTGTCGCAGAGTCGCGCAGAGATCATCGCTTTCGTGGGGGCGCAGATTCTGCCGCACGAGGCCGACGTGCGCGCATGGCTTAGCCGATCCGGCGCGGCGCCCGCCGATATCGACGACATCGTCCAGGAGACCTATTGCCGGCTGGCGGCGCTGGAAAGCACGGCGCATATCGCCAACGGCCGCGCCTACTTCTTCCGGGTGGCCCGCAATATCTCGATCGAGAAAATTCGCCGGGCGCGTATCGTTCGCATCGATTGCATAACGGAAATCGACGCGCTGAACGTCGTAGATGATGAGCCGTCTCCCGAACGCGTCGTCGCCAGCCGTCGCGAGTTGGGCCGAGTCCGGCGCCTGATCGAGGACTTGCCCGAGCGATGCCGACAGATCTTCACCCTGCGCCGGATACACGGTCTTTCGCAGAAGGAGATCGCGGCGCGGCTGGGCGTCACCGAGAACGTGGTCGAGGCCCAGGCCGCGAGGGGGTTGCGTTTAATCCTGCGCGCCTTATCGGAGGTCCCGGCGCAAGATCATCCGGTGAGCCGCAACACTCATGAGCCCGTCCGCAAGCGAGATCGATGACGAGGCGGCCCTGTGGGCGGTGCGCATCGACGCTCGTGGACTGGGCGCGGAGGCGGATCCGGAACTCGAGGCTTGGCTGGCCGGGGATTCTCGGCGGGCCGGCGCCCTGTTGCGAGCGCAGGCCGCCATCAGCTTTCTGGACCGCGGTCGCGCTTTGGCCGGATCAACGCCGGTCCAAAAGCCAAGTCCCAGCCGGCGCGGCCTGATCGCGGCGGGCGCGGCGGCGGCGGCCTTGGTCGGCGGCGGGCTCTGGAGCCGTCGCCCGCAGAGGCTCGATACGGGCCTGGGGGAAATCCGCCGCGTCCCGCTGGCCGACGGATCGATGGTCGCGATCAACACCAGCTCGACCCTGGAAGTCGATCTCAAGCCCAAGGCGCGTGATGTCCTGCTGAAGCAGGGGGAGGCCTGGTTCCAGGTCGCCAAGGATCCGGAGCGGCCCTTCGTCGTCGCCGCGGGCCCCGTTCGCGTGCGGGCGGTCGGCACGGCGTTCTCGGTGCGCCGGCGCGAGCAGGGCGCCTCGGACGTCGACATCATGGTCACGGAAGGCGTCGTCGAGGCGTGGGTGGAAGGTGTCGAGGGGCCGCGTCATCGTCTTTCGGCCGGCGACAGGCTTGTGCTGGCCAGCACGACCGCGACGCCGGTCGCCGAGGCGGCTTCGGATATCGAGCGCAGCCTGGCTTGGCGCAACGGCGAGATCGCCCTCGACGGCGAGAGCCTCGAAGAGGCCGCGGCGCTGTTCAACCGTTACAACGGTCGCCAGATCCTGATCGAGGATCCCGATCTAGCCAAGGAACGGTTCGTGGGGCTGTTTCAGACCAACGCCCCTGAGAGCTTCGCCGCCGCCGTCGCGGCGACCTTGGGCGCCAAGGTCAGCGTCGATGAGAGAGCGATCCGCATCACTCGGCCCCGGGCGTCGTAAGCAACGCGCCTTCGAGCACTCGAAACGGGCGCCCCACGACAAGGCCGCGTAAAAAGCAGGCGTGTTGCGCGGTGTGCGGAGTAATCGCGCCAAAGAGCACCGGAAAATCGGACCGCATTCCTCGTGTTGTCAGGAGGCCGCGCTTGGCGGGCTTCGCAACGATGGGGGATAATCGATGCGTAACTGGACGAGCCGCTCCAGTCGGCGAGCCTTGCTGTGCGCCGCTTCGGCGCTGTGGGCGCTGACGGGCGGGGCCGCCTTGGCTCAAGCCGTGCCTTTCAAGATC
>NZ_DATFAV010000307.1:0-3766 GCF_035254145.1 Caulobacter sp. | reverse complement strand
CGTGACAAATGGACCGAAGCGCCGAATAGTCCTTGCCGCTGAGAACAGGGGCGACCATGGTCCGGCGCGAAAACGTCTTGGGGGGCTTCCCAGCCGCGTCATTCTGACTTGCGCGGCGTCGACATCGACGGGGGCACGATGCAGGAATTCGATCCGCGACGCAGCGCCACGCGCTGGGCGCCGAGGGTTTTCACGGCCCTAGCCGGCCTGGCCGCTCTGGGCCTTGGCCTGAAGCTGACCGCCGACGACGTCAAGGCTCCGGCCGAGAAGGCCGCCCTGGACCCCGCCGCCCTGGCGGCCCTGCAGCATGTGGCCTTCGCCGGGGCCGAGGCCCAGCCCGGTTTCGAGCGTCCCGAGAACGTCGCGGTCAAGGTTCGTCCCGGCGAGACCCTGCTGGGCGCGGTGCAGCGCGCCGGCGTCGCCCCCGAAGAGGCTCGCCAGGTCGTCTCGGTGCTGCAAGGCGCGATCGACACCGTCAACATCAAGGCCGGCATGGCCTTCGAGGCCGCCGTCGCCCAGCGCCGCAGCCAGCGGGGACCCGCGCGGCTGATCGGCCTGTCGATGCGGACCAGCCCGTCCTCGACCCTGACCGTCTCGCGCACCTTCGACGGCGCCCTGCGCCTGCGCGAGCTGGAGGAGAAGGTCCGCGACGAGCAGAAGGTCGCGTGCGGCGAGATGAACGGCTCGTTCTACGAGAGCGTGGCCAGCGTCGGCGGCACGCCGGCGATCATCAGCCAGGCGGCCAAGCTGTTCTCGCACAAGATCGACTTCTCGCGCGACATCCAGGAGGGCGACCGCTTCTGCCTGGTGTTCGATCGCAAGGTCACCGAGAGCGGCCGCACCATCGACGCGGGCGACTTGGAATACGCCGAGGTCAAGGGGCAGCGGTTCTACGCCTTCGATCGCCGCGACAGCGAGGGAAAGACCCAATTCTTCGATGAAATGGGCAAGAACATCAAAGGCTTCCTGCTGCGCACGCCGGTCGATGGGGCGCGCATCACCTCGGTGTTCGGCATGCGCAGGCACCCGGTGCTGGGCTACACCCGCGCCCACCAGGGCGTCGACTTCGGGGCCGGGACGGGCACGCCGATCCTGGCGGCCGGCGACGGCGTGGTGCTGGAGGCCAAGCGCTGGGGCGGCTACGGCAACTGGCTGCGCATCCGCCATTCCGGCAATTGGGATACCGGCTACGGCCACATCTCGCGCTACGCCCCGGGCATCCGTCCGGGCATGCGCGTGCGCCAGGGCCAGGTGGTGGCCTATGTCGGCTCGACCGGCCTGGCCTCGGGTCCGCATCTTCACTACGAGATCTGGCTGAAGGGCCAGCGGGTCAATCCGATCGGCGCCAAGGTGCCACAGGGCACGGTGCTGGCGGGTTCGGAGCTGGCGGCGTTCAAGTCGCAGAAGGCCCGCATCGACCGGATGCTGGCCGACGGCGGCCCGACCGGTCCCGATTCCTCCAAACTGGCCGAGCTGGGCCAGGGCAAGCCCGACAGACTTTAAGCCGGAAATTGATCTAGCGCGTGGCGCAAGCTTCGCTGGAACGGGAAAGTGCGGCGACGTCCGCCTCGGAGAGCCGTTCATGGCCACCGCCCCCAAGCCCCGCTCCAATCCCGCCCTGCGTTTCGCCGCCGTTCGGCGCATCCACAGCTATCTGGCGCTGCTGATCGCTCCCAGCGTGATGTTCTTCGCCCTGACCGGCGCGGTCCAGCTCTATGAGCTGCACGAGTCCCACGGCGCCTATGTCGCGCCGGCCGTGATCGAGAAGCTGGGCATGGTGCACAAGAACCAGGTCTACAAGGCCCGGGGACGCAAGCCGGGCCCGCCCGCCGCCGAGGCCGCCCAAAAGCCCGCCACGGCGACGCCCGCGACGGCCGCGCCACAAGCCGCCGCCAAGGCCCCGGACGCCGAGCCGGCCGTCAAGCCGGCCATCCCACTCTTGAAGGCGGTGTTCCTGCTGGTCTCGATCGCCCTGGTCGCGACCACGGCGCTGGGCGTCTGGATGGCGATCGCCTACGGCCGGGAGAAGAAGCTGTCCTGGATCCTGTTGGCGGTGGGGGCGGTGATCCCGCTGGTCCTGACCGCCCTGTCGGCCTGACCGCTCAGTCCGTCCCCGCCACGGCCAGCAGGGCGGCCAGGCCCACCTGCATGCCCTTGACCGCCTCGCCCTTCTCGATGTCGATCCATTCGTCCAGGGCGTGGGCGCGGCCGCCCTTGCCGCCGGCGCCGATGGTGACGGCGGGAATCCCGAGGCTCATCGGCACGTTGGAGTCGGTCGAGCTGTCCTCGTGTTCGGGCTTGAAGCCCAGCGCCGTGATCGCCGCCGCCGTGGCCACGACGATGTCGGCGGTCTGGGGCGTCTGGCCCGCCGGCCGCTCGCCGATCACCTTGGCCTCGTAGCTGACCTTGCCGTCCTGGGTGGAGCGGGCGGCGTTCTCGGCCGCCACGGCCTTGTCCAGGATGCCGACCAGGGTCTGGTCCAGCCTGGCCAGCTCGGCGGCGCTTTCCGAGCGCATGTCGAACTCCATGAAGACGCTGTTCGGGATCGAGTTCACCGAGGTGCCTCCGCCCGTGACGCTGGCCGAATAGGTGGTCTTCGGCGATTTCGGCGTCTCGACCGCGTAGAGGTCGCTCACCGCCTTGGCCATGGCCGCCATCGGATTGACGATGCCGAACGCGCCGTAGCTGTGGCCGCCCGGGCCCTTGAAGGTCACCCGATAGCGCTTGGAGCCGACGCCCTTGTCGACGATCCGCGACGGGTCCGAACCGTCCATCGAGAAGAAGGCGCCGATCCGGCCCTTGTACGGACCCTTGTTGAACAGGTGGCGGATCCCGCGCAGGTCGCCGGGGCCCTCCTCGCCGACATTGCCGACCACCAGGATGTCGCGCCTGGTCTTGATCCCCGCGGCGTCCATGGCGCGCAGATAGGCCAGCAGGGTCGCCAGCGAGCGGCTGTCGTCGCCGATCCCCGGCGCCATCAGCCGCGTGCCCTCGCGCCGGACCTTCACGTCCGTGCCTTCTGGAAAGACGGTGTCGAGGTGGGCGGCGATGACCACGAACGGCCCGGCGCCCTTGGTCTGCGTCCCGGGGCGCACGCCCATGACATTGCCCTCGGCGTCCATCTCGACGTTCGTCAGGCCGTGGGCCTTCAGCATCGCCAGATAGGCCTTGGCGCGCGCCTCTTCCTTGAAGGGCGGGGCGGGGATCTCGGTCAGGGCGACGATGTCGGCGACCGTGCGATCGTAGTCCGCGTCCAGCTTCTCCGCGGCCTTCTTGAACGCTGGCGAGGCGACCAGCCGGCTCACGGCCTTGGCGGGATCGGCCTTCGGCGCGGCGATCGCGGGCGCGGCCGTCAGGGCGACAGCCAGGGCGAGGAGAGAGACGGCGTGGCGAAGAGGCATGGCGGCGTCCTGAACGAATCCCGGAGCTACCCCTATCCGATTTTCTCAGAGCGGTGGGGCTTCGGTGGCCATGTCGGCGGCTCAAGCTAAAACTTCCGCCTTCCTGGGCCTTGTGCCCAGGACCCATGGTTCAGAGGCTGCTGCGCTGCGTCGTCCAGGCTGTTCGGCCCAGCATAACGTCGAACTCAGAGCCCGCCTTCCCGCATGGATCCTCGCCACAAGGGCGAGGAAGGCGGCGTATTTTCGCTAGGTCTCGATATGGGACGCCTGAAGCCTAAACTCCCAATACCGCCGGACCGCCCATCAGCGGGTCGCTGATCGAGTCCTTGCCGGTCTCGATCCGGCCGGCCAGTCGCCGCAGCCAG
>NZ_DATFAV010000306.1:0-6147 GCF_035254145.1 Caulobacter sp. | reverse complement strand
GGCCTCGGACGCGCGGGCGTACTGATTCACGAAGGTGTCGGTGGCCAGCAGGATCGAGGCCTTGGCGTCCTTGATCAGCGGCGGGATCTGCTTGGTGTGCAGAGGTGAGGGGTACTGGAACGCCTTCATCCCCGTCAGGATCGGCAGTATCACGCCGCCCGTCAGGCCAAAGCAATGGAACACCGGCAGAGGATTGAACATCACCCAGTTGGGATTCAGCTCGATATGCGCGGCCACCTGCATGGCGTTCTGAACCAGATTCTCCTGGGTCAGGACCACGCCGCGAGGGGCGCCGAAGCTGCCCGAGGTGAAAAGTACGACGCCCTTGTCCGACGGCTTGGCCGGAACCCGGAAGCGGCGGGGGAACATGCCGGCGGCGGCGGCGAACAGCTTGTCGCCCAGTCCGATCGTGCCGCGCACGTCCTCAAGGTAGGTGACTTCGGCCTGGATGCTGATCGCGTCGACGATGTCGTGCAGCTTGCCCAGCTCGATAAACCGGTGCGCCGTCAGAACGCGCTTGATCCCGGCCAAACGGCAGGCGGCTTTGATGTTCCGCAAGCCGGCCGTGAAGTTGAGCATGGTCGGAACACGACCGAACGCGTGTAGAGCAAAGAAGGTCACGACCGCGCCGGAACCCGACGGCAGCAGCACGCCGACATGTTCGCCAGGCTTCGTCATCGCCGCGATCTTACGACCCAGGGCGAAGCTGGCCCGGATCAGATCGACATAGGTGAGGGGATTGCGGTCCTGGTCCTCCAGGATCTGCTTCTTGGCGCCATATTTGTCGCGGGCGTCGATAAGGGCGTCGAAGATGGCCTTTTGGCCGGTTCGCGCATCGTAAGCTACCGGCATCCCGGCGAAACCTCCCCGAAAAGCGAAAGTCCGCTTTCGTTCGTTAAACGCGGAGTCTGCCGAGTAAGGTCCGGCTTTGCAAGAATGAGTCACAAAGCGTGAGCGCCGCCTTGTGGCGCAAGGTTTTGAGAAAGGACGCAACGGTCGCCCCGCCGCGTCGACCACGCGCAAAGCGCTCGAACAGCCTCGATTCTCTCCATCGCGCCCGACTGAAAGCCTTAAGCAGGATCAAGCGCTTGATCCGGAGGCCAAGAAGACCGATTTAGGCGCCATGGCCACGGTGATCGACACCCTCAAGGCTCGCGGCCCGGAAGACCGGGCGGCGCGCCATCCCGAAAAGCAGAACCGTCCCGACACGCCGGTCCTTCGCAAACCCGAGTGGTTGCGGGTCCGCGCGCCGGGTTCGGGGCAATACAACGAGACCCGGGGCATCGTCCGCGAGCACAAGCTGCACACGGTCTGCGAAGAGGCCGCCTGCCCGAACATCGGCGAGTGCTGGAGCCAAAAGCACGCGACCATGATGATCATGGGCGAGATCTGCACCCGCGCCTGCGCCTTCTGCAACGTCACCACCGGCCTGCCGACCCAGCTGGATCCCGACGAGCCGCGCCGCGTGGCCGAGGCCGTCGCCAAGATGGGCCTCAAGCACGTGGTCATTACTTCGGTGGACCGCGACGACCTGCTGGACGGCGGCGCGCGCCACTTCGCCGAGGTGGTCACCGCCATTCGCGCGGCCGCGCCAGGCACGACCATCGAGATCCTGACGCCGGACTTCCTGCGCAAGGACAACGCCGAGAACGTGGTCATCGACTCCAAGCCGGACGTCTTCAACCACAACCTCGAGACCGTGCCGCGGCTCTATCTCAAGATCCGCCCCGGGGCCCGCTACTACAATTCGCTGCGCCTGCTGGACCGCGTGAAGCAGCGCGATCCCTCCCAGTTCACCAAGTCCGGCCTGATGGTCGGCCTTGGCGAAACCAAGGAGGAGGTCATGCAGGTGATGGACGACATGCGCTCGGCCGGCGTCGACTTCATCACCATCGGCCAATATCTGCAGCCGACCCGCAAGCACGCCGCGATCGACCGCTTCGTGACGCCCGAGGAGTTCAAGGCCTATGAGGCGATCGCCCGGGCCAAGGGTTTCCTGATGGTGTCTTCCAGCCCGCTGACCCGCTCGTCGCACCACGCGGGCGAGGACTTCGCCAAGCTGCAGGCCGCCCGCCGCGCGCTCGACGCCCGCACGACATAACCCCTTGCATCGTCACGTCGTCACGCGCGTCCTGCCTTACGCGCCCGAGCCCCTGTTTCAACTCGTCGGAGACGTCGAGGCCTATCCGCGCTTCGTGCCGTGGATCACGGGCATGCGCACCTGGAACGCGCGCGAGGACGGCGCCGTGAGCACGATCGACGCCGAGGCGCAGGTCGGCTTTTCGTTCCTGCGCGAGAAGTTCGCCACGCGGGTCCGCCGAGACAGCGAGGCGCTCAGCATCGACGTCAACCTGCTGTATGGCCCGTTCAAGCGCCTGGTGAACGCCTGGCGCTTCGTCCCCGAGGGGGAAGCGACGCGGATCGAGTTCACGATCGAGTTCGCCTTCAAGTCGCTTATGCTGGACGCGCTGCTGGCCGCCAATGTCGACAAGGCCGCCGGCAAGCTGATCGCCTGCTTCGAAGACCGGGCGCGCCAGATCTACGGACCGAACGCCTAGTCCTTCTTTTCGACGACTTCCTCGATCCGTTCCTCGAAGTCGCCGAGGTTGGAGAACAGGTTCTCGATGGCGAAGGCCAGTCCGAAGACCCGGGCGGCGTCGTCGAACTCCAGGTCCCGGGTGACGCCTTTTCCCCGCAAGCTCTCGAAGCAGGTCTGAAAGACCTGGTGCGCCGTGGCGAACGCGATGCGGTCCGGGCGGGGGCCGCCGCCAAGAAACGCCGCGGAGGCTCGCAGGAAGCGGGCGCTGGCTTCCAGCATGTCGCCGGCGGCGGGCGCGAGGGCTCCCGGAAGAGGCGCGCGCAGCGTCCGTCCGACCATCACCGTGTCGTTACGCAACCGCCAGAGCGTGCGAGGCAGGGCGTCGGACACCGACCGATCGCTCAACCGGGTGGCGCTTTCGCGGCCGGCTTCGGTCATCGCCGCCTGCAGCTTGGCCAGTGCGGCGCGCAGATCATCTTGAGCCTTGAGATTGTCGATGGGGCCTGGCGTCCCGCGCAGCGCCAGCACGTGGCTCTCGAGAATGTCCGCCTGCAATCCAGCGATCTTCTGGACGCTGGCCACGACCGAGGCATGGGCGCGGGCGGGGAAGATCAGGAGAGTCGCCGCGACGCCGACCAGGCTCCCGACCGTGATCTCGACCACGCGCAGACTGGCCGCGATCAGGGGATCCATATGGGTGGTCGTACCGATCAGCATGATCACTGCGGTGACCGGCGCGGCCTTCAGCGAAGGTCTCAGTGCGGCGACGAAGGCCGATAGCGCCACCGTCACGCACAGGATTAGGCCGCCGAACTGCGGCCACCGGCTATGGAAATAGGCCGCCACGGCGCCCGCCAGCGCGCCCACCACCGTGCCCAAGAACCGTTCGATCGACGCGGTGATCGTCGCGCCGAGGCTGGCCTGGACCACGATGACGGCGGTGAACACCGCCCAAAAGCCTTGCGGCAGGCGCAGCAGCGTGGCCAGGGCGTAGGCCGCGCCCACGGCCGCCGAGACACGAATGGCGTGGCGGATTTCCGTCTTGCGGGCCGCGGCGGCTTTCAGCGCGCGCTGCGAAAGGTTTGCGCCGGTGAAGCGGCGCCAGTCGCTGGGCGCGGTCTCGGGCACTAGGCCACCGCCTCGCGGAGCATCTCAAGCGCCACCCTGATCGCCGCCAACTGGACGGCCTCTCGCGTGTCGCCATCGAACCTCTCGTGGCGATGAACGACGGAACGATTGGCCCGCGCCACCGCGAAATGGACGGTCCCGACCGGCTTGAGCGGCGTTCCCCCGCCTGGACCGGCGACGCCAGTGATAGCGACGGCCACGTGACCATTGCTCTCCCGTAGCGCCCCCTCGGCCATCATGCGCGCGACCGGCTCGGAAACCGCGCCGTGATCGGCGATCAAGTCGCCAGGTACGCCCAGCATCTCCGACTTGGCTCTGTTGGTGTAGGTGACGAAGCCGCGCTCGAAGACGTCCGACGCGCCGGCGATCGAGCAGATCGCGCCCGCGACCAGACCGCCCGTGCAGCTCTCCGCCGTCACCAGGCGCAAAGATTTCCCGCGCGCTTCATCGATCAGCAGCCGGGCCAGCGTCTGGATTTCCAGAGGGAACATGCGAGTCTCCGTCTTCGCCGATCAGCTTAGCCTGTTCAGGCGGGGGTCTCGACCGCCACGACGGCCGAGGCGGCCAAACCCTCGCCACGGCCGGTGAAGCCCATCTTCTCGGTCGTGGTCGCCTTGACGCTCACCCGATCGACAGGAAGGCCCAAGACCTCGGCCAACCGCTCTCGCATGGCCTGGCGGTGCGGTTTGATCTTCGGGCGCTCGCAGATCAGGGTCACGTCCACATTGACGATCGTCCCCCCCTTGGCGGCGACCAGTTCGGCGGCGTGCTTGAGGAATTGATCCGAGGGCGCGCCCTTCCACTTCGGGTCGGTCGGCGGGAAATGGTCGCCGATGTCGCCTTCGCCGATCGCGCCCAATAGGGCGTCGGTCAGGGCGTGCAGGCCCGCGTCGGCGTCCGAATGGCCGATCAGCGTCTCGTCATGCTTGATCGCGACGCCGCACAGCCAGACCTCGTCGCCGGGACCCCAGCGGTGGGCGTCGAAGCCTTGGCCAACACGGGTGACGCGCGCGGCGCCGGCGAGCCGTTCGGCCATGGCGAAGTCCTCGGGATAGGTGAGTTTCATCAGAAGCGGATCGCCCGGCGCGATGGCGACGCGGCCACCGGCGGCTTCCACCACTTGGGCGTCGTCGGTCGGCTCGCCTCCGGACCAGGCGGCATAGGCGGCCTGGAGCGTGTTACGGCGCGCGGCCTGTGGCGTCTGAGCGCGCCAGAGGTGTTCGCGCGAGGCGGTCGTCAGGGCCTGACCGGGCTCGGCGCGCTTGAGGGTATCGGCGACGGGCAGGGCGGGCAGGGCGACATCGGCGTCGGCGAGCGCCTGCAGCACGGCCTCTACGATCGAAGACCCGAGAAAGGGACGGGCGGCGTCGTGGATCAGGACGGGCTCGCTGTCAGGGCGATGTGCGAGAGCGGCCAGGCCGGCCTGGACAGACAGCGCCCGAGTCGCGCCACCGCGCGCCGCTGACCAGCCCGAGAGGCCGGACAAGAGCTCGGGCAGCGCCCCTTCGCCATCCTCGGTCGTTACGATGACAATATGGGCCGCGCCGGCCGCGAGGAATGCTTCGACCGACCAGCGCAAGACCGGCTTTCCGGCGACAAGCCGCCATTGCTTGGCTTGGCCGGGACCGGCCCGGGTTCCCGAACCGGCGGCGACGATCACGGCGGAAAAGGTCATAGGGGCTGTTTAGTCGGGCCACCGTCCTTGTCCAGTCGATCCGGGCTTTACTGCGCCGCACAATATGCCTAAAAAGGCAGCTACGGGGATGATTACAAAATGAGCAACAAGCTCGAGGTCGGCGGGGTTCAGGTCCCCGGTCGGGTGTGGATCGCACCTATGACCGGGGTCTCGGACCTGCCCTTCAGAGAAACGGCCACGGCGCTCGGCGCGCCCTATGTGGCGACGGAAATGGTGGCCAGCGCGGAGTTCGCGAGAGGGCGCCCCGATGTCGTGCGTCGCGCCGCCGTGGGCAGCGGCTTGCCGCTGACGGTGATCCAGCTGGTCGGGCGCGACGTCGGCTTCATGGCCCAGGGCGCTCGCATGGCGGCCGAGGCGGGCGCCGAAATCATCGACCTGAATTTTGGCTGTCCCGCCAAGGAGGTCGCCGCCGGCGCGGCTTGCGGTTCGGCCCTGATGCGCGAGCCGAACCTGGCTGAAGCTCTGGTCGCGGCCGCGGTCGAGGCTGTCGATGTTCCGGTGACGGTGAAGATGCGTTTGGGCTGGGATGTCGACAGCCTCAACGCTCCCGACATCGCTCGACGCGCCGAAGCTGTCGGGGCCAAGGCGATCACGGTGCACGGTCGCACTCGCAATCAGTTCTACAAGGGAGTCGCCGACTGGGCCGCCGTCGCGGCGGTGAAGAACGCCGTCTCGGTTCCGGTGCTGGTCAATGGCGACATCGTCGACGGCGCCAGCGCTCGCCTAGCTCTAGAGCAGTCCGGCGCCGACGGCGTGATGATCGGCCGCGGCGTCTATGGTCGCC
>NZ_DATFAV010000305.1:0-8383 GCF_035254145.1 Caulobacter sp. | reverse complement strand
AAGGTCCGCGCCAGCGCCCTGCGCAAGCTGTCGATGGCGGCCATGGCGGGCATGCTGAGCGAGGACGACGACGAGGCGGCTTGATTCCCTCTCCCGCAAGGGGAGAAGGGACGCTAAACTTCTTCCTCCACCGCCTTCTTCAGCCGGCTGAGCATCGCCGCCGCATAGGCCGCATAAGGTCCGATCCAGCGTTCGTGGATCGCGTGCACGGGCAGGGCGTCCAGGTGGTTCCAGCGCTCGCGCCCGCGCCGCTCGGCCACGACCAGGCCCGCCGCTTCCAGCACCGAGAGGTGCTGCATAACCGTGCAGCGATCCAACTCCGGAAACAGGGCGCACAGACTGCCGGTCGTCAGCGGTTCGACCTTCAACAGATCCAGGATCCGCCGCCGGACCCGGTGGCCCAGGGCCTTGAAGATCAGGTCGGCTTCGTCCTCGTTTGACATGTTATAATTTTATAACATATGGTCCGCGCCAGCAAGCGAGGAGAGTGTTCCATGGCGCACGAATTCACCGTCAGCGGCCGGATCGCCAAGCCCGTGACCGAGGTCTTCGAGGCCGTGGCCGATCCGAAGAAGTTGTCCGGCTACTTCACCACCGGCGGGGCGAAGGGGCGGCTGGAGACCGGCGCGACCGTCACCTGGGACTTCCACGATTTCCCCGGCGCCTTTCCGGTGGAGGTGGTCGAGGTCCTGCAAAACCAGAAGATCGTCCTGCGCTGGGGCTCGCCCACCGGCGATACGACCACCGTCACCATGACCTTCGCCGACACCGGCGACGGCCGCACCCTGGTGACGATCCACGAGACAGGCTGGCGCGACACGCCCGAGGGCGAGAAGGCCGCCTTTGGCAATTGCGAGGGCTGGACCGGCATGCTGTGCGCGATGAAGGTCTTCGTCGAGCACGGGATCAACCTGCGGCAGGGCTTCTACAAGTAACCTGCGCAAGACGCCCCCTACGCAAGACGCGCCCCGCCGTGGTAGTCAGGGCTCTGTAGATTTCCCGGGGTAGTCCGCGTCCATGCCGTCCCAGCTCCAGTCGCCCGAGGTCCAGGCCTTCGCCACCGGCTTTCCGGTCACCCTGCTGCACGCTGGCGTAACCCTGGTGATGCTGATCCTGGGCACGGCGCTCTATGCGCTGATGACGCCCCACAAGGAGATCACCCTGATCCGCGAGGGCAATTCCGCCGCCGCCCTGTCGCTGGGCGGGGTGATGGTGGGCCTGGCCATTCCGCTGGCCATCTCGCTGACGGCCTCGACCTCGGTGATCGAGATCATGATCTGGGGCGCGGCGACCATCGCCGTCCAGTTGCTGGTCTTCCGCTGCACGGACATGGTGCTCAAGGGCCTGCCCGAACGCATCCACGAGGGCGAGATCTCGGCCGCCGCCCTGCTGGTCGGCGCCAAGCTGGCCACCGCCCTGATCCTGGCCGCCGCGGTGGCGGGCTGATCGAGCGAGGCGCGGGGGCTTTCCGGTGCATTTTCCCAAGCTTCCAGACTGGTTGGTCTACGCCGCGGCGGTCAGCGCCCTGGTGATCGTGGCCGTGGGCCGGCAGGAGCGCTCGGACGCTCCGCCGCCGCCGCCGCCGGTTCCGGGCGAGGAAGGGCTGCCGCTGGGGCCGTCCTCGCCGTTCGACCCGTCGATCGTCGTCCAGGTGCCCGACCGGCCCGAGCCGGGCTCGGGCACGGCCTTCTCGGTCGGCGACGACGGTGTCTGGCTGACCGCCCGCCACGTGGTCGACGGCTGCAAGCAGGCGGCCATCGTGGTGGCCGACGGACGCGGCGTGGCCGCCCGGGTCCATGTCGATCCGCGCGCCGACGCGGCGATCCTGACCACCGAGGGCGGCGCTCCGGCCGTGCCGCTGGGCGTCGATCAGCCGCTGCGCCGAGGCGCGCGCGCCTATCATCCCGGGTTCCCGCAAGGCCATCCGGGCGAGGCCGCCTCGCGCCTGCTGGGCCGCGAGAACCTGGTGGTGCATGGCCGCGGCGCGCGCACCGAGCCGGTGTTGGTCTGGGCCGAGGTCGGCCGCACCGACACCTTGAAGGGCACCCTGTCGGGTCTCTCCGGGGCGCCCGCCCTGGACGCCGCCGGGCGGGTGATCGGGGTCACCGTGGCCGAGTCCCCGCGTCGGGGCCGCATCTACACGACCGCGCCGGAGACCTTGAAGACCGTGCTCGGCCCGCGTCGCCGTCCCGCGCCTTCGGAATTCGCGCCCGGCGAGCCGATCACGACCGAAAACTACGGCCGGGTCGCCGACGGCCTGCGCCGCGACCTGCGCGTGGCCCAGGTGGTGTGCTTGCGGGTCTAGACCGAGGGGGAAATCCTCCCCCTAGCGCGGGAGGCGGTCGCGTAGCGACCGGAGGGGGAAGTCCTGCCGAGCCGGCCTCTCCCCTCTCCGTCGGCTGCGCCGACACCTCTCCCATGGGGAGAGGATTTAAGGCGTCGCCGCCTCGGCCGGCTTCTGCCGCGCGGCGACCAGGAACGACAGCACGATCGCCACCACGCCGATCAGCGCCGTGTAGATGAAGAACGCCGTATAGCCCGCCGCCATGGCCGGGGCGCCGACGCCCAGCTTGGCGCCGGCGGCGGTGAAGCTCTCGGGCGGCAGGCGGGTGAACAAGCCCTTCAACAGGCCGATCGGGCCGCCGTGCTCGGCCGCCTGGGCCGAGGCCTCGACGATGCGGCCCGACTGCGAGGCGATCAGTTTGCCGGGCAGGGCGTAGAGCGACGAGAACAGGGCGTATTGCGTGGCCGTGAAGCCCGCCGTGGTCAGGCTGGACATGTAGGCGATCAGCGCCGTGCCGGCGACGCCGCCGGCGATGTTGTCCAGGCAGATCGAGGCGAACAGCATCGGGATGTTGTGGCCGCTCATGGCCAGCAGGGCGAACATCAGATTGCTGAGCGGCTGGGCGAAGGCGCCGATGACCAGCGCCTTCATCAGGCCCAGCCGCGCGACGATCACCCCACCCAGGAACACCCCCGCCATCGAGGCGATGATGCCGAACACCTTCCGGATCTCGGCGATCTCGGTCAGGGAGAAGCCCATGTCCCGGTAGAACGGGTTCATGATGTTCAGCACGAAGTCCGAGACGCGGTAGACGCAGATCGCCGCCAGGATCAGGCCGGCGATCCCTTCGAAGCGGGTCAGGAACTCCTTCAGCGGCGAACCCAGCGCTGTCGACAGATAGACGCCGGGCTTGGTCGGGACCTTGGGGATCGGCCAGGCCGCCAGGATCACGATGGCCAGGCCGGCCAGCACGCCGGCCAGTTGCAGCCAGACGCCGTTCGGCTTGGCGCTCCAGGCTTCGGCCAGGGCCTCGTTCCCGACCAGCTTGGACAGCAGGGCGGCGTCGCCCGACAGGCCAGAGCCGACCAGCAGCGCCCCGACCAGCAGGATGGCCAGGCGCGCCAGCCATTCGGCGATCTCCAGCGCCTTGGACTGGCGCACGCCCTCGGTGTGGATCGGTCGGATGGCGTGGGCGGCTTCGCGCGGGGCGGCCAGGACCGAGATCACCCCGACCGCCATCGCGCCGGCCATCGCCAGGTAGGAGATGTTCCAGCCGAACCGTTCGGCCAGCAGCAGGGGCACGGCGCCGGCCATGATCATCGCGCCGCGATAACCCCACTGTACGGCCACCGCCATCTGGCCCTGGCGCTCGGTGTCGACCACCTCGATGCGCCAGGCGTCGATGACGATGTCCTGGGTGGCGGTGGCGAAGCCGACGATCACGGCCGCCAGGGCCATCAGCGGCAGGTTGGCGGCCGGATTGATGGCCGAGATCGCCGTTAGGCCCAGGATGATCGTCGCCTGGCAGACCAGCATCCATGCCCGCCGGTGGCCCAGCAGGCCATGCAGCACCGGAACCTTGGCGCGGTCGATCAGCGGCGCCCACAGGAACTTGAACGAGAACGACAGGGTCGCCAGGCTGAAGAAGCCGATCACCGCCAGCGACAGACCCGCATCGCGCAGCCACAGCGACAGGGTGTCGAAGATCAGCATGTAGGGAAGGCCGGACGCGAAGCCGAGGCCCAGCATCACCAGGCTGCGCCGTTCGCCAAAGAAGGCCAGGGTCTGGAGAAGGGTTTTCTTCTCGGGCGCGGCCTTGGCGTCGGCGGGCTTGGTCATCGCGGCGATCCCCTGTCCGGGGACCGCCCCGGATTAGCCGGCGACCTTGGCGCGCGTCGCGGTTTTCGTCCAGCCGCCGCCCGTTGCGCCTGGGGTCGTCCAGCGGGTCAGGACGTCTCGGAGGGCCTCCTGGGTCAGGGGCTTGACCAGGAAGTCGTCCATGCCGGCGGCCAGGCAGGCGCGCTTGTCCTCGTCGAAGGCGTCGGCGGTCAGGGCCGCGATCGGGGCGGTGACGCCCTTGGCGCGCAGGGCGCGGGCGGCTTCCACGCCCGACAGGCCCGGCATCCGCTGGTCCATCAGGATCAGGTCGTAGGCCCCGGAGACGGCGGCGGCCACCGCCTGCTCGCCATCGGCGACGCGGTCGACCTTGCAGCCTTCGCGCTCGAGCAGGGTGCGGGCCAGCAGGGCGTTGATCGGATTGTCCTCGGCCAGCAGCACGCGCACGCCGTGGGCGATGGCGCCGGCGATCCGGTCGTCGTCGTGGTGGCGGGCGTCCTGGCGCGGCGCGGCCTCGGCGGCGTCGGCCTGCAGCACCTGCTCGACCAGCGACGCCGCGCGCAACGGCTTGATTAGATAGCCGCTGAAGCCGGCGGCCTTCAGCTTGTCGATGTCGTCGCGCTGGGCGGGGGTCAGCAGCACGACGGCCTTGCGGCCGGCGGGCGCCTTGAGGGTTCCGCGCGGACCCGCCAGGGCGGCGTCGATCAGCAGCACCGCGTCGGCCGGCGCGCCGGCCAGGGCCGAGGTGACGTCGACGGCGGCGAAGGCGCGGCCGCCCGCCGCCTCGATCTGGCGCGCGGTGGCGACCCGGACGATGGCGTTGGGCGAGACGACGGCGACGCCGCGACCGGCCAGCGGCGCGGCGCGGGGCGCGGGTCCGGCCAGCTGGAAGGGGGCCTCGAACCAGAACTCGGCGCCGTGTCCCAGCTCGCCGCCGACCCCGACCTCGCCGCCCATGGCCGCGGCCAGGCGCGAGACGATGGCCAGGCCAAGCCCCGCCCCGCCCAGCTGAGTGCTGTGGGTGATGTCCGTCTGGACGAAGGCGTCGAAGATGCGGGCGCGGGCGTCGGGCGCGACGCCGGGGCCGGTGTCGGCCACCGAAAAGCGCAGCCGGCCGTCCTCCGCCGCGGAGGCCGACAGCAGCACCCCGCCCGCCTCGGTGAACTTGACGGCGTTGCCGGTGAAATTCAGCAGGATCTGCCGCAACCGGCCCTCGTCGGCCCGGATGACCGGCAGGGGAGCCGACAGGGCCCAGGCGATCTCGACGCCCTTCTCGTGGGCGCGCGGGCTCATCAGCTCGGCCACCTGCCGCAGCAGGCCCTCGACATCGACCGGCGCGATGGAGAGCTCGATGGAAGCCGCGCCCAGGCGGGCGAAGTGCAGGACGTCGTTGACCAGCGACAGCAGATGGTCGCCGCTTTCGCGCAGGGCGGTGACATAGGCGCGCTGCTCGGCGGTCAGCTTGGTGTTCTCGAGCAGCCGCGCCATCCCCAGCACGCCGTTCAGCGGCGTGCGGAATTCATGGCTCAGGGTGGCCAGTTGCTCGGGCGTGACGCCGGGTCTTTGGTCGCTCATGAGACACGACCCTAACCGGCGCAACTTAACGGGTGGTCAAGCCGGCGCGACCTCTTCGCCGGGCGTCGTGGTGCGCCGATAGGCTAGGGCCTCGGCCACGTGGACGCGCCGCACGGTCTCGGCGCTTTCCAGGTCGGCGATGGTGCGCGCCAGGCGCAGGACCCGCGTCCAGCCGCGGGCGCTGATGCGGCCGGCCTCGGCGGCGCGGGCCAGCAAGGCGCGCCCGGGCTCGTCCAGGTCGGTGATCCTCTCCAGGAAGGCGCCCTCGGCCCGACCGTTCAGCCCGTCGGCCGCGCCATGGGCGTCGGCGCGCTCCTGCTGCAGGCGCCGGGCGCGGGCCACTCGCGCGGCCGCCTCGGCCGAGCCCTCGGCGGGCGGGGGCAGGGAGAGGTCGGCGGCGGTCACGGCGGGCATGTCGACGGCCAGGTCGATGCGGTCCATCAGAGGCCCCGACACCCGACCCTGGTAATCCTTCTGGCAACGCGGAGCCTTGCCGCAGGCCCCTCGACCGGCGCCGCCGTGGCCGCAGCGGCACGGGTTCATGGCGGCCACAAGCTGCACCCGGGCCGGATAGCGGACGTGGGCGTTGGCGCGGGCGACCATCACCTCGCCGGTCTCCAGTGGCGCGCGCAGGCTGTCCAGCGCCTGGACCCCGAACTCGGGCAGTTCATCCAGGAACAGCACCCCGTTATGGGCCAGCGACACCTCGCCCGGCTTGGCGCGATGGCCGCCGCCGGTGAGCGCGGCCATGCTGGCGCTATGGTGAGGGCTGCGAAACGGCCGGGCCCGGCTCAGCGTGCCGCGCGCGATCAGCCCGGCCACCGAATGGACCATCGAGGTCTCCAGCAACTCGGTCGAGGTCAGGGGCGGCAGGAGGCCGGGCAGGCGCTGGGCCAGCATCGACTTTCCCGACCCCGGCGGGCCGACGAACAGCAGGTTGTGGCCGCCGGCCGCGGCGATCTCCAGGGCGCGCTTGGCGTGCTCCTGGCCCTTGACGTCGCGCAGGTCTTTCGGCCGCTCGCCCTCGACGATCGGGCCGGGCGTCGGCGCGGAAAGGATCTGGCTGCCCCGGAAGTGATTGATCAGCGAGACCAGGGAGCGCGGCGCCAGGATTCGAGTCCCGCCGGCCCAGGCCGCCTCGGGTCCGGACGCCTCGGGGCAGATCAGCCCCAGGTCCATGGCCCCGGCCGCCATGGCCGCGGGCAGGGCGCCGGCGGCCGGCACGATGCGTCCGTCCAAGGAAAGCTCGCCCATCGCCGCCCAGCCGTCGAGGGCGTCCAGCGGAATGACCCCCAGCGCCGCCATCACCGCCAGGGCGATCGGCAGGTCGAAATGGGTCCCTTCCTTGGGCATGTCGGCCGGCGCCAGGTTGGCGACGATGCGCTTGCCGGGCAGCGACAGGCCAAGACCGGCGAAGGCACCGCGCACCCGCTCGCGGCTTTCGGCCACGGCCTTGTCGGCCAGACCCACGACCACGAAAGCGTGGTGGCCGGTGGTCAGCTGGACCTCGACGTCGATACGTCGGGCCTCCACACCTTCGAACGCCACCGTGACGACCCTGGCCGCCATATCCGCGCCTCATGGAAAATCAAAGTTTATCCACAAGTTGCAGCATAGCTCTTGGGTCGTAGCAAGAACGAAAAACGAACGTTTCGGGAAAATCAGAGAGTTACCCAAAATTACCCACGGGCGCGGCGAATGTCCTCGATGCGATCCCAAAGTACAGCCGCCGCGTTCACGCCGCTGAATCGCTGCAGCTGTTGCGCGCCGGTCGGCGATGTAACGTTGATTTCCGTCAGGTACTCGCCAATGACGTCAATGCCGACAAAGATCAGTCCACGGCGCTTTAGCTCGGGGCCGATGATGGCGCAGAGCTCCTTGTCGCGCGCGGTCAGCTCGACCGCTTCGGCGCGGCCGCCGACCCGCAGGTTCGAGCGCACCTGGCCCTCGGCTGGCACCCGGTTGATGGCGCCGACGGGCTCGCCGTCGACCAGCAGGACGCGCTTGTCGCCCTTGCTGACGGCGGGCACGAACTTCTGGGCGATGACCTGCTCGCGGCCGATCATGGCGTGCAGCTCCAGGAGGGCGTCGAGGTTGGGGTCGTCGGCCAGCAGCCGCGCCACGCCCGAGCCGCCGCCGCCGTAGAGGGGCTTGAGCACGATGTCGCCGTGGCGGGCGCGGAAGTCGTAGATCGCCTCGTGGTCGCTGGTGATCAGGGTCGGCGGCTGGACGCCGGGGAAGTCGGTGACGAACAGCTTTTCCGGCGCGTTGCGAACCTCGGCCGGATTGTTCACGACCAGGGTGTGGGGATGCACCTTCTCCAGGAAGTGGGTGGCGGTGATGTAGGCCATGTCGAACGGCGGATCCTGGCGCATCAGCACCACGTCGACGTCGTCCTTCATGTCCAGCAGCATGGGCTCGCCCAGCCTGGCGTGGGCGCCCTTCTCGGCGAAGACCTCCAGGGACTGGGCGCGGGCGAAGACCCGGCCGTCCTCCAGCGACAGCTTGTCAGGGGTGTAGAACCACAGCTTATGGCCCCGGCTCTGGGCCTCCATCATCATCAGGAAGGTCGTGTCGGTGTCGATGTTGATCCCCAGGACGGGATCCATCTGGACGGCGACTCGCAGCGACATGGGGGCTCCTGGGGTTTTCCGGGCGTCTGGCGTGACGGCTTAGTTAGGCGTTCTT
>NZ_DATFAV010000304.1:0-16736 GCF_035254145.1 Caulobacter sp. | reverse complement strand
GGGCAATCGGCGTAGGTGACGACCACGTCGCCGTCGAAGTCGGCCAGCGCTTCCCGCGCGGCCAAGACGGCGTGGCCAGTGCCCAGCGGCGGGTCCTGGACCACGGTCGAGTTCGGACCAAGCCGCTTGCGGACGCTCTCGCCGACCTGCGGGCTGTGGGCGCCCACCACGACGATGATGCGCTCGCAGCCCAGCTCCTGCGCCGCGTCGATCGCGTGGTCCAGCAGGGTCCGCCCCGCCAGCCTGTGCAGCACCTTGGGCGTCGGCGATTTCATGCGCGTTCCCTGGCCGGCCGCCAGGATCACCGCGGCGCGCGGCCGGATGGGCTTGGAAACGGGCACGGTCATGGCGCAAGCGACTCCCTGGAGGCGAACCAAAGTTGCATTAGCCGCCCAATTGGCGGAAAGGCCAGAGCCATGCGCAAGCTTCATGACCTCAGCGGGGCGACGATCGCCTTCGACCTCGACGGCACCCTGGTCGACACCGCCCCCGACCTGGTCGGGGCGCTGAACACGATCCTGGCCGAGGAGGCCCTGCCGCCCTTGCCCTTCGACGAGGTGAGGCTGATGGTCGGTCGCGGGGCCCGGGCCCTGCTGGAGCGCGGCTTCGCCGCCGCCGGCTCGCCACTGAACGCCGAACACGCCCCGCCGCTGGTCGAGCGCTTCATCGCTCACTACCTGACCCGCATCGCCCAGGATAGCGCGCCCTTCCCCGGCGTGGTCGAGGTCCTGACCGACCTGAAGGCCGCCGGCGCCAGGCTGGTGGTCTGCACCAACAAGCTGACCAATCTCTCGGACGCCCTGCTCGAGGCGGTGGACCTGCTTTCCTTCTTCGACGCGGTGGTCGGCGCGGACCTGGCCCCCGCCGCCAAGCCGGACGGCCGGCACGTCGCCGCCGCCATCGCCGCCGTCGGCGGCGATCCCGCGCGCGCCGTGATGGTCGGCGACAGCGTCAACGACGCCCTGGGCGCGCGCAACGCCGGCGTCCCCAGCGTGCTGGTCAGCTTCGGCTACACCGAGGACCCGGTCGAGACCCTGGGCGCCGACGCCGTCATCCACAGCTTTCTCGACGTACCGGAGGCCTGCATCGCGCTTTTGGCCTCTTGCCCCGCGCCGAACACCGGGCTATAGCCCCCCTCCTCTCGCGGATCGGTCCTTCACGACCGGCCCGATACGGCGGATGCTTAGCTCAGCGGGAGAGCACCTCGTTCACACCGAGGGGGTCGCAGGTTCAATCCCTGCAGCATCCACCATTTTCACATTCAGAAACAGCGACTTAGACCCAGAAAAGCGTTCCATCGGCGCACTTGGCTGACGCTTGCCCGTTATTTGCCGGAAACAGGGTTTCGCCGGGCGGATCGACGGTCCGTCCCCAGTTCGATTGCCTCCCTCTCTGGCAAAGCTCGTCAAGCATCGGGATCAGCTGCACTAAGGTCCAATGCTGGATCAAGGATCAACCGGCCCCCCAAGCGTTACGGCTCGATCCAGCGACCGCGCCCGCTACAATCGCCCGGAACTCGTCCAGAATCCTAGAATGGCGGCGCGCAGATAGCGTTCGATCTCGACGTTGCCGATCAGACGGGAAAGATAGCAGGCCGGTTCACCGGAAAATGAAAGGGATGTCGTGCGATTGTCGTCAATGGTCCTTGCGGCTCTGTTATTGCCCGCAGCCGCCTCCGCCCAGACCACGCCCGATCCGGCCCGGCTCAAGGCGGACGTCACCAAGCTGGTGAGTTTCGGGACGCGGCACACGCTGTCCGACCCTGATCTCCCGACGCGCGGGATCGGCGCGGCGCGGCGCTGGTATGCCGAAGAGATGAAGCGTATCGGCGCGCGCTGCGGCGACTGCCTTCAGGTCTCCGCCATCGAGCGCGTGTTCACGAACGATCGCGCGCCCAAAGGTGTGAACGTGGTAGACGTCCTGGCCGTCCAGCCTGGCCGCGATCCGAACCGCGTCGTGATCGTTCAGGGGCACATCGACAGCCGCGTGACGGACGTCATGAACTTCACCAGCGACGCGCCGGGCGCGAACGACGACGCTTCGGGCGTGGCGCTGGTGCTAGAGGCCGCCCGGCTGCTGTCGGGCAAGACGTTCGACGCCACGATCATCTATGCGGCGCTTTCCGGCGAGGAGCAGGGGCTGCTTGGCGGAACTCTGCTGGCTGAAACGGCGAAGGAACGAGGCTGGAAAGTCACCGCGGTCCTGAACAACGACATCGTTGGCAATACGGTGGGCCAGAACGGCGCGCGCGTCAGTGACCGGGTGCGAGTGTTCTCCGAGGGTATCCGGGCGAGCGAAGGCGCGCCCGAACAGCTGGCGCGTCGCGGCAACGGCGGCGAGGACGATGGTCCCAGCCGCGCGCTCGCCAAGGCCATCGACCATGTGGCGCAAGACATTCCGGGCGGCCTGGACGTGTTCGTGGACAGGCGGCCCGACCGCTTCGGCCGTGGCGGCGACCATGAGCCCTTCCTCAGACTGGGCTATCCCGCGGTTCGGTTCTCGGTAGGCGTCGAGAACTACAACCAACAGCACCAGGACCTGCGCACCGCCAACGGCGTCGAATATGGCGATACCGTCGACAAGATGGACTTTCCTTACCTGGCCAAGGTGACGGCGATCAACGTGGCGACTATCGCGCGCCTGGCGGCCGCGCCGGCGGCGCCCGACGACGTGCTGCTGCGGGGCGCGTTGGGCAGCGACACCACCGTGTCCTGGACAGCCGTGCCCGGCGCCTCGGGCTACAGGGTCCATTGGCGCCGCAACGACAAGCAGGACTGGACCGACCACCGGGACGTTCCGGCCGGCGCGACGGAGACCACCCTGAAGGACGTGATCGTCGATGACACCTTCATCGGCGTCTCGGCGCTGTCGCCTAGCGGCGCCAATAGCATCGTGACCTTCGGCGGACGCGCCCCACGCCCCGCGCGCTAGAGCCGGTCTGGTTTAGATGAAATCATCCAAGCCAGATAAACAAGTCATAGATTCAAATACTTAGAGTGCGTTCGAGCCATTTAACCGCTCACACTTAAACCTGACGCGCTCTAGGAAACTGGATGACGAAAAGACTGAACCCGCGCCGGCGCGCCGGCGCGGGTTCTTTGCATCTGAACCTCGTCGCCACCCGGCCGGGCCAAGTGGCGGCGGGGCGATCTGGCGCCTTAGAACCGGAAGCGCATCCCGGCGCGATAGGTGCGGCCCAGCAAGTCGTAGGGCGCGCTCGTGCCAAAAGAGGTGCCGCTGCTGGGGATCGGCTCGGGATCGCGGTCGAACAGGTTCTCCACCGCCGCGAACAACGTCATCCGACGTCCGCCGATGGTGACGTCATAGTTCTCTGCCAGCTCGAAGTACCAGACCGGATCCACATGGTTAAACGCCTCGGGAATGCCCGTGCGGCTGGTCTCGGGCTGATTGGTGATCCGGCCCTTGCCGAGGTAGCGCGTGGTCAGGGTCGTGCGGCTCGGACCGGCGACGTAGGTCGTCGTCAAGAGGCCGCGCCACTTCAGGCTGGCGAAGGTGCCCAGGGTTGGCGGCGCGACATCACCCGGCAGGATGGTCTCGTCCTTGAGCCGCTGGGAGACCAGAAGACGGACGTTAATCGCGCCGGGCAGCGATTTGCTGAACCGGTCGAGCGTGGTGTGGTAGCCGGCTTCGTAGTCGACCCCCTCGACGGCGACGGTCTGGGCGTTGATGCCGCTGGTGTAGATGGTGGCGTTGACCAGGTTGGTCGCGCCCGGCGCCTTGACGATCGAGTCGCAGGCCGCCGGGTTCTGCGGCCGGTTGAAGCCGTAGCACATGTCGATGATCTGCTGAGCGCCGACGGCCGTGATGGCGTCGGCGATATCGATCTTGTACCAATCCACCGAGAGACTGAGGCCGGGCAGCCAGTGGGGTTGGTAGACGCCGCCGGCGGTCCAGGTGTCGGCGATCTCGGGCTTCAGGTTCGGATTGCCGCCGCTCAGAGTGATGTTGGGCACCTGCGGGCTGCCGGCCTGGGTCCGGTCGAGATAGGCGTTCACGAACTGGCTGCTCGGGGCGAACAGGTCGTTCAGGTTGGGCGCGCGGATGTCGCGCGAACGCGTGCCGCGCAGGCGCAGGTCGTCGTTGATGTCCCAGGTCAGGCCGGCCTTCCAGGTCGTGACCTTCCCGCTGGTCGAATAGTCGGTCCGACGGACCGCGCCGTTGAACTCGAGGCTCTTCGCCACGACTGTGTCATTCAGGAGTGGGACCAGGACTTCGCCGAAGACCTCCTTGACGTTGTAGCCGTTGGCGCCGCCCTTGTAGTTGCCGACGTTCCAGAGCGATTGAAGGGAATAGGCGTCCGCCGTCGAGGAGAAGGTCTCCTTCCGGTACTCGAAGCCCGCGGCGATCGAGATCGGCCCGGCCCAGGTGGAGAACGGGCTGTACTGGCCGTCGATCGACCAGACATCCTGGTTGAAATCGAGATCCTGCCGCGTTCGCAGCCCTTCGGCCGCGCCCGTGACCCAGGCGATTGACGCAGCCCCCAGCGATCCCTCGCCGAACAGGTTCATCGGCACGCAGCCGTTGGTGGGCGCGGTCAGGGTCGAGCGGCAGATCGGAGCGCCCGCCGCGACGCCGGACACGCCGCCGGTCGCCGGATTGGCGATGACGTCGATCGCCCGGTTGAACCGGTCCAGGATGATGTTGTTGTCGCGGGTGTACCAGACCTTGCTGTGACCGTGCTGATAATAGGCTCGCCACCGGCCGCTCTCGAGAAAACGACCTTCCAGCGCCGCCAGCACCCGATCCTGCCGGCGATAGTAGCCGGCCTCGCCGATATGCGTCCCCGGCGTGTTGATCATGTCATAGAAAAGCCGGTTCATCTGGAACGAGGTGATGCCGGCCTGATCCATGGCCTGCTGCGTCGCGATGGGCAGGAACGGGTTGCTCCTGTTGACCGTGATCGCGGTGGAGCCTTGGCGGTTGTAGACCGCCGACCAGTTGACCGTGTCGTTGCCGGCGTAGCTGGCCTCGAAGATGGCGGTGATCTTGTCGGTCAGCTCGTAGCTGCCTCGGCCGTAGACGCTCCAGTGCTCGTCGTCGGGCAGCAGGGCGCCGCGGATGGGCATGGACTCGACAGTCCCTCCGGCCTGCACCTGGCCCTGCTGGATCGGACCGAAGACGAAGTTCTGGATCGTCCCGCCCGGACCGAAGGCCATGCCCTTCAGGGGGCCGGATGCGATCACGCCGCCGGGAGTGCTGTTATAGCCCGCGTCCATGCGGACGATCTGACCAGGCTGCCCGTTCGTGGCCGTCCAGTTCGGGTTGTTCAGCAGCCGAAGCCCCGGCTGAAACCAGTCGCGGGGATGGTCGTAGAAGTCGATCCGGTCGCCCTTGTAATAGTTCCCGCTCAGCAGGAGGTGGCCGCGGCCGCTCGCGAACTTGCGGCCATAGGCCAGGTCGCCAGAGACGATCCGGCCGTCGCTGCGATCGGTCTGGCTGAAATTGACGCCCCCCTTGAGGCCGGTGAAACCGGTGTCGAGGATGAAGTTGACGACGCCGGCGACGGCGTCGGAGCCGTAGGCTACCGAAGCGCCGCCCGTCACGACATCGACCCGCTGCACCAAGTTCTGCGGCAGCAGGTTGACGTCCACGGCTGGAGACATGCCCGAACCCACCACGCGGCGGCCGTCCAACAGCACCAGCGTCCGCGTGACGCCCAGGTCCCGGGCGCTCAATTGGTTCGCGCCGCCGGTGGCGTTGGCGAACAGCGTCGTCGTACGCGGCGTGTTACCCGTGCCCATCGAGGGCAGCTGGGTGATGTAGTCGGCGATGTTGGTCGGGTTTCGCTCCTGGATGTCGGCGGCCGACAGCACGGTGGTTGGCGTCGGCGCCTCATTGCCGTTGCGCACGATACGTGAGCCGGTGACGATCACCTCTTCAACCTGGCTGACTTCCGAAGCGCTCGGGCCCTGTTGTGAGACGGATGCGCCCGCCGCCTGGGCGGCGATCTGGAGGATCTCAGCCAACTCGGCCGCGGTGGCCGGACTGGCCGCAAAACTCAAGGCGGAACCCGCCGCGATGGCGACACCGGTCAAAAGGCGCCACCGGAGACTCTTCAGAACGCTCACTTGAGACATGCCCCCACTCCCCCAACACAAATGTTACAGTCGCGGCGCCAATACGCCACGAATCCGCCATCAATTGCCGGGGGGAGTTGGGCGGCCGCCGCCGAGATGGCTCACCGCTTAGGGATTGAACATCTCTGACGCCGTACAACGTCAATTGCGTGCAGGCAGCGCGCCCCGCTAGCGCCAATTGCCGCCGTTGGCGCACGTACAAGAAAGCGCCAAAAGCCGCCTTCGGACGATCTTCGGCAAGCCGACATTGGGCGCTCGACCGCGGTGCTGGATGCGACCAGGGTCATAACAGGGCCGCACGCCCGACGCCGACGATCAAGTCGCCTTCACTGGGGAAGACCCGGCGTCGCGAATGACGACCATGTCGCCGGCCGGCGTCGCCGTGATCCGACAGAACCGCTCGGCCCAGCCGTTCCGCGCGCCGATGTCGGCGACCTTGAAGTAGTCGCAGACGATCGCTTCGCGAGCGACCTGGACGAGCAGGAAGCCATGGTCGCGGACGCGGGTGAAGCGCACGTCGGGATTGCGGGCGACCAGGGCCATCTCGGCGACCTCGTAGATGCGGGGATCGGGACTGATCGTCTCGTAGCCTCCGGGCGAGGTCACGCTGCCAACCCCGAACTCGAACCCCACCGGCGCCTCGTCGCGCGGGTCGTGCAGGTGATTGCCCCAGAACATGTGGGTGTCGCCGGTCAAGACGGCGAGATTGGCCTTGGAGCGGCGCGCCGAGTCGTAGAGGCGCAGGCGCGCGGCGGGATAGCCGTCCCAGGCGTCCAGGTTGATCGGCAGGCCCAGGCGCGTGCTTTCCAGCCAGCGCCGGGCACCGGGCCGGCTCATGGCGTCATCGAGCAGATCCTTGGGCAGCAGCGACATGAAGTCGGGAGCCCGCATGCGCGCGACGATGACCTGGTTGGCCAGGACCTGCCAGGCCGCGCCGCGCCGAACCGAGGCGGCCAGCGTCGTCTCCAGCCAAGCCTCCTGCGCGGGCCCCATCATCGAGCGGCTGGGCGCGTCGAGCACCTCCTTCTCGAACCGCGCCGGATCGGGACGGCCCTCGGCGTCGCGGATCATCTCGCGCGAGGCGCTGGGCGCCTTGGTCCGGCCGGTCAGCCGCGTCTCGATGACGATCAGCGACAGCAGGTCGCCGTAGTCATAGACCCGGTTCAGGGTGTGAGCGGCCTGGCCGGGCTTGGGATCGCGCATCGGCAGCCATTCGAAATAGGCTTGGATGGCGGCGTCGCGGCGAGCCTCCCAGGCGCCTTCTGTCTTCTCGTCGTGAGCGGGCGAGCCGGCCATCCAGGCGTTGTTGGCCGTCTCGTGGTCGTCCCAGATGGTGATGAACGCCGCCCGCGCGTGCAGGTCCTGCAGGTCGGGATCGGTCCGGTACTGGGCGAAGCGCTGGCGGTAGTCGGCCAGGGTGACGATCTCGTGCGCCGGCTGGTGGACGCGACCAAGGGTCTGGCTCTCCGGGCCGCCGTAGCCGTCGACGCCGTACTCGTAGATGTAGTCGCCCAAATGCACGACGGCGTCGATCGGCGCTTTCAGGTCGGCGATGGCGCGATAGGCGTTGAAATAGCCGAAGCCATAATGGGAGCAGGAGACGACCGCTAGGCGGGCCGTCTCGACGCCCTTGGCCGGCAGGGTCCTGCCCTGGCCGACGCGCGACACCGCGTCGGCGCCGCGGAAGCGATAGTGATAGGTCGCGCCCGGCTTCAGGCCGTCGACCTCGACCTTGCAGGTATGGTCGCGCGCGGCCGTGGTCGTCGCCACGCCCGATCGGACGATCTTCGCGAACGCCTCGTCCTCGGCGACCTCCCAACCCAGCCGAACCTCGCCGCCCTCGCCCACCGCCCGCGTCCAGAGCAGTAGGCCCGTGGGCGTGGGATCGCCGCAGGCCACCCCGTGGGTGAAAACGACCCGGCTGAACCCGCCCCGCGCCAGGGCGGGCGAGGAGGACAGGGTCGCGCCGCCGCCGAGCAACGCCAGCAGGCCACGCCGCGAGGGCCGAACGGATTGAGACATGGGCGCCGCCAACTCAACTGAAATGAGGAAATCCCGGCGGGCGAGCCGCCGGGACCGCCCTTGGGAACCAGGCCGTCCTGATGGGTCCATCGGGACGGCCTGGCCAGGTCTGCAGGACTTGAAGCGTGGCCGGAACCGAGACTGCTCGCGATTTCGGCAGCCACGCTCCCGACTAGAAGCGATAGGCGAGATTGACGCGGAACATCCGCGGCAGGCCCGGCATCACCGACACCTCCTTGTAAACCTCGGCCGCGGGGGTGAAGTAGGTCGTGTCGAACAGGTTGTCGACATTGACCGAGACCGTCATGTCCCGGACCTTCACGAAGGCGGCCATCTTGGCCAGGGTGTATGCCGGCAGGCGGATGCTGTTGCTGAGGATGCCCCCTGTCTCCGACACATGGGTCGCGCCCGCCGTGAGACCGGCGGTCGCCCGATCACCCATGAACGGGAACGGATCGGTGGTGTAGGAGCCGAAGACGCTGACCACGGTGTCGGGCATGGTGCGAACGACGTAGCCGCGGGTCAGCTCGGCCAGCGAGCCGGCGTTGTTGACCGCGAAGGTGCCGCCATAGGCCAGGGCCGGATTGGCGATGCCGAACTGCTCGGGACGCAGCTCCAGATACTCGCCCTTGCCCTTGCCGGGCGCGTCGACCTTGGTCTCCTGCAGGGTCAGGGCGCCGGTGAAGCTGAGGTTGCTGGAAGCCAGCCAGTGCGCCTCGAGCTCGAAGCCCTTCGAGGTGTTGCCGCTGACATTGCCCAGCAGGTCCGTCGAGCGGCGGAACTGCTGGTAGTAGGCCGCGCCGCCGAGCAGCGAGCCGTCGAACAGCGAGAACTTGACGCCGGCTTCCTTCAGCTCCGACGGCGAGATGAACAGCTTGTTCTGCACGGAACCGACCGACACGCCGCCGGTCTGGGTCGATTCCAGCGAGCGCGGCTTAGCGTAGGTCACGTAGGGTGTCAGGCCCCAGGGCGTCTCGTAGCGGGCCGACAGCGACCAGGTGACGGCGTCGTCGGTATTGGAGACCCACTTGTTCTTCGTGCCGAAGACGGTCTCGCCCTTGTTGATCGCGTCGACCTCGTAGCGATCCCAGCGCAGGCCGGCCAGAACGCTGAAGCGGTCGAACAGGGTGATGTCGCTCATGCCGAAGACCGAGCGGCTGTTCCATTCCATATGATGGCGCGAGTCCCACATCTCCAGACCCGACTTGACGCGGGGCGTGGCGATGCGGTCGCCGGCGGTCGAACCGCGCGACAGGTCGCGACGGTTCAGGCCGATATAGCCCGAGAGGAACGACTCGTACTGCTTGGCCTTGTGGTCGCGATAGGCGGCGCCGACGATGGTGTCGGCGTGGACGTGATCGCCGAACCGGGCGGGAAACTTGTAGGTCACCCGACCTTCGAAGGCGCGCGCGTAGTAGTCGGCCGCGAACCCGAAGCTGTTGAAGCGATCATTGCTGAACTCGTCCATGAAGCCGGCCAGGGTCAGAACCGAGCCGTTGTCCATCTGCTTCTTCACCGCGCCATAGGCGGTGAAGGTCTCGCTGTCGTTGTGATCGGCCGCGTCGGCCATGATGTTGCGGCGATCCAGCTTCGTCGTGCCCACGCCTTCGTCCAGGGCGAACTTGGCGTTGTTCTTGCCGCCGTATTCGAGGATCTGGCGGATGTTGGAGGTGCCGCCCGCCGCGCCGAACGCCGCGTCGATCTCGCCGTATTCGACCATGCCCGAACCATTGAGGTCCTTCAGGTCGGTGTCGCGGCCGGTGATGTAGACGCCGTTGTCGATCAGGTTCTGGGTCACCCGGTTCCAGCCCGGCGACTGGATGCGGCCGGACTCCTTGAACCGCATCAGATTGACCTCGGTCGACCAGCCGCGGCCGAGATCGCCCACATAGCTAGCCTGCAGGTTCCAGTGCTTGGGATGGATGTTGCGGTAGTAGGAATCCGAATCCTCCCGCTCGACGTAGAAGGCCAGGCCGCCATTGCCGAGCGGCACGACGAGATCGGCGGCGGCGTTGCGGCGCCCGTAGGAGCCCGCGGTGACGTTGAAACCACCGCCCAGCGTGTCGGCGTAGCGGGTGTTGGCGCCCCGCGCCGACTTAGGGATGAAGTTCAGCAGGCCGCCCACCTTGCCCGGGCCGTAAATCGGCGAGGACGGCCCCCGCAGCACTTCGACATAGGCCGCCGCCCCGAGGTTGGACGAGGCGCTGCCCCGGTTCTCGATGCGCTTGAAGCCCTGGAAATAGGTGTCGGCCAAGGTGCCGCGGACGTTCAGGTTGCCGGGCACGCCAAAGAAGCTGGCCGTGAAGGCGCCCGGCACGGCGGTCACCAGATCGTCGACGTTCTGCATCCCGTAACGCGCGATCGTGTCGGCGCTGACGCGCGAGGCCGAGCGGGGCGTCTCCAGCAGCGACCGGTCCAGCCCGAGAAACCCGTCCGTGGCGCTCTTCTGCAGGCGGCCCAGCGGGTCGTAGCGGGCGGTCACCACGACATCGTCGACCACCGCCGGCTCAGCGCGCACCTCGCCCGGCACGATGACGAAGACGCCGTTCGGGTCGCGCCGATAGGTCAGATTGGAGCCTTCCAGCAGACGCGCCAGCGCCTGGGCGACGGTCATCGAACCGACCAGGGTCGAGGACCGCCGGCCTTCCAGCGAGACCTCGGTCGCCAGGATCACGGTGTTAGTCTGCTCGGACAGCGCGATGACGGCCCGGTCCAGCGACTGGGCCTCGATGCGGATCTGATGCGTCGCCCCGGCCGGAGCGTGCGGAGCGGCCGCCTGCCGCGCGGCGGCCGGCGTGGCCGCGCAGGCCAGGACGAGAACGGCGGCGGACGCCGAGAACGCGGCCCGCAGGCCAATTCGATGACTGATCAACTGGATCCCCCTAGACGATGACGTCCCGGCCCCCTGGCCCCGACGAACACCGCCTAGACGCCGTCCAGCTGGATCCCTTCCAGGTGAAATGACGATTTCATCAAATCTTCAAAAGAACTCAGTTCGCCGACGTCAGCCGAATGCGGTCGGGTTCGCCTGGACGGTGCTCCAATCGCGCGCCCATCTCCCTGGCCATGCTCTCCATCGCCTGCGGGATCTGGTCGACCGCGAAGCTGGCCGTCACCCGGCGGGCGCCCAGCGCCGGCGTCTCGACCACGACGCCTGGCGCGTAGTAGCGGTTCAGCTCGACGATCACCTCGGAGAACGGCGTGTCGACGAACGCCAGTCGCTGACGCCGCCAGGTCGCCGCGCTGGCCGGGTCGAAGCGCGCGCGGCGCAGATCGTGGCCAACCAGGGTCACACCCTCGCCCGGACCGGCCATCACCGTCTGCCGCACGCCGCGGGCGCTGACGCGCACCCGGCCTTCCGAGACCAGCACCTGCGGCCCGGCCTGGGTCGCGCGGACCTCGAAGGCGGTGCCGACAGCCTCGACCTTCAGCCCCTCCAGATTGACGGTGAACACCCGCGTCCGGTCGTGGGCGACATCGAAATAGGCGTCGCCCCTGGCCAGGTTCACCGTCCGCGAGCGCTCCGTCATGATGCTGTTCATGCGGGTCGCCCCCGCCAAGGAGGCCCGCGAGCCATCCTCCAGCGTCAGATGCCGGATCTCGCCCACCTCGGTCGACAGGGTTCGACCGGCGGTCAGGCGTTCGACGGCGAACGGCGCCAGGCAAGCCAGCAGGAGGCTGGCGGCGACGGCGCCCCACCAGCCCGCGCGTGGCGCGTTCCGCCGGACAGCGGGGCGCGCCGGTGAAACAGAAGCCGCGTCGACCGGCCGCTTCAGGCTCCCGCTGTTCAGCGACGGCGACCAGGCCAGTTGGGCCCATAGCGCCTCGGCCTCGGCATAGGCTTCTCCATGGTCCGGGGAACCGGCCAGCCAAGCCTCGAAGGCGCGCTGCTCGTCCTTGCCGAAGGCGCCGCTCGTCCGCCTGGCCAACCAGTGCATGGCTTGTTCGGCCGCGCTCGTCTCGATCGCCTTCATGCCGCCTCGGCTCCCACGGCCCGAAGGCGCTCGCGAAGCTCGATCAGGACCGCGGCGATCTTCCGGCTGATGTCGGCGGCCGATCGACCGGTCATTCGCGAGATTTCGGCATAGGTCAGTCCTTCGATCCGGCTCAGTCGCAGGAGCTCGCGCGCCTCGGGAGCCAAGCCCTCGAGCGCGCTCTCCAGGGCCTTCTGCCGCTCCTGTTGCATGAGAACCTCTTCCGGGGTCAATTCCGGCGGCGCCAGGAACGGCGTCGCCGATAGCGCCGCCCAGCGACGCTTCTGACTGTTCGCCCGACGGATCGAGTCGCGCAGCGCGTTGCGCGCCATGACGAACAAAAAGGCGCGCGGGTCGGCGATGGCCTCGCGATCGTCCAGGCGGCAGAACTTCAGCAGCGCGCTCTGGATCGCGTCGTCGACGCCGTCCTGGTCGGGCCCGAACCGGCGAGTCAGGGCCGTCCGGATCTCGACCCCATAACGCCCGAGCCAATAGTTCGGAGGCCGCTTCGCCGGCCCCTCCTCGGCGTCGTCGTCACCCTTGGTCAAACCGCCACCACCCGATCATGAAGCCAGCGCGTTAGCGGCTTCGTGTGACGATCGTTTGAAACGGTGGATAACCAGGCCCCGCCGTCGAGGAGTTATCGGGCGGCGGCGAGCTCTCGCTCGGATTGGATGAAGGCATGGTCCGGGACGATCTCGTCGCGCCGGTCGACGATCTCGGCCCAGCGGGCGGCGACTTGCCGGCCAGCGTCGGGCGCGGCCCCCACCTGGACGCCGTTTGTGAGCGTGACATGGGCGGCGGCGAAGTGGCCCGCCCCCGCGCAGAGAATGGCCCTGGTCGGCGCATTCTCGCTGACCAGCGGCAGCAGACCGGGACTGACCAGGGCCGGGTCCAGCCGCCCGAGGCTGTCTTCGGACATCACGCCATGGGTCATCTGAGTGGCGGCGGTCGGGGCCAGGCAATTGACGCGGATGTCGCTCTTGGCGCCTTCGATCGCCAGGGTCTGCATCAGGCCCACCAGGGCCATCTTGGCCGCGCCGTAGTTGGCTTGGCCGAAATTGCCATAAAGGCCCGACGACGAGGTGGTCATGACGATGCGGCCGTAGGCCTGGGCGCGCATGGTGTCCCAGACGGCCTTGCAGACGATCGCCGCGCCGATCAGGTGGACGTCGACGACGAGGCGGAAGTCGGCGAGGTCCATCTTGGCGAAAGACTTGTCGCGAAGGATACCGGCGTTGTTGATCGCGATGTCGACGCGCCCGAACGCGGCGAGCGCGCGCTCGACCATCGCGCCGACGGCGGCCTCGTCGGTCACCGAGGCGGCGACCGCCAGGGCGCGGCCGCCCTGCTCCTCGATCTCCCGCGCCACGCGGTCGGCGGCGTCCTGGGCGATGTCGTTGACGACCACGGCCGCGCCCTGGCTCGCGAGACAGAGCGCGTGGGCGCGCCCCAGTCCGCCGCCGGAACCCGTGACGATCGCGACGCGCCCATCGAGGGCCTTGGTGGGTTCGGTCATCGTCTTCACCTATCGATTTGAAGCGGCGCTCAGGGACAGGCCGGCGTCGGCCCGGACAGGACTGGAGAGACCAGTCCCACATTCCAGTTCCAGGGTTGATCCCCGCTGGCCTTGCGTCGGCAGACGGCGCGTTCGTGCAGCGCGAACATCCCCGGCATGAGGTTGCTGGCGGAGGTCGGCTTGTCGCGGAAGGCCATGTAGTCGCCGTCCGGCCCATAGGGCTTCCAGGTCGCCTCCCCGGCCGCCTGCGGCCGTCCCGTCCGGGCGAAACTGGTCCAGTAGCCGATCATGGCGTCGGACAGGCGCCGCTCGTCGGCCGTCGCCGGCGCCTTGGGCCAGCGCGGCGGCGTGCGATCCAGCGTCCCGAACATGTAGGGGATCTCACTGGCGTGGAAGGCATGCAGCCCCGCCTGGTCCATGCTCGGATAGCCGTGATCGAACAGGTAGAGGAACGAGGGCTGGCCGACCTTGGCCTGCGAGCGCGCGAGACGCTCGGAGGTCCAGCCGTAGAGCGCGTCGCGGGTGGTCGCCAGGACGCTCTCTTCCAGGTTCGAGGCCGGATAGAGTTTCAGGAAATCGTCGGCCAGGTCGCCGTAACGCTCGCGGATCACCTTCTCGTAGTCCGCGGCCGTCTTGGGCGCGGGCGGGGCCAGGAACCGCAAGGACCGGATTTCTCCGCTGTTGAAGCCGACGAGGATCGGCGCGCGGGCCTGCTCGCCGCGATCGAACGTCTCGATCAATTGCCGTGTCAGGACGACGCCGTCGACGACGCCGAAGGGCAGGAATCCGGCTTGGGCGGCCTTGTCGGTCAGGACCTGCGGATCCATGGCCCGCAGCGTCTCCAGGCTTGGCGCGTGCAGCACCCCGGCCACATAGGTTCCGGCGGCCTCGCCCGAGGGCGCGCCGTATCGCGCGGTCTTCAGCTCCGGAGTGGAGATCATGTAGGCGCTCTGGGCGATCGCCTTGGCGAACAGGCCGCGCGCCGGGGGCGAGACCATCAGGTACATGACGCTGAGCGCGCCGGCGGACTCTCCGGCGATGGTGACATTGGCCGGATCGCCGCCGAACGCGGCGATATTGCGCTGAACCCACTTTAGGGCCGCGATCTGGTCGAGCAGCCCATAGTTGCCGGAGACGCCATCCGGCGACTCCTTGCCGAGCTCGGGATGGGCCATGTAGCCCAGCACGCCCAGGCGATAGTTGATCGTGACCAGCACCACCCCGGAGGCCGCGTAACGCGCGCCGTTCTGGAGCTCGGACCTGCCCGAACCCGCGGTCAGCGAACCGCCGTGGATCCAGACGATGACCGGCGCCTTGCCCTTCGTCGAGGGCGTCCAGACGTTCAGGGTCAGGCAGTCCTCGCTCGTGGGGCCGATCTCGCCCGAATAGACCGAGGGCGGTCCCGGCGTGGGTTGGACGCAGGCCGGGCCGAACTGGCTGGCGTCGCGGACGCCATCCCAGCGCGCGGCCGGCGCGGGTGCGCGCCAGCGGCCGGCCCCGACCGGCGGCGCGGCGTAGGGCAGGCCCTTGAAGGCCAGGGTCCCGGCGTCGGTCACGCCCTCCACCGTTCCCGCCGGCGCGGCGACCACCGGACGCGCGTCGGCCGCCAGCAGCCGCGCCGGGCTCAGCGCCGCGACCAGCAGGAACGCCGCACTCGCGAGCGCCCGGAAAATGGTGGGGGAGATGGTCATGAAACGGCTCCGGTTTTGGAGGACTTGCCAAGAACCCGCGCCAACGCCAGGAACAGGCCGATGGCCAGGACGTAGAATGGGGCCAGGGTGTAGAGCGCCA
Source organism: Caulobacter sp. (assembly GCF_035254145.1). Taxonomy (GTDB): domain Bacteria; phylum Pseudomonadota; class Alphaproteobacteria; order Caulobacterales; family Caulobacteraceae; genus Caulobacter. Next base: position 1,332 of record NZ_DATFAV010000304.1, on the reverse strand, counting down.
TCTGCAGCGAGTTGTCCGGGTGGCTGGCCCGGAAGAAGTCGCTGGCGGCGCCGACAAAGGTGGGGCCAAGCCCCAAGCCGATGAAGTTCATCACCAGCAGCAGCAGGGCGCCGGACATCACCCGCTGATTGGGCCTGACCTCGCTCTGGACCAGGGTGACGGCGGACGACAGATAGACATGGTTCAGGCACATGGCCGGCAGCAGGAACGCCAGAGCCACCGGCCAGGTCGCGGCCGAGACGAAGCCCAGGTAGCAAGGGACCGCCACGATGAGCGCCAGGGCCGGCGCCAGGCCATAGGCGCGCTTGGACACGCGGTTGGAACGGTCGATGAGCCAGCCCGAGCCGAAGATGCCCACGCTCATGCCGACGCCGACCACGACGGCGTACCAGACGGCGACCTCGCGCAGCGTCATGCCCTTCTCGCGCATCAGGAACAGCGTGGCGAAGTTGCCGAGGCCATAGGTGACGAACTGGGTCGCGCCGCTGCCGAGCGACGCCAGCAGCAGCACAGGATGCGAGAAGAACATGCGCAGGGTCTCGGCGAAGCCGGCCCGGCCTTGGCCGGCGTGCGCCATCGGATGATCCAGACCTCCACGCTTGGGTTCGCGCACGACGAACTTCAGGACCAGGGCGGCGACTACGCCAACCGCGCCGGTGATCAGGAAGGCGTCGCGCCAACTGAACGCCGCGGCGACCGAAGCGCCGAACGCGATCCCCAGCGCCGCGCCGATCGGCGGACCCAGGTTGTAGAGGCCGAGCGCCGTCCCTCGGCGACCAGGCGGGAAGTAGTCGGTGATAATCGCATAGGACGGCGGCACGCCCCCGGCCTCGCCGAAGCCGACCGTCATCCGGGCGACCGCGAAGCCGCCATAGGTCTTGGCCACTCCGCAAGCCATGGTCGCCGCGCTCCAGATCCCGCAGGCGATGGCCAACACGGCCACGCGATTGGTGCGATCGGCCAGCCAGCCCACCGGAATGGCGATGAAGCAGTAAAAGGCCGCGAAATAGAGGCCGCCCAGCAGTCCAAGCTGACTGTCGGTGATGTGCAGCGTGTCCTGGATCGGCTTGGCCAGGATCGACAGCAGCTGTCGATCGAGGAAGTTCAGGACATAGATGAACCACAGGCAGCCGAGAGCGATCCAGGCCCGCCTTTCCGGCGGCGCCGCCATGGCCATGCCGGGCGGCGGCGTCACGGCCGGGGCCTCATCGACTTTGCGCATCGTCGCTCCTCGTGTCGTGGATCGCGCAGCCATCTTGCAAGGCTGCATAGACGCCACGCTGGTACTCGGGCAGGGCCCGGCGGCCGGCGGCGCCGACGCCCGTGGCGATC
>NZ_DATFAV010000303.1:0-4045 GCF_035254145.1 Caulobacter sp. | reverse complement strand
GGGCCTCGCGCAGCCAGGCCGCGCTGACGACCCGGCGACCGTGGTACAGCCCGCCACTGCGCACCATCTCCCCGATCTTGGCCAGATCGCGGGTCGTCAGCGACAGATTGCCCTGACCGTCCGACGGTATCACTACGACACTCACAAGCAGCTCGAGGACCACCTCGCCGCCTTCCTGGACGCCTACAACTTCGCCAGACGGCTGAAGACCTTACGGGGCCTCACACCCTACGAAGCCATCTGCAATGCCTGGGCGGACGAGCCAGACCGTTTCAGATCCGATCCCGTCCACTTGACCTCGGGACTGAACACCTAGTCGGCCGGTAATAGCCGAGCGCGCCCAAGATATGGGCTCGGGTAGGCTCAAAGCGCGCGAACGACGGGCTGGACTCTGTCCGAAGCTTCACTTGCACGGGGCGCGACGATCTCTACCGTCGCCTTGTACGCGTTCGGAGAAGCTCGATGCGGCGATGGCTCTTATCCTTGGCGATGATGTTGATTGCCGCGCCCGCGTTGGCGGCGCCGTCAACCTGGCTTTTGTCGGTTGAGCGATGGGGCAATGCCGAACACCGCGTTCTCACGCTGGCTGCCTCAGGCGAGGCGCTATCGGGAGATCTCGACGGCTGGCCGGTGGTTGGTCGCAAGAAGGGATCTCGGCTGTATTTCGACGCCACGGATCCTGATGGGATAAGGTACAGCTTCGAGGCGATCGAGGGCTTGGGCGCCCTGACCGGATCGGCCGACTACCCGGACACGAGCAACGCCGGCGGTCGTGCGCGCCATGCCTTCGCTGGGCGCCTGTTACAGCTGCCCGGCTCCGCACCCACGCGGCGGACCTATTGGCCCGAGACCTTTTCCAACACCTTCAATGCTGACCTCGCGCCGGCCATGATTATCCGCCCCGGCGACGTCGTGGCGACCCGCACGATCGATTCTGGAGGTATCGACGAGCACGGGAACGTCGTCGCGCTCTACGGCAATCCTCAAACCGGGCCGTTCTTCGTCATGGGGGCCAAGGCCGGCGACGTGCTGGCGGTCCATATCCGCAGCCTCAAGCTCAACCGCGATTTCGCCGACAGCCTGGATGGCGTGACCAGCAGGGCGATGTCGCCAGGCCTCGCGTCGCGCGCGACCGACTTGGGAAAGCGCGTGCGTTGGCTCTTGGACCGTCAAGCCGGTACAGCCCGCTTGGAGAACCCACCTCAGGCGCTTTTGGCCTACATCGTCCCGGTGAAGCCGATGCTCGGCGGGCTGGGCGTGGCGCCGGACTTTGGTCTTCCAGCGCAGTCCGCGGGCGATAGCGGGCGCTGGGGCGGCAACATGGACTTCAACGGCGTCGGCGAAGGCGCGACGGTCTATCTGCCCGTGTTCCAACCGGGCGCCATGCTCTTCCTGGGCGACAGCCATGCCTTGCAAGGCGACGGCGAGACGACCCAGTGGGCTCTGGAAACCTCGTTGGACGTGGAGTTCAGCGTAGACATCCTGCCTTCCAGACCCCTGGCAGCGCCGAGGATCGAGACACCCGATCGGATCACCGTCCTGGGACAGGCTTCTTCGCTCGACGAGGCCGCTCGCGCCGCCACGGCGGCCATGATCCAATGGCTGGAACAGGACTACGGCCTGAATGTCTCCGAGGCCTCGTTGATTCTCGGCACGGCTGCGCAATATCGTGTCGCTACGCTGGCGGGGCGAAACGCCGGGTTGGCGCTCAGTCTCGACAAGACACGATTGGTCGGCCTGAAGGCGCCCCCTCTCGCAAGACCGGTTGGCCCCTAGCTAACGACCCGAACGGACGATCAGTCTGTCCGTTGCCGGCCCCGGCTGCGGACATTCTCGGCAGTGACGTGACCCCCATTTCTCATCCAGCGATAACGAGAGTCCTGGGTTGATTTGAGCCTTGGTGTTGGTGGGTGGCAAGAGGCCGGTGCGCGGAGCTATCAGCCTGCGCAGCGTGCCGGCCGGTCTCTCCGCAGAAGGCGCTGGCGTACTCCCTGGGTGTCATCCAGCCGAGCTTTGAGTGGGGCCGGCGCTCGTTGTAGTCGCGCCGCCAGGTTTCCAGCACGGCGCGGGCGTGCGGCAGGGACCGGAACAGGGTCTCGTTCAACAGCTCGTCGCGTAGCCGGCCGTTGAAGCTCTCATTGAAGCCGTTCTGCTGGGGCTTGCCTGGCGCGACGTAATGCCAGTCCACGCCGCTGTCGTCGGTCCAGGCCAGGATGGCGTTGGAGGTATATTCCGTGCCGTTGTCACTGACGATGGTGTCGGGCCGCCGTCCGCGCTGGGCGATGATGGCGTCCAGCTCGCGCGCCACCCGCCGACCTGACAGCGAGGTGTCGGCCACCAGGGCCAAGCATTCGCGGGTGCAGTTGTCGATCACCGTCAGGATGCGGAAGCGGCGACTGTCGGTCATCTGGTCGGACACGAAGTCCAGGCTCCAGCGCTGGTTGGGCGCCAGCGGGAGCTCGAGGGGCCGCCGCGTGCCGACCGCCCGTTTGCGTCCGCCGCGCCGGCGCACGGTCAGCTTCTCCTCGCGATAGAGCCGCTGGATCCGCTTCTTGTTGACCGCGTGCCCCTCGCGTTTGAGCAGCACGTACAGCCGGCGATAGCCGAACCGGCGGCGCTCCTGGGCCAGAGCCTTGAGCCGCTCACGCAGGACACCGTCGTCGGGCCGCGAGGCCGCGTAGCGCACGCTGCTGCGATCCACGCCCAGAAGCCGCATGTGAAAGGTTCGTAGCGGCATCGGAACTCATGCTGATTTGCGCTTGCGCCGGCCCCTGGGGCAGGCCGGATACAGCGAGCGTTCGAGAAAGGCGTCACATGACCAAGACCGGTGCATATCTCCGTTCTGCTGAAGCGGCTCGCCGGTTCGGCGTCAGCGGAAAGGCCCTGCGGCTCTACGAGACCCACGGATTGCTCCGGGCCGAGCGGACCATCGCCGGCTGGCGAGTCTACGGCCCGGAACAGATTGCGCGGCTGCACCAGATCATCGCGCTCAAGAGCTTCGGCTTTCCCTTAAGTCGGATCGCCCAACTCCTGTCTGGCGGTCTCTCCGACCTGGCGACCTTTCTGGCCTTGCACGAGGACGTGCTGCGCCAAGAAGCCAAGCGGGTCGATGTGGCGCTCCGACTCTTGTCGGCGGCGCGGCTCAAGCTCGCCCGGCATGGCGACCTTTCTTCGGATGACCTGATGAACCTCACCAAGGAAACGGCGATGACCGACAAGCGCACTGAAGATCTATCCGCCGCCTATCAGGCGATCGCCACCAAGCACTTCACGTCCGCCGACCAAGCGACCCTGGCCGCCAACGGGTACCAAGGCATGGACAAGCCGGACACCGACTGGACTCTGCTGCACCAGGAAGCTACGCGGCTGATGCAAACAGGCGATCCTCGCTCACCAGCGGCCATGGACCTGGCTCGTCGCTGGATGGGCAAGGTGTTCGAGGCGACGGGCGGCGATCCCGCATTGACCCGAAAGGTCAGAGCCGTAGCGCGCGAAGCGAACGACCACCCCGCGTTCACCTCCGTATCGAGCACCGGAAACGAGCTGATGGACTTCGTGTCCGAAGCCTATGGCGCGGCAATTTCGGCGGGGATCATGCCGAGTCCGGACGGCGCGGCCTGACGCCAGTAGGTCTGCTTAGGGTCGAATTGAGATGTTGGGAACTGGTCGGAGAGCTGCTGCTCGGTTCGGCCAGACCTGCCCTGCGCGGCGTTCAATCGGCGGCTACGGGGTAGCTCTGGGAAACCCTAGCGTAAAATAGCGTAGGTGCACCTTACGCGATTCGAACTGTGTAGCCCCCGGCCGCGCCCAGTTCGGTGATATCGATTTGAAGAATGAGTTTTCCGTACGGTTTCCGTACGCGCCGGCAGAGACTCTTGTAACTTATTGATTTTTAAAGACTTTTTGGCGCACCCGACACGATTCGAACGTGTGACCTTTGCCTTCGGAGGGCAACGCTCTATCCAGCTGAGCTACGGGTGCATGCCGTCCTCGAGGACGAGGCGCGGGAAGCGGGTCTTAGCCGAAAGGCGAGGCCTGCGCAAAC
>NZ_DATFAV010000302.1:0-6005 GCF_035254145.1 Caulobacter sp. | reverse complement strand
ACCGCCGCCTCGATGCACTTGATGTTGTTCTCCGGAGCCATGAAGCCGCGGAACTTCTTGGCGTTGGCCTTGCGGAAGGCCTCGAAGATCTCGGGTTTGCCGCGGGCGGCCTCGACCTTGGTCGAAAGGTCGCGAACCTTGTTCAGCGGACGGCCCTCGGCCACCACCTTGCGGGCGAAGGCGATGGCGCCGGCGCGCAAGCTTCCCTCCTCGACCAGTTCGTCGAACAGGCCCATGGCGTGGGCCGCCTTGGCCGGCACGTGCTGGCCGCTGGTAACCATCTCCAGCGCCTTCTCGACGCCGACGATGCGCGGCAGGCGCTGGGTGCCGCCGGCCCCGGGCAAGAGGCCGATGTTCACTTCCGGCAGGCCGGCCTTGGCCGAGGGAACGGCCACGCGATAGTTGGCGACCAGCGCCACCTCCAAGCCGCCGCCCAGGGCGGTGCCGTGGATCGCGGCGACGACGGGCTTGGGCGAGTTCTCGATGATCGCCTGCACGTCCTGCAGCGACGGGCCGGTCATGGCCTTGCCGAATTCGGTGATGTCGGCGCCGGCGATGAAGGTCTTGCCGTCGCAGATCAGCACGATGGCCTTGACGGCCGGATCGGCGATGGCGGCCTCGAAGGCGCCTTTCAGCCCCTCCCGGACCACGGCCGACAGCGCATTGACCGGCGGCGAGTTCAGCGTGACGACGCCCACGTCGCCTTCCACGGAAAAATCGGTGACGGCGTTGATCGCGGCCATACGGCTTCCACCCTCTGTTGTTGGTTATGGTTTGAACGGTTGTTTGAAGCCTGCACGCTCCGGCGAAGATGTCCAGACCCCCGTAACGGCGCCCGATTTCCAGGCGCCCGCCGTTGACGAGTGGTTTTGCATACTACAAATTCGAAACCGTAGTTTCAGTCGAGATCGTCCGTGGAGCCGACACGCGCCCGACCAGGTCGCAGCGGTCTGAATTCCAGAGAGAATGATCCGGTCTGGGGAGGGCGTTCGCGGGAAGTCATGGGCTTTGGACGCGCCTTGCACGCGTCCCGACGTTTCGAAGCCGGTGGGGCCGCGAGCGTGGCGTATTGCTCGCAATGCGTCGGACTTTGGTAAGCGCAACTCGGCGCGGGAGGGGGTCTCCCGCGCCGGTTTTTTATCAAATCCTCCCCCTAGCGGGGGAGGTGTCGGCTCGAAGAGACGACGGAGGGGGAAGAGGCAAGTTCAGCAGAACTTCCCCCTCCGGCGCTTCGCGCCACCTCCCCCGCTGGGGGGAGGATTTAAGATCTCACCCCGCCGCCTCCGTCAGGCTGGAATAGACCAGCGTCCGCAGTTCCCGGCGGATCGGGTAGGCGCTGGACGGCGTCAGCTGGGTCATGAACACCACCGCCAGGTCCTCGACCGGGTCGATCCAGAACGCGGTCGAGGCCATGCCGCCCCAGAAGTACTCGCCCAGCGAGCCCAGGTTCTTGGTCCGGGCCTGGTCGATGGTCATGGCGAAGCCGAGGCCAAAGCCCAGCCCCTCGAACACCGCCTCGCTGAAGAGCGACTTGGACAGCTGCACCAGCTCCTTGCCGCCGGGCAGGTGGTTCATGGTCATCAGCTTGATGGTCTTGGGACTGATCAGCCGCGCCCCGTCCAGCTCGCCGCCGTTCAGCAGCATGCGGCAGAAGCGCATGTAGTCGTCGGCGGTCGAGACCAGGCCGCCGCCGCCCGACTTCACCGACGGGTCGGACAGGAAGCGGCTCTTTTCCGGATCGTCCTGCAGCACCACCTTGCCCGACGGCGTCAGCGTATAGCAGGCGGTGAGACGCGACTTCTGGCTTTCGGGCGCGAAGAAGCCGGTGTCGACCATCTTCAGCGGGTCGAAGATTCGGGTCTTCAGGAACACGTCGAACGGCTGGCCCGAGATGGTCTCGACCAGATAGCCCAGGACGTCGGTGGCCACCGAATAGTTCCAGGCCTCGCCCGGGGTGAACTCCAGCGGCACGGTCGCCAGGGCGTCGACGAAGGCCTGCAAGCCTCCCTCGCTGTCGACGCCGTCCAGCTTCAGCTTGCGATAGGCCGCGTCGACATTGGTCCGCTGCTGGAAGCCATAGGTCAGGCCGGCGGTGTGGCGCAGCAGGTCGATCATCCGCATCGGCTCGGCCGGACGCTTGGTCAGGAAGGCGCCCGCCACGCCGCCGTTGAATACGCCCAGGTCGCGCCAGGCCGGGATGAAACGGTGCACCGGATCGTCCAGCGCCACCAAACCGTCCTCGACCAGCATCATGAAGGCCACGCTGGTGACCGGCTTGGTCATCGAATAGATGCGGAACAGGCTGTCGGCCTTCAGCGGCTTGCCGCGCTCGATATCGGCCTGGCCCAACACCGAGGTGTGGGCCAGCTGGCCGCGCCGCCACACCTGGGTCAGGGCGCACGGCAGTTTTCCCGTATCGATGTATCTGGCCTGGATGAAGCTATCGATGCGCTTCAAGCGCTGCGACGACATTCCTACGGCTTCCGGCGTGCTCAAGATCCGGCCCTCCCCTGCTTGTTGACTCTTGGCGACCGGATCGAGGCGCGGCGCCGAGACACTATGCCGCAACGCTACCTTTACCCGACCCGGCGCATCCTGATTGAAAACGAGGGAAACGGGATGGGCAAGCACTTGGACGCCGAGGCTGCCTCCAGAATCGAAGCAGCGGCGGCCGACTGGTTCTTCCAGAGCAGCCTCGACATGTTCGTGGCCATGCAGGACGACGCCATCGTCCGGGTCAATCCGGCCTGGACCCAGGCCACCGGCTGGACCGCCGAGGAGAGCCTCGGCCGCCCGATGCGCGACTTCTTCCACCTGCACGACACCGACGTCATCCACGCCATCGCCGACGCCCTGCGCGTGGTCGGCCACGCCCGCGCCGAGCACCGCCTGGCCCGCAAGGGCGGCGGCTGGCTATGGGTTCGCTCGCAGTCCAAGGTGATGGAGGGCGGCGGCCTGCTGATCGTCTTCCAGGATTTCAGCGAGGAACGCCGCCGCCAGATCGCCCGCCAGCAGGCCGAGCGCTCCAACGAGCTGCTGCGCACCGCCGCCGGCGTCTATGTCTGGCGCTTCAATCCGCGCAAGGGCGTCTACGTCTTCGACCAGGACATCCCCACGCCCAGCCACCCGGAGGGCGGAATGCGGACCATGACCGTCTCGGAGATGACCCTGTCGATCCATCCCGACGACCGCGAGCGGGTCTGGGACGAGTTCTCGCGCGCCCTGCGCACCGGCGAACATGTCGAGATCGACTACCGCTATCTGGATCCCGCCACCGAGACCTGGGCCCACATGCACGCGGCCTGGCGGGGCGTGCGCGGCTCGCGGCCCGACGTCTGGGACGTGATCGGCATCAGCCAGAACGTCACCGAGCTGGTCGAGACCCGCGACGCGGCCCTGGGCGCGGCCGAGGCCAAGAGCCAGTTCCTGGCCAATATGAGCCACGAGATCCGCACGCCGATGAACGGGGTGCTGGGCGTGCTGCACCTGCTCAAGAACGAAAAGCTGTCGGACGACGGCCGCCGCCTGCTGAACGAGGCGCTGGGCTGCGGCGAGATGCTGTCCCAGCTGCTCAACGACATCATCGACTTCTCGAGGATCGAGGCCGACCGGCTGGAGCTGTCGGTCGAGCCGACCGAGCCGGCCGAGCTGCTGGCGGGCGTGGCCGACATGCTGCGTCCCCAGGCCGAGGCCAGGGGCCTTTATCTGCGCGTCGAGGCTGTAGACCATCTGGGCTGGGCGGCCACCGACCCGCTGCGCCTGCGCCAGGCCCTGTTCAACCTGCTGGGCAACGCCGTGAAGTTCACCCTGGAGGGCGGCGTCGTGGCCCGTCTGACCGGACGGCGGGACGGCGATCGCCTGCTGCTGCGCTACGAGATCCAGGACACCGGCGTCGGCATCGGCGAAGAGGCCGGCCGGATGCTGTTCGAGCGCTTCCGCCAGGGCGACGGCTCGACAACCCGACGGTTCGGCGGCTCGGGCCTGGGCCTGGCCATCTGCCGTCGCCTGGCCGAGCTGATGGGCGGCATGGTCGGCTTCGACAGCACGCCGGGCCGGGGCTCGACCTTCTGGCTGGAGATCGAGGCCGAGGCCTGCGCCCCGCCGGTCGAGCTGGAGACCGAGGACGACACGCCGCTGTTCGCCGGCCTGCGCGTGCTGCTGGTCGAGGACAACGCCACCAACCGCCTGATCGCCGGCCGCATGCTGGAGGCGCTGGGCGCGCGCGTGACCCTGGCCGAGGACGGCGTCCAGGGCGTGGCCGCCGCGCGCGAGGGCTTCGACCTGATCCTGATGGACATCCAGATGCCCGGCATGGACGGGGTGGAGGCCACCCACCGCATCCGCGCCCTGCCCGGTCCGATGGGCGCCGCGCCGATCCTGGCCATGACCGCCAACGCCATGGCCCACCAGCAGGCCGCCTACTTGGCCGCCGGCATGAACGGCGCGATCGCCAAGCCGCTCTCCCCCGCCGCCCTCACCCAAGCCATCGCCCACGCCCTGCTGGGTGAGCGCCCGTCGACGCTGAAGGCGTCGTAGGGAGGACTGGAAAAACCCCTCTCTCAAAGAGAGAGGGATTCCGACCACCCTCCTGAAACAATCCTGACAAAAGGTGGCGTTACCGGTCGCATATTGTCCCTCCACGGAGGTCGCGACCTTTAAGGCAAGGCGTCGGACGCCTAGATAGGTCCGACCGTCCGAAGGCGGGCCGCCGGGCGGGACAGGGCGTGTCAGGGGTTTGTTCGATGGATGATGGTCGGATCGCGGGGGCGGCGACGGCGCGCTACGCCCGCAAGAAGGAGACGATCCTGTCGGCCGCCACGGCGATCCTGAACCGCCAGGGCGTGCGCGGCATGACCCTGGCCGACGTCGCCGCCAAGGTGGGCCTGAACACCACCAGCGTCACCTACTACTACCGCAAGAAGGACGACCTGGCCGCCGCCTGCTTCATGCGCGGCCTTGAACGCTTCGAGGCCATGGTCGAGGAAGCCGCCGCGCAAGGCACGCCCGCCGCGCGCATCCTGAAGTTCCTGGACCTCTATCTCGACCTCAACCGCCAGGTCCGGCTGGGCGAGGCCACGCCGCTGACCAGCTTCACCGAGATCAAGGCGCTCAAGGAGCCCCTGCGCGGCTCGGTCATCGGCGCGTTCAATGACCTGTTTCGCCGGGTGCGGAGCTTCTTCGACGATCCGTCCCTGGCCCACCTGGACAAGCGCCAGCGCAACGCCCGCACCCACCTTCTGATGGAGCAGGTGTTCTGGTCGGGCACCTGGCTGCGTCGCTACGACGTCGAGGATTACGGCCGGGTGCGCGACCGGCTGGGCGACATCCTGCTGAACGGTCTGGCGGCCGGCGGCCGGACCTGGGCGCCGCAAGCCCTGCCCGACCCCACGCCCTCGTCGCATGACGGCCTGGCGGTCGAGGGGCTGGAGTGGCGCGAGACCTTCCTGGTCGCCGCCACCCGCCTGATCAACCAGCGCGGCTATCGCGGGGCCTCGGTCGAGGACATCTCGGCGGCGCTGAACGTCACCAAGGGCTCGTTCTATCACCACCACGACGACAAGGACGCCCTGGTCGCCGAGTGCTTCGAGCGCACCTTCACCGTCACCCGCCGCTCGCAGCTGGACGCCCGGGGCCTGCCCGCCGACAGCTGGACCCAGCTGGCCTCGACGGCGGCGGGCCTGTGCTCCTACCAGCTGTCCGAGCACGGGCCGCTGCTGAGGGCTTCGTCGATGGGCGCCCTGCCCGATGCGCTGCGCCACGACATGGCCGACGGCTATGCCCGCGGCTGGCAGCGCTTCGCCTCGATCATCTCCGACGGGATCGCCGACGGCTCGATCCGTCCGATCGACCCCAGCATCGCCGCCCACATGATCAACTCGATGCTGAACGCCGCCGCCTCGCTGGGCGCCTGGGTTCCCGGCCTGGAACGGGACGAAGCCGCCGACCTGTTCGCCAAGCCGCTACTGACGGGCGTGCTGGGGTAATCATCCTTCTCCCCTTGCGGG
>NZ_DATFAV010000301.1:0-17843 GCF_035254145.1 Caulobacter sp. | reverse complement strand
GGCGGTCAGGGTCATGGCGCGCTCCCAAGCGAATGTCGACAAGACTAGGCCTCGCTTCGACGATCCGACATTGGGAACTCTACTTAGGGTTAGGACAATCTGCGCCGCGCCGGCGAGGCGCCAGCCTTGTTCGGTCTTTTGGTGAAGGGGCAGGGGATGGTCTTTGCTCCAACGAGCTTTGGCGCGATGATCAAACGTTCAAGCGGCGAGCGCGAGGCGATGCAAAGGGGCCTTCCGCACAGGGGACGAGTTTGGGCCTACGCCGTGGCGACCGTCACGCCGGGCTTGGCTGCGCTCGTGTGGTTGGTCCCCGGGTTTGATCACCGATCGTTCTATCTTCCCTTCATCGTGCCTGTCGTGATTTCGGCGGGGCTCGGCGGCGCGGGCCCCGCGCTATTGGCCGCGCTCATCGGGTTTTTCGCCGGCGTCGCGTTCCAGACGAGCGAATTAGAGACGGTAGGGGGCGCTCTCAGCGCCGTCGCATTCGTCCTGGCGGCAGGGAGTGTCGTTTTCTTCGGGCGCGAGGTTGGTCGGTTGCGGGGGCGCGCCGCGGGCCAGGTCGATCCGTCTCTCGAGCCGGTCCGTCAAGCCGATGCGACGGCGGAACAACTCAACCTGCTGATCGACGGCGCGGCCGAATACGCCATCTACATGCTCGACCCCCAGGGGCGAGTGCTGATCTGGAACGCCGGCGCTCAACGTCTGAAGGGTTGGGGGGAGGACGAGATCGTCGGGCAAGACGCGGCGATCTTCTATCCGCCTGACGCTCGTAGAGCCGGCAAACCCGCCGCCGATCTCGCCAAGGTCCTGCGTGAGGGTCGTTTTGACGAAGAGGATTGGCGTTTGCGCAAGGACGGCTCGGAGTTCCTGGCTCGGGTCTCGATGACGGCCTTGCATGATGAGCGCGGCGAATTGAAGGGCTTCGCCAAGATCGTGCACGACGTGACCGACCAGCGGGCCGCGGAGCAGGCGCTTCACGCCAGCGCCAGCCACTTGCGGTCTATCCTTTCCACCGTGCCGGACGCGATGGTCGTTATCGACGAGCGGGGAACCATCTTGTCGTTTTCGGCCGCCGCCGAGAGGCTCTTCGGCTGGAGCGAGGCTGAGGTCGTGGGCTCCAACGTCAGCATTCTGATGCCATCGCCCGATCGAGAGCGACATGACGCCTATATCAACCGCTATCTCACGACCGGTGAGCGGCGCATCGTCGGCTTGGGCCGGGTGGTGGTGGGGCAGCGCAAGGAGGGCTCGACCTTCCCTATGGAGTTGGCGATCGGAGAGGCCTGCGGCGCTGGCCCAAGAACCTTCACGGGCTTTTGCCGCGACCTAACCGAGCGTCGGCGGGTCCAGGCGCGACTGGAGGAACTGCAGGCCGAACTGATCCACATCGCCCGCGTCAGCGGAATGGGAACCATGGCCTCGACCCTGGCCCACGAGCTGAACCAGCCGCTCACGGCGGTGGCCAACTTTGTGGAGGCGGTGCGTGGTCTCCTGGCGGACCTAGACCCAGCAGATCTGCCGATGATCCGTGACGCCTTGGCCGATGCGGCCGGCGAGGCGATGCGGGCTGGCCACATCGTTCGGCGGCTGCGCGACTTCGTCGCCCGCGGCGAGGTCGAAAAGAGCGTGGAGGATCTATCTGGCCTGGTGCGTGAGGCGGCCGCGTTGGGCCTGATGGGCGCGCGCGACGAAGGCCTGGAGGTCATATTCGAACTTCCCGAACGCGCGCCGGTCCTTGTCGATAAGATCCAGATCCAGCAGGTGATCATCAATCTCGCGCGCAACGGTTTCGAGGCGATGAGGGGAAGCTCCGACCCGCGCCTCTGGCTCGTCGGCGCAGCCGACGAACCAGGGTTCATGCGGGTGACGATCGCCGACAACGGACCGGGTGTTCCGCCGGGTCTGGTCGACCAGCTTTTTTCCGCCTTCGTCAGCACCAAGGCCGAAGGCATGGGGCTGGGCCTGTCGATCTGCCGCACGATCGTCGAAGCCAATGGCGGGCGCATCGGCTATGCGCCAAGACCCGAAGGCGGCGCACAGTTCTTCTTCACCTTGGTCAGTGCTGAGCCGGAGCAGACTGATGACTGATAAGCGACGGATCCACATCGTCGATGACGACGACGCCGTTCGACGGTCCGCCAGCTTCATGCTCAAGACCTGCGGCTATGCCGTCAGCACCTATGCCTCGGGGGTGGAGTTCCTCCATCAGGCCAAGGCCGCCGAGCCCGGCTGCGTGATGCTCGACGTGCGTATGCCTGGCATGGACGGACTGGAAGTTCTGGCGGCGATGGTCGAGCGCGGCGTCGCCATGCCGGTTGTGGTGCTGACCGGTCATGGCGACATCTCCTTGGCGGTGCGCGCCATGAAGGGCGGGGCGGTCGATTTCCTTGAAAAGCCGTTCGAGAAGACCCACGCGTTGCAGGCGATCGACGCGGCCTTCGACCGCCTGGCGGACCTCGAAGGCCGGGCGACCCGCGCCAAGGACGCCGAGGCCGCGGTGGCCGGCCTCACGGCGCGTGAACAGGACGTGTTGCGGGGCATGGCGAGCGGTCTGCCCAACAAGTCGATCGCCTTCGACCTGGGCATTTCGCCGCGGACGGTCGAAGTTCATCGCGCCAACCTGATGGCCAAGCTGCAGGTCAAGAGCCTGTCGGAGGCCCTGCGCATCGCCTTCGCCGCCGGCCTCCTCGACGACCCGAATTGATCCGCTCTAAGCAGCTTTACGTAACGACCTCGGGAGAGGCCCGGGACAAGCATAGGCACGCTGATTTTCACGGCGGGTCTGTGCAGGATCATGCAGGAAACTCTCAATTCGTCCGCCCGCCGGTCGAGGCTGGTTCTGGTCGCTGACGATCCAGGAACGCGCAGAGCCTTGCAGCTCTTGCTCAGCGGGCGCGGTCTGGACGTGCGCGCCTATGGCTCCAGCCGCGACCTGCTCGTCGACCCCTTGTCGTCGGACGCCGACGTGATGGTGGCGGACTTCAAGGCGCCAGGTCACGATGGCCTTCGGCTGATCCGCAGCCTGCGCGAACGCGGCTGGTTGGGATGCTCGCTGCTCATCGCGGACCCGCTCGAGGCGGGTTTGATCCCGGAAGCCGAGAACGCAGGCTACGACCGCGTGCTTCAGAAGCCCTTGGTCGACGCGGCGCTGGTCAGGGCCGTGGAGGTGCTCTTGGATCGCTCGGCGAGTAGACGCCGGGTCTGAGCAACCGACCAGCCGAGCGAGCCGTCACGGCTTGCTCACCTCGTGAGACGAGCGTCGTGCTCGCCACGGGTGAAACGCGCCCGGATCCAGTCCTGCGGATTTGGCCCCGCGACGAAACCTACGTGAAACTGCGGATGCCGCCGTCCGGCGCGTGGCGCCAAAGTCACCGCCGGACGAACCTTGGGGGATCTGTCGAACGCGTCTGTCCGATCGAAAGACTCCGCCCTGATGAGCCCGACGACCAAGCCGCCCGATCCTCTAGGGTTAACTCCCTCCTTCTTCGAAAGCGCGCCAACGTGAAAAACCTCCTTCTGCTCGTTCACGACGATAAGGGCCAGGAAGCGCGCCTGCAGGCCGCGCTTGACCTTGCTCGGGCCCTGAACGGCCACATCCGCTGCGCCGAGATCACGCCAATTCCCGTTTTCCCAGGGGACTTCGATGGGGCGATGGCTGGGCTGGTCATCGCCGAAGACCGCAGACTCGAGGCGGTGAACCGGGCTCAGCTAGAGATGCGGCTGAGCCACGAAGACGTCAGCTACGACTGGACGAACGATCTGGGCGATCTGGCCTCCTGTCTGGCGAGCCAGACGCGCTTGGCGGACCTCGTCATCGTCAACTGCAAGCGTGACACCTACTTCGAATACGACCGCCGCGGCCTTGTGAGCGACCTCGTCGTTTCGGCGCGCTGCCCTGTCGTCGCCGTGCCCGACGAGGCCTTGGGTTTGAACCTTACGAGCACGGCGATCGTGGCCTGGGACGGCTCGGAGCCGGCCGCCGCGGCGCTGCGGGCTTGCACGCCGCTGCTCAAGCTTGCTCGATCCGTACATCTGATCTCGGTTGGGGAGCCGCCGGAGGGCCCGTCGGCGGAGGAAGCCGCGGTCTACCTCTCGCGCCATGGGATCCACGCGACGGTCGACATCCTCGAGCCGGGCAAGGACGTCCCCGACGCCCATCTGCTTCGCCACGCCGGGATCGCCCGCGCCGGCTATTGCGTCATGGGCGCGTACGGCCATGGACGCTTGGCCGAGAGCGTGTTTGGCGGCGTCACTCGCCGGATGATCGAGGCCGCGAAGCTGCCTTTGGTGCTGGGACGCTGACTTGAGTCGCGGATCACGGCGCGGCGCTCCCAGCCGTGTGGTCCGGCGGCCTTCAGGCCAATCGCAGGGGTCTGACGGAGTCCAGCCAGTCGCGCAGGGCGTGATCGGGAACCTTGGTCAGGTCCTTGCGCACCACGCCGGCGATCTTCAACCGTCCTTCGAGGGTCTTCTGGAAGACTGCGGCAAGGCGTTCGGGCGCCACCACGACGACCCCGTCTTGAGCGCGGTGGCCGTACTCGGTCGCCGCTAACGTGGCCACCTCCTCGACGAACGCCTCCTTGGCATGGCGGACCGATTCGGTTCGACCGACCGATCGCCGCATCGGCGACATGCTCTCCTGACTGCGTCCCGCCGGACTGGCCTGCAGCTCGTGCCGCAGGGGTCTTGAGTTGCTCGCGACCATCCATCTCCCGCAGGGTGATGAAGTCGCCGTTATCGGCTGAGCGGACGATGAACCGCGCGTGCGCGCCGTCTGCAACGATGAACAAAACGCTGGCCATCATGGTGAGCTCCTCAGAACGGAGGGAGGGAACCGAGCGCCGCGTGCGTGGCGCTCGCGACGACGCGAAAAGACGACGGTGTGCCGCTCTGGCGCCGGCGCATTGCGCGGGATCAAGAAGGGCGTTTTGGCTCGATCGCCCCCGGACCGGGCGATGGCCCTTCGCGCGGACGAACCCGCGATTGACTTGAGTCAAGGCATGGCCTGATCCGCCGCCGTTCACTCGCGGCGTCACCTTGTCGCGCATGGGAAGGAGGCCAAGATGAGTGTTCGCGCGCAAGTCCCCGTCAAGCGAGCGGCCCCCACGCGCATCAGTCCCAGTCTTTCCAGAGCGTTGCGGCGTGAAATCCTAAGATCGTCACCGTGGCCACGCCGCGCTGATTTCTTGCCTCACAGCGATTGTCGCGACGAGGCTATCTCACAAGCGAGAACCGACATGGACGTGCTTACCGCCATTCACGCGCGCCGCGCCGTTCGGGACTATCGCGACGAACCGGTGACCGACGCCGTGCTCGCCGCGCTGATCGACGCGGCGACCTGGGCGCCGAGCGGGATCAACCTGCAGCCCTGGTGCTTCTTTGTCATCGACGACGCGGCGACCCTGGCGGCCTGCTCGGCCAGGGCCAAGACGGCCCTCCAGGACGCGGCGAGCGACCACCCCGAACTGGCCAGCCTGCGTCCCATGCTCGCCTCGCCGGCGTTCAACATCTTCTACAATGCGCCCGTCCTGATCATTATCTGCGCGACGACGGCCGACGAGATGGCCATGAAGGATTGTTGCTTGGCCGCTCAGAACCTGATGCTGGCCGCGACGGCCAAGGGGCTGGGGAGCTGCTGGATCGGCCTTTCGGAGACCTGGCTCAACACCGATCAGGCCAAGGCCGCTCTGGGAATACCCAGCGAGTTCAAGCCGGTCGCGCCCATCATCGTCGGATATCCGAACGGCGCTCCATCGGTCCCCGCGCGACGCGAGCCGGATGTCCGCCATGTCGGCAAGGTGGCGTGGTCATGACCGCGGCGCTCGACACACCCCTCTTTGTCGACCGCGCCGACGCGGGCCGGCGATTGGCGGCGCGCTTGGCGGCGCTGGGACTTCAGCGCCCCGTGGTCTACGCCCTGCCGCGCGGTGGGGTTCCGGTCGCCGCGGAAATCGCCAAGGGCCTGTCGGCGCCGATCGACTTGATCCTCGTGCGCAAGCTGGGCGCGCCAGGGAACGCCGAACTCGCCGTCGGCGCCGTGGTCGATGGGGAAGAGGCCCAAACCGTCATCAACGAAGACGTCGCCCGCATGACCGGCGCCGACGCCGCTTTCCTGCGGAACGCCCAGCGTCGGGAACTCGATGAAATCGAGCGGCGCCGCGCGCTCTATCTCGGCGACCATCCCCGCACCAGTCCCGTCGGGCGCACGGCGATCGTGGTCGACGATGGCCTGGCGACCGGCGCGACGGCCAAGGCGGCGCTGCGGGCGCTGCGGCGCCAGGGCGCGGCCCGCGTCATCCTGGCCATCCCCGTGGCGCCGTCCGACACTCTCGAAGCCATGCGCGCCGAGGCCGACGACGTCGTCTGCCTGGCGACGCCGTATCCCTTCCTCGGCGTGGGGCGCTTTTACGACGACTTTCATCAGCTGACCGATGACGAGACCGTGGTCCTGCTGCGCCAGGCCTGGGAAACCACGCGCTCGCGCCGGACGGCCAACATCGCGCGGCGCGAGGTGCGTGTGCCGCCGATCGGCCTCCTGGGCGACCTTCAGGTTCCCGACACAGCGCACGGGATCGTGGTGTTCGCCCACGGCAGCGGTTCCAGTCGGCTTAGCCCGCGCAACCGGGCGGTTGCCGACGCGCTCAACGCGCTCGGCTTGGCGACCCTGCTGCTTGACCTGCTCGGCGAGGCCGAAGCCGCCGATCGTCGCAAGGTGTTCGACATCGATCTGCTCGCCGAGCGGCTTGTCCAGGCTACGACCTGGATCGTGGACCAGCCTGATCTCGTCGACCTGCCGCTCGGTCTCTTTGGCGCCAGCACCGGCGCGGCCGCAGCCCTGGTGGCGGCCGCGAAGCTGGGCGATCGCGTGCGGGCCGTCGTTTCTCGCGGCGGACGGCCGGACCTCGCGGGCGCGGCGCTCGCGCGCGTTACGGCGCCGACCCTGCTGATCGTCGGCGGCGCCGATCACCAGGTGATCGAGCTCAATCGCCAGGCTCTCTCCCGCCTGCCGGGCGATAAGGCGCTGAGGATCGTTCCCGGCGCCGGCCATCTGTTCGAGGAGCCCGGAACGCTCGAGCAGGTCATGCGGCTGGCTGGCGATTGGTTCGAAGACAAGCTGCATGTCTCGTCAGGCCGCGCGCCGGCCGTTGTGGCGCATTCGGTGGCGGTGACGCCGCAAGCGCGCCTCGCCGCGGCCGCCGAACCTCTGCCGGACATTGATGACCCCGCCTTCGCCGTCGCCTTCGACCGCTACGCCGACGCCCGGGTCGTCCTGATCGGCGAGGCCAGTCACGGCACGAGCGAGTTCTACCGCGCCCGCGCGGCGATCACACGCCGCCTTATCGAGCGGCATGGTTTCGGGGTGGTGGCGGTGGAAGCCGATTGGCCCGACGCCGCCGCCGTCGATCGACACGTGCGGTTGAAGCCGCACCGGGAAATGACTCCACCGCCCTTCAGCCGATTCCCGACCTGGATGTGGCGCAACACCGATGTCGAGGCCTTCACCCGGTGGCTACGCACGCACAACATGCGTAGACCGGTCGACGATCGCGTCGCCTTCCATGGCCTTGATCTCTACAACATGCGCGCGTCCATGGCTGAGGTGCTGACCTATCTCGACGGAGTCGACCCATTGGCGGCCGCCGAGGCTCGGGACCGGTATGCCTGCATGGCGCCCTGGAGCAATGCGCCCGCCGGCTATGGCCGGGCGGCTCTGAGCCAGGGCTACGCGATCTGCGAACGCCAAGTCGTCAGCATACTGGTCGATCTGGTGCGCAAGACCGCGGACTACGCCGCCGAGGATGGCGAGAGCCTGTTCGACGCCACCCAGAACGCACGGCTGGTGGTCGACGCCGAGCGCTACTATCGGGCGATGTACTATGGAGCCCATGAATCGTGGAACCTGCGCGACCGGCACATGTTCGAGACGCTCGATCGCGTCCTCAAGATGCGCGGCCCAGGGGCGAAGGCCGTGGTCTGGGCGCACAACTCCCATATCGGCGACGCTCGCTACACGGAAATGGGCGCCGCGCGGGGGGAACTGAACATCGGCCAGCTCTGCCGCGAACGGTTCGGAAGCGACGCCGCTCTAATCGGGCTGGGCACGCATAGTGGAACGGTGATGGCGGCGTCCGACTGGGACGCCGCGGCGGAGGTGAAGGCGGTCCGGCCGTCTCGGCCTGACAGCTTCGAGGCGCTTTGCCATGAGGTCGGTGTCGAACGGTTCCTGGTCGATCTGCGAGCGGGTCGCCACGACGCCCTGCGCGCGGATCTGCGTGAGCCGCGCCTGGAGCGCTATATCGGCGTCGTCTACCGGCCTGACAGCGAACGTCTGAGCCACTACGCCCACGCCAGCTTGTCGGAACAATATGACGCCTTTGTCTGGTTCGACGAGACCCGCGCGGTCACAGCACTCCCGACGCGGGTCCGCGCCGGCGAGGATGAGACCTACCCCTTTGGGCTTTGACTTTCCGCGTCGACCGTTGGTCCGCAGACCCTCCTGCCGGGGCTGGCCGCTCTGGGCGGTGGCGGGCCTGGATATAGTTTGACGATTATTTTTTCAAGAACGCTCGCAGGGGTAGACTCGCGCGGATCTCTGCGGCAGAGTTGCATTTAAGTCCTGCGGACGAATTCGACAAAGTCGCAGCTGTAGCTGCGGCTTACTCGATCATCGCGCAAAGTGCTCGCGTCAATTCACGACCATTTTGGGCGTGGCGCGTAATATAGCCTCGCTCACAGTCCACTAGATGCGCGTGCGTGTCCGCGCGTCTTGATGGCGAGTCTGTCTTGTCTTGCGTCCCATCATCACAACGACCTCAACGATCCGGGAGATTGTCGATGGCTACCTACGTCATATTCTCGAAGGTCTCGCCAAGCGCGAGCGTGATTAAGCTGGACGATCGCCACAAGGCGGTTCAGCGCCGGCACAAGAGTGAGTGCCCCAATGTCAGCTTCCGCGCGGGCTACGCCCTGGATCGCGGATACGAGGTTCTGGACATCGTCGAGGCGGATTCCCTCGAAGAAGTCCAGCGCGCCGCCAAGATCATCGAGGAAGAAGGCTCCGCGACCGCCGAGGTGGTCGAGGCTTTCCCTTGGCGGGAATTCGTGGCGAAACGCAGTCGCGCCGCGTGATTTTTCCAACCCCAGTGTGAACGGAGGCAATCATGCAAGCTCACGCCCAAAAACTCGACTTCTCGCTGACCGACAGCCAGCGCGCCGCGTTGGCCGCCACCAAGGCGGCGCGCGCCTCGGGCCTGGATCTGGCGACCGACGACTCCTACCGTCCCTGGAACCAAAAGTTCGAGGATCCGACGGCGCCGCTCGTCATGCCGCGATAGCGGCCCCTCCGCGACGGGACGAGATCGACGACGATTTCGTCCCGCGCGATCTGCTTCCTCCGCTCAGCCGTCCTCGTTTGCTCCGGCCTTGGCCCGGGGTCACCGCGGGCGCATCCAGCGATCAGGAGATGGCCTTGTTCCGCACCGAAACCTCGCGCTCGGTCAGGCGCGAGACAGGATCATTCGAGACGACGCCCCCTAAGGCGACGCCTATCGAGACGACACCCTATGTCGAGGCCTTGCTCGAGGAGATCCGAAAACACGTCGACCACGATCTTCCGAACTACACCGACGCCTTCCGCGCGGCGTTCCGGCGCAACGATCCGGTGTTCATTCGCGCTGGATACGGAGAGTTCTTCTTTCACTGCGCCGCCAATGTGCCCGGATGGATGCAGCGCACTCTGCTGCTGAACGCCCAGGGCGAAGGCGAAGGGGCGGTGGGCTTGGCTAGGCTGGCTCGGGGAGTCGCATTCGACGCCGCCGTCGCGCGTCAGGTCGAGGAACACGCCCGCGACGAAGCCCGCCATTCGCGGATGTTCGCTAACATCGCCCAGCTGGCCTTTCCGCAAGGTCTGGCGCCGGAGCGAATGGAGGCCTTCGCCGCGGCGCTGCCGGACATTCGACCTATTTTGGACGCTCCCGCCGAGAAGGTCTGCGAGGGCCACCTCATCGACAATCTGGTGCAGATGAACATCGGCGAAGTCCGCACCCGCCTGCACATGCATCTCTTCGCCCCCGTGGTGTTCCATGTAGCGCCGGAGGGGAGTCGCGACCGTGTGCGCGGCCAGCTCGAGATCCTGGCGCATGATGAGATGCGCCACATCGGCTACACGGCCCTGTTGATGGAGAACTGGGCCCGGTCGGGCGACAAGAACCGTATCGAGGCCCTGTACCTGGGCCGCCTGAACACCTTCAATCAGCTCACGATCACGCATACGCGCCATGCGGTGGAGCGGTACGGCCAGGGCCGCTTCCCGAACCTCCTCGAACTCTAGCCTTCCGCCGGACGGCCGCCTTGCGCACGCTCGTGAAGACCCCGCTCGACGAACCGCCCTTCCGGGAGGGCGGCTTTGCCACGCCCCACGAGGCGCGACATCAAGGGGCGATGGCCGGCAATCCAAAGATAGACGCGATCGACGAGCCATGCTGGGGAGAGCCGCAGGGCCAGCGCCAGCCCCCCCAGACGCGGCGATCGAGCCGCGATCGCGCGATAGGCCGCGGGGCCCAGACGCGCTCCGGACTCGTCCACGAAGGCGAATGTGTCTCGCGGCGCGACGCCCAGCGCCCCACACAGCGCCGCGCCCGCCGCCGATCGGCACGAGCAGAGACGCACGGGCTCGGACAAGCGGGCCAGAAGATAGGCCACGACGTGGGTGCAGAACGCGCAGTCGCCGTCGAAGACGATGACGCCCCCGCCAGCTTTCGAAACGTCGGACGGCTCACCTCGGCGGAAAGGCTCCAGATTCGCGTCGATCCACAACCGCAGGGCCGATTGATTAGCCATGACTAGTTCGCCTGTCTTCGACCTCATCGTCCGCATGTTCGCCGCGTCCATCGTCATTCACGACGCCCTGTACGTCTGTCGCGACGGCTTCCGGCACCTGTCTTTCGGCTTTTTGCCGGTGTTCGGGCTTCGCCTGGGGCCCGCCGCAAAGCTGTCTCTGCACGCGGCGCTGCTCCTGTGCTGCGTCGCCCTGATGGTCGCGCCGACCTTCCTGGTTCTCTATCCGATCCTGCTGGCTCTTGTTTCGCTGAAAGTCGCAAGTTACGCATTGAGACTTTCCAACCATATGATTATGGCTTGGTATGTTTCCCTCATATTAACGGCGACAATACCGATTTCATTATATTTAGGCAAGGATATTTATAGGTATTTGTTTATTGATAGTGTGCGATATATCGTGATTATCTTATATTTTTTTGCATTCTTTCATAAATTGAATGCGGAATATTTGGATATAAAGAAGAGCTGCGCCACCGCGTTCGTTGACTTCTTTTGCGATGATCGCGGCGTCAAGCGACCGGGGCTCGTCACGGGCCATCGGTATTTCGGCGTCTACGGCACTTTGGTGATCGAGGCGACGCTTCCGATCCTGCTCTTCTTCGAGCAGACGCGCCCCATCGGCTTTATGGCGGCGATCATTTTCCACTACGTTCTGGGCCTGATGGGCATCATCAATTTCTCGATGTTCATGTACACGGGCCTAGTCGCCTTCCTGCCCGCCGCGACCCTGGTTGGGAGCGTCCAGCTGGTGGCCGAAGCGCGTTGGGCCCAGGCCCTGCTAGCCGCGCTGGCCGCGAGCCTCGTCGCCATCTCGATCCGCTGGACCCCGCGGCGCGCCGCGGCGCACTGTCCCTATCGTCACCGCATGCCCGCTTGGGTCATCCAGATTGGCTTTGCGATACTGACGGCCGCGCTGCTTTTCGTCGGCGGCGTCTGGACAGCCACGGGCGCTGTCGCGCCGCTGGATTGGCGTGACTGGCCGGCGCCGGCGCAGGTCGCCCTCGCGCTGATCATCGCAGGTTTCCTCGCCAACGGTTTTAGCCCCTATCTCGGAACCAAGACCGAATTCAGCTTCGCCATGTTCAGCAATCTACGGATCGAGCCTTGGACGCATCTGGTGGTGCCGGGACGGTGGCGGCTGCTGCGCCCTAGCGCCTATGTGGAGGTCAAGGCCATCGCGGGGTTGCCCCGGCCCGAGGCGGCCCGCGGCGACAAGGGCGCGGAACTGGCGCTAGAAGTGCTGTCGCACCCGGATCGCTATCTCTATTCCCGCTACTTTTTTCGCGAGGGCCTGCTTCTGCTTCAGCGGTTATTGCCGCCGGGCGGGGCGATCTCGGTCCAGTATGTCGAGAACGGTAAGGCGCGGACGCTCAGCTGCGTGGATGGAGATCAGCTGGGGCCGTGCCTGCGAATGACCCGGTTCCCATTCGTCATGCCGCGAAATCCGGACGCGCGACATTCCGAACAGGGGGCTATCCTTGTCGCGGGTCGCGAACGGCAGCTGTTCTAGGCGCGCCGCCTCAGGGCGATGATCGTCGCCGCTTGCGCGTCAAATATCCGTCCTGTCCGACGTCGCCGCGCTACCGTTCGGGGGGAGGGGGATCAGGGCGCGGGAGCGGCGTAAGCGCGGATGACAGTACGGTGAGCCCGAGCGTCGAACGGAGAGCCGCCCAGATCGCCGAACAACGACAGGCGCTCGTAGCCTGTCCGCCGCAGGAGGTCGCACAGTTGTGGCGCTGCGTAGACGCGTCGACCGAACGTCAAGTAGCGGCGATTGCCGCCGGTTTCCACCTCGACCGACTTCTCCATCCAGCCCCGGTCGGCATTGTAGTAATCGCGTTCGACATAGCGCGCGTCGGCGCTGGCGTAGGTTTTGACCTCGGGCCAAGAGACCCTTCCCAGTTGTTCGTGCGTGGTGAGGTCGAGAAGAAACACGCCGCCCGAGCGAAGCGCCGCGCGCGCGGCGGTCAAGACCGCGAGGTCATCGGCTGGATCTTCGAAATAGCCGAACGAGGTGAAGAGGTTGATGACCGCGTCGAACCTCGCCCGCTCAGGGGGGGCACGCATGTCGCCCAGGCGGAAATCCACGTCGCAGGCCAGCCGCGCCGCGTCGGCCCGCGCGTTTTCGATATAGGTGCGGCAGCGATCCACGCCGGTGACCCGCGCGCCTCGCTGGGCCAGGGCGATGGCGTGGCGGCCCGGTCCGCAAGGCAGGTCCAGCACACGCATACCCGCCGCGACGCCGGTCAGCCGCAAGACTTGCTCGGCTTCGCCTGGGGCGGCGGCGAGCCGCGCCGGCGTGAAGATGAGCTCTTGCGCAAGTCGCCAAAGCGTTTCGTCGAAGTCCGACTTCATCCGTTTCGTTTCGCTGGGCGGAAGCGAATCTGGTTCGCGCCCCCGCCACGGAACCGATCTCGAGGCGACGCCGGACGCGATGCTGCATTGTTCATGGCGCCTGCCTCATGCGGCGACCATGGCCGATCCGCCCCGTCTTGAAAAGCTGGGGTTGTGTTTCCAGAAGCGCCTCTAAATCGGGAGCGAGGTCACTTTCCTGGTCGCGTTTGGCCAGGGCGTGCGGTCAAAACCTCTTCGCCTCAACGCCAAGGCCCCCGACGCCCGCGCGGCCCTACTCGCCGTTGACCATCCAGACAGTCGCTCTCTCAAAGAGAGAGGGAAGGACCCGCTGCCGCAGTCGGTGGGAGGGCGAGAAGTTTCGTCCCCGGCCGGCAAATCCCGATCTGCTCCGTACGCCCCTTCTGGCTCCGAAGAGAACTCGTAGCGATTTCCTTCCGTCTCGACCACCGGATCAATAGCCGCCGGGAGACCCTGACCCCGGAGCGTACGGCCGGGGCGGTATTAGCCTCCGCGCCGGATAGGAAGCTGGCGGCACGAAACTGGTCGGTTAGGCGCAGTGCTATTTCAGCGGGGAGAGCCGTTTTCCGTGACGGGACGGGCGCCGTAAGTCAGGCTGCGGGTCTGTCGAGGCCCCGCGCCTGAGGGTGACATTGAAAGCTCTCGGCGCGGTCGGGCGGTCCGACGCCATCGTAGAGGGCGACTGCGGGATAAGGGCATAACGGACGGCTGAAACCACCGCCATCCACGCCGCCAGCCGCGCGCCGGGCTTCCAGCCTGTCGGGCGGAACATCCCGCTCCACCCACGCCTCGATGCGGGTTTGCAAGTCGATCGGCGAAGGGCCCAGGCCGCCCTGGCAATGCTCGACCCCCGGCGCGACGAACAGCCGGTAGAAATCTTGGACGTCATGGCTCCGCCGCGACTGATCGGCGGCGGCGCGCGTGTAATAGGCGATCGAGTCCTC
This sequence comes from Caulobacter sp., assembly GCF_035254145.1. Classification (GTDB taxonomy): domain Bacteria; phylum Pseudomonadota; class Alphaproteobacteria; order Caulobacterales; family Caulobacteraceae; genus Caulobacter. The sequence goes on along the minus strand of NZ_DATFAV010000301.1, from coordinate 3,687 downwards.
GAACGGCACGACGGGATCGGCCGCGCCATGCCACTGGATCAGCTTGCCGCCGCGGCGGCGGAAGGCTTCGATGTCGGGATCGACGGCGTCGATCGTCCCGGACAGGCGTTTCAAGGCCTTGGCGGCTTCGCGATCGAAGTCGAAGTCGCGCCAGTCCCAGCCGTCCCCGAAGCCGGCCCAATATCGCCAGAAATCGGACCGCGCGGGCTCGTGCGGTTTCGCCGGGTCGGCCCAGTAGAGGTTCCAACCGCCCATGCCTCCGGCGGAGGCTTCGCTGCCGCGCGGCCACCCGACGTACAGATCCTCGCCGGTGCGCGGATTGCTCGCCCCGGCGTACATCCGACCCAACGCGGTAACCTGATCCGGCGTCAGGCAGGAGGGGCGATCCTCGTCGGCGCAGGTCAGTGACGCTGGATCGAAGTCGCAGCTTAAGGGCGCGTTGAGATAGGGGTCCGAGGGGAGGCCGCCGACATCGGAGGCGCCGTTGTGGCGGCGGCAGGCGGCGAGAACCGCGTCGCGGATTGTTGGTAGCTTGCTGGCCGGCAGGATCAGGCGGGGGGCGGCGTCGTGGGTGTGGTTCTGAACGAACTGCCACAGGAAGCCGATGTTCAGGCGGGTGCGGTTGGCGCCGGGCGCGCCCGCGACCACCCCGTCAAAATCGCCGGGATGGCGTTGGACCTCCATCAGGGCTTGATGCCCGCCGGTCGAACACCCCTGGAAATAGGTATAGGCGGCGGGTCGTCCGTAATAGGCGGCGGTGACCGCCTTGGCGTCGACGATAGTGTGATGGACAGCGTGCTGGGCCCAGTCGGCGATGGCCTGAGGGCGGTTGCGCGCGAAGTCGGGTCCGTCGCCGACATGGCCCGTGTCGGTGGCGACCACGACGTAGCCCGCGGCGACGTAGGCCTTCATCTGGCCCAGTGGCAGAGCCGAGGCGTAGCCGCCGTTGCCTAGCATCAGGAGGCGACCGTTCCAGGCGGCGCGGGGCGTCCACACCTCGAAGCCGATGCGCGATCCTCGGCGGGGCTCGGTTCTGCCGACGATGCGGCAGGCGATGGGATCACCCGGTCCGGACGCCGCGGTTTGCAGCACCGTGCGGCTCAGGCGCGGCGCCGTGAAGTTTTCGCATGCGGCGGCGGCCGGCGCGGCGGCGAACGCCGCAATGGCCAGCGTCCCCGCGCCCGCTAGAGGTCCTAAGCTGCGCATCATCCCTCCCTGATGGCGCTTGATTGAACCAGTCATCGAGCGGTCGAACCATTCGAGAAAGCTGATGGTCCGATAGCCTGGCCGAATAGATCGCACGGCAGAGGGCGGAGGCGCGTAGATGGTAGCGTTGTCGTCTTGCAAGCGACAGCGTTCATCACTGTATGTCCGCAAATTGTTCTTGACTCGAAGCTTTCTCGAGAGAAGGTTTGTGATAACGTTGTCATTAAGTGGCCATCTCTCCGTCGAGGTGGCCGTCTTTCGATGTTAGCGTTGTCATTTCGTGTCGTCGAAATGGCCGTCGAGGGCTCGCCAGAAGCTCCGGCGAATAGGGAGTGAGAAAGTCCAGGAGCTTTCCACGCCAATCCAGACTGCGTCGGGCCCCTCCAGGGTCCGCGACGGCGGCCGTGCGCCTCCGCGTCGGCCGAGGGGTGAGAAACATAAGAAAGGGGAGTGGAATGCTGTTCTTTTCAGATCAAGGGAGCGCCATGCGGCGCCTGATCGCGGGCGCTTCGGTGCTGGCGATTGGTTTGGCGACCGCGGGCCAGGCCTACGCCCAGGCCGCTCAGGCCAAGGACAACAACGATAGCACCGTCGAGGAGGTGGTCGTCGTCGCCACCGGCACCAACATCGCGGGCGTAAAGGCTGTCGGCAGCGAGACGGTCACCATGACCGCCGAGGACATCAAGGCGACCGGTCTGACCGACATCCACCAGGTTCTGAAACTGATCCCGCAGATCCAAAGCACGCCCAACGCGGGCGGCGCGGGCCAGAACTACCGCGAGGGCGGCACCACCGGCTACGGCGGCAACTCCACCCAGGGCACAGCGGTGAACATCCGCGGCATCGGCTACGGCGCCACCCTGACCTTGGTCGACGGTCGTAGGATCGCGCCCAGCGGCGCGTCGGACGCCTATACCGAAGCGATCCAGGTGCCGATCGCGGCGCTGGAGCGGGTTGATGTCATCGCCGACGGCGCCTCGGCCATCTACGGCGCCGATGCGGTCAGCGGCGTTATCAACTACGTGCTGCGCAAGAACTTCGACGGCGCCGAGGCTACCGCTCGCGCCACCACCCACCGCTTCTCGACCGAGGTCGGCGGCTCCGTCACGATCGGTCGCCAGTGGGACAACGGTCTGGGCCACGGCAACGTCATCCTGACCGCCGACCTCATGCACCGCACGCGGGGCAAGCGCTCGGAAAGCCCGTACCTGATGCAGGATCTGCGGCGCTTCGGCGGCGAGGACAATCGCCAACTGAACGGGGCGATCGCGTCGGGTGGGGTGGGCAACCTAGTGGTCAGCCAGAACGGCGCCGCGGGCACGACCTACACCTACTATGGCCTGCCGATCAACGCAGGGGCGAACCCGACGGCCGGCCAGCTCACCGGGACCACGCTGGTCGATACAGCCTACTACAATGACTACTTGCCGGACGTGAAACGTCGCCAGCTGGCCCTGTTCTTCAACCAGGACCTCAATGCGTGGCTGTCGATGTACTACGAGGGCTTCTACACCCATCGGAAGACCTCGACCTATCAGTACGACCCCAACACGGGCAGCAGCATCAATGTCTGCGCGGGCACGCCGTACTACGTGTCCGGCGTGCCGGGCACGCCCGGGTCCGCGTCCACGACGTGCCCCGGCGGCGGCCAGACCTTCGATCTCAATTTCTATCGCTATATAGGCCTGACCGAGACGACCAATCCCGACAAGGCCTTCACCCAGACCCTGGGTCTAGCCGCGATCCTGCCGGCCGGCTGGAAGGGCGAGATCTACTACAGCAACGGCGCGGACCGGACCTGCGGCATCTGCAACATTGGCAGCAACGTCAATCTCGACGCCGTCGCCGCCCAGGTGAACGCCGGCACGCTGAACCCTTTCAGCACGGCGGGCCTAAGCCAGTCCCGGATCGCCAGCTTCACCGGCTCGAACGTCCAGTACAGCCGCAACATCATGGACGATGCGGTCATCAAGTTTAACGGTCCGCTCTTCCGGTTGCCGGGGGGCGCCGTACGGGCGGCGGTCGGCGGCGAGTACTCGCGTCAGCACGAGACCCTCACCAATGGGGCCAACCGCGGCGCGACCAACGTCTTCGGCATCGACAACGTCTCGGACGAGCTACGCAAGGTGAAGTCCCTGTTCGCCGAGCTGTATGTGCCCATCGTCGGTTCGGGCAACGCCCTGCCGCTTGTCCAGTCCCTGGCGGTGGACGTGGCCGCCCGCTACGACGACTATTCGGACTTCGGTGACACCACCAACCCCAAGATCGGCCTGACCTGGACCGTCAACGACGCCCTGTCGTTCCGGGGCTCGGCCGGCACGTCGTTCCGCGCGCCGACCCTGACGGACAAGAGCCCGGTGGTGTTCTCGGCCGAACTGGTGGGCGTGCCGACGGCCAACAATTCCGGCGACAGCAACATTGGCGCGCTGTTCCCCGGTTTCACCAGCGCCCTGGTCGCCCTGGGCAACAACGCCGACCTGC
>NZ_DATFAV010000300.1:0-12927 GCF_035254145.1 Caulobacter sp. | reverse complement strand
AAGGCGAACTTAACTTGTGTCATCCGGCTGTTATATTTTCCACCTAATCAGCTCCCGTCGGGCGCCTTCCAACTCACGCGCCCTGGGAGATGACGGATGTTCAAGACGATCGCGGTCGCGCTCAGCGCGACGGTTCTGGGCGCGACGGCTCTGGCGGCGGGCGCCGCTCAAGCTGCGGACCTGTCTGGCGCGGGCGCCACGTTCCCGGCTCCGGTCTACGCCAAGTGGGCCGAGACCTATAAGGCGCAAACGGGCATTGGCCTGAACTACCAAGCCATCGGCTCCGGCGGCGGCATCAAGCAGATCACGGCCAAGACCGTGCAGTTCGGCGCTTCGGACAAGCCGCTGAAGCCGGAACAGCTGGACCAGGTCGGTCTCTACCAGTTCCCGACGGTGATGGGCGGCGTCGTGCCGGTCATGAACCTGCCGGGCGTCAACCCGGGTCAAGTTCATCTTACGGGCGCGCTGCTGGCCGACATCTATCTGGGCAAGGTCACCAGGTGGAACGACCCGCGCATCGCCGGCCTGAACAAGGGCGTGAAGCTGCCGAACCTGCCGATCACCGTCGTGCACCGCTCGGACGGCTCGGGCACGTCGTTCCTGTTCACCTCGTACCTGTCGATGAAGAGCCCGGAATGGCAGTCGAAGGTCGGCGCCAGCGACTCGGTCGAGTGGCCGACCGGTCTGGGCGGCAAGGGCAATGACGGGGTCTCGGCCTTCGTGAAGCAGACGATCGGTTCGATCGGCTATGTCGAATACGCCTACGCCAAGCAGAACCACGCCGTGTACGCCCTGGTGCAGAACAAGGCCGGCCAGTTCCCGGCGCCGACCGCCGCCAATTTCGCCGCCGCCGCCGCCGGCGCCGACTGGAACAAGGCCCCGGGCAACTACCTGCTGCTGCTCGACCAGCCGGGCGCCAAGTCGTGGCCGATCACCGGCGCGACCTTCATCCTCGTCTACAAGAACCAGGACGACGCCGCCGCCGGTCAGGGCGTCCTGAAGTTCTTCGACTGGGCCTACAAGAACGGCGACGCCGCCGCCGCCGCTCTGGACTACGTGCCGATGCCGGCCGCCGTGAAGGCGCTGGTTCGCAAGCAGTGGGCCGCCAACGTCAAGGCCGGCGGCAAGCCGGTCTACGTCTCGAAGTAAGCGTGCCCAAGGGCGGAGGCCTCGGTCTCCGCCCGTTCATCCGAGGCGACCATGACCGACGCCGCCCTCAGCCGGCCCGCCTCGCGCAGCGCCTGGCTTGATCCGATCTTCGAAGGCGCGTGCCTGTTCGCCGCGACCTTGCTGCTGGCCGCCTTGGCCGGAGTCGTCGCCTCGCTCGCCATCGGTGGCTGGCCGGCGCTGAGCCATTTTGGCCTGAAGTTCTTCGTCACCACCTCGTGGAACCCGGTGACCGAGGTCTATGGCGCGGCCGGACCGATCATCGGCACCCTGGTCACCTCGTTCTTGGCGCTGGCCATGGCGCTGCCCGTGGCGCTGGGCGTCTCCATCTTCCTGGTGGAGTTCTGCCCCAAGCCCCTGGCGCGGCCGATCGCGGTCGCCGTGGAGCTGCTCGCGGGCATTCCCTCGATCGTCTACGGCATGTGGGGGCTGTTCGTGCTGGCCCCGTTTTTCGCCGAGCACGTCCAGCTGCCGCTGATGATGAACGCTCCGGCGGGCTCGATCTGGGAGACGCTGTTCTACGGCGTGCCGAACGGCGCCAACATCTTCACCGCGTCTCTGATCCTGGCGATCATGATTCTGCCCTACATGGCGGCGGTGTTCCGGGAACTGTTCCTGACCGTGCCGCCACAGGTGCGCGAGAGCGCCTACGGCATTGGCTGCACGCCGCTGGAAGTGATCCTGTCGGTGGTTCTGCCCTATGTCCGCGGCGGGGCGATCGGCGTCGTCATGCTGGGCCTGGGCCGCGCCCTGGGCGAGACCATGGCCGTGACCTTCATCATCGGCAACGCCCACGGCCTGCCCAAGTCGCTGTTCGACAGCGGCTCGACGCTGGCCTCGACCATCGCCAACGAGTTCACCGAGGCCACCGGGGTCATGCACACGGCCGCCCTGACGGCTTTGGGCCTCGTTCTTTTCGTCATCACCTTCGCCGTGCTGGCGATCGCGCGCCTGCTGCTGCTGCGGCAGCGGTACGACTAGGGGCGCCCGATGAGCACGATGCTGTCCAGACCCGCGCGGCGCGCCTTCGCCAACACCGTCTTCGTCGCGGCTTGCGGCCTGGCGACCGTCCTGGCCCTGACCGCGCTGGGCTTCATCCTCTATTCGCTGTTCAAGCAGGGGATCGGAGGTCTCGACGCCAACATCTTCAGCAAGGATACACCGGCGCCCGGATCAGTGGGCGGCCTGCGCAACGCGATCGAGGGCTCGCTGATGATGTGCGCCATGGCCATGGCCATGGCGGTCGGCGTCGGGATCCTGGCCGGCACCTGGCTGGCCGAATACGGCGGCGCCAGCCCCTACGGGCATCTGGTTCGCTTCCTCAACGATGTCTTGCTGGCCGCGCCGTCGATTCTGGTCGGCCTGTTCGTCTACGAACTGGTGGTGCGGCCTCTGCACGGCTTTTCGGGCTTCGCGGGCGCGGTCGCCTTGGCGCTGCTGGCCGTGCCGGTCGTCACGCGCACGACCGAGGACATCCTGCGCCTGCAACCCGACGCGCTGCGCGAGGCGGGGGCCGCGCTCGGAACGCCCCGCTGGGTGACGATCCGCAAGATCATCTGGCGCGGCGCCGGCGGCGGCCTGCTGACCGGCGGTCTTCTGGCTTTCGCCCGGATCAGCGGCGAGACCGCGCCGCTGCTGTTCACAGCGCTGAACAACCAGTTCCAGAACCATGACCTGTCCAAGCCCACCGCCAGCCTGCCCGTGGTGATCTTCCAGTATGCGCTCAGCGCCTATGACGACTGGCGCCGCCTGGCCTGGGCCGGAGCCCTGCTGATCGCCCTGACCGTGCTCGCCATCAACATCATCGGCCGCGTGATCGCCGCGCGGGAAACCCATCGCCCGTGACATAGACCATGAACGCCATGACCCCGCCCGAGACCTTCGCCGCTGACCTGCCTGACGGTATGGTCACGTTGCGCGCCCGCAACCTCGACTTCTTCTACGGCAAGCACCAGTCGCTGCACGGCGTCAGTTTCCCGGTCGCGCGCAACGCGGTGACCGCCCTGATCGGCCCGTCGGGCTGTGGGAAGTCGACCCTGCTGCGGACCTTCAACCGCATGTACGACCTCTATGCCGGCCAGAAGGCCGAGGGCGAGGTGCTGCTGGACGGCGAGAACCTGCTGACCATGAAGGATGTGGCGCGGCTACGCTCGCGGGTCGGCATGGTCTTCCAGAAGCCGACGCCGTTCCCGATGTCGATCTACGACAACGTCGCCTTCGGGGTGCGCCTCTACGAGGGTAAGTCTCGCACCGAGATGGACGCGGTCGTCGAGAACGCGCTGCGCAAGGCCGCGCTATGGGACGAGGTGAAGGACAAGCTGAAAGCCTCTGGCCTGTCGCTCTCAGGCGGGCAGCAACAGCGCCTGTGCGTCGCCCGCGGCATCGCGGTCGAGCCCGAAATCCTGCTCCTGGACGAGCCGGCCTCGGCCCTCGATCCGATTTCGACCGCCAAGTTGGAAGAGACCATCACCGAACTGAAGGCCGACTACACGATCGTGATCGTGACGCACAATCTTTCCCAGGCCGCCCGGATTTCTGACTACACGGGCTTTATGTATCTGGGGAAAATGATCGAGTTTGGCCCGACCGACGAGATCTTCATGCGGCCTAAGGTGACGCGGACGCAAGATTACGTCTGCGGTCGGTTTGGCTAGATTATCTGCGATCGCCAAACTTTATCGGCTTGGCCCCATTCTTGGCGAATGTCCACGATCTGGAGTGACGTCAACGGCGGCTTCTGGCGCAGACTGACAGCATGCAGCCGCAGGCCTGACTATAGTGGTTTCCGTGTCCGCGTGAGGGATCATCGCCGCAGCTGCGTATGGAACATGCGCGGCCGGAGCGAACCGGCTCGCCAAGACCCGTTCTGGCCACAGGATCGCCCATGCTCTCGCGTCCCCATGTCGTTGATCGGCGCACGCTTCTTCACCGCCTGGGCGTCTTGGGCGGCGGTACGGCGCTCGCCAGCTTGCTGCCAGCCTGGGCGAGGGGCGCGATCGCGTCGCCCTCGTCCCCGGCGATCCTGTCGGGCGAGGACATCAAGCTGACCGTCGGCCACACGCCGATCAGCATTGACGGCAAACCCGTCCACGCCGTGACGATCAATGGAACCACGCCAGGACCGCTGCTGCGCCTGAAGGAAGGGCAGAGGTTGCGGGTCTCGGTCACCAACACCCTGGACGAGGACACCTCCATCCATTGGCACGGGCTGCTGGTCCCCTCGCACATGGACGGCGTACCAGGCCTCAGCTTCCCGGGCATCCGCCCCGGAGAGACCTTCGTCTACGACTTCCCGGTGATCCAGGCGGGCACCTACTGGTACCATAGCCATTCGGGGCTCCAGGAGCCCGTCGGCCACTATGCGCCGATCGTCGTCGAACCGGCCGCCCCCGATCCCGTCGTCTACGACCGCGAACACGTGATCATGCTCGCCGATCACAGCGACCTTCATCCCCACATCGTCTTCAAGCGCCTCAAGCAGATGGGCGGGGCGTTCAATTATCAGAAGCAGACGCTCGCCGGCCTTCTGGCCGGCAAGGACCAGACCCTGGCCGAGCGCCAGGAGTGGGCCAGGATGCTGATGGACCCGACCGACATCTCCGACATCACCGGAGCGGTCCAGACCTATCTCGTCAACGGTCATGGGCCCCGCGACAACTGGACGGGCCTCTTCAAGCCGGGCGAGCGCGTGCGCTTGCGGTTCATCAACGCCGCCGCCCAGATGATCTTCAATGTCCGCATTCCGGGTTTGCGCCTGACCGTGGTGGCCGCCGATGGCCAGAACGTCGTTCCCGTCGAGGTCGACGAGGTCCAGATCGGCAACGCCGAGACCTACGACATCATCGTCACGCCAAACGAGGACAAGGCCTTCACCCTGGTGGCCGAGACTGTCGACCGCTCGGGGATGGCGCGCGGCACTCTGGCGCCGCGGCCGGGCATGAGCGCCGAGGTCCCCGCCTTGCGCGCCAGACCGCTGGCGACCATGCGCGACATGGGTATGGACATGGGTGGCATGGGTCATGCGGCGATGGAAGACGGCGCCATGCCGGCCGACAAGCCAGCGCCCGGCATGGCGCCGGCGAGGCCGCGCGGCGCCGACCGGATGCGCGACATGCCGAGCATGGACATGTCCATGCTCAATCCCAAGAATGCGCCCCAAGTCGCCATGGGCCCCGGCGTTCAGATGATCGCGCCGATGCCGGCCGACCGCACCGGCGAGCCCGGCCAGGGCCTGGAGAGCGTCGGCCATCGCGTGCTGGTCTATCGCGATCTCGTGGCGCTCGATCCCAATCCCGACCCACGACCGCCTGGGCGGAAGCTTGAGATCCATCTGACCGGCAACATGGAACGCTTCATGTGGGGGTTCGACGGCAAGCGCTATTCGGACCATCCCGCGCCGTACGCCTTCAAGGCCGGCGAGCGCGTGCGCGTGACCCTCGTCAACGACACCATGATGGCCCATCCGATCCATCTGCACGGGCACTTCTTCGAGCTGGCGATCGGGCCGGCCGGTCGTCAGCCGCGCAAGCACACCGTGGTCGTGGCGCCGGGCGGCAAGGTGAGCTGGGACTTCACCGCCGAGACCGGCGACTGGGCGATGCACTGCCACATGCTCTATCACATGCACGCAGGCATGTTTCAGGTGTTCGCGGTGCGCCCGGCGGTGGGAGGCGCCCAATGAACCGGCTGTCCATCGCGATCTTGGCCGCCGCGATCGCCACGCCAGCCATGGCGCAAGACCATTCGGCCCATCACTCGCCCGCGCCGACAGCCACGCCGGATCCTCATGCCGTTCATCAGGCCGCGCCGGCGACCATGGCCGGGGAGGGGGCGCTGGCCGTCCTTGAGCCTTCCGCGGCCGCGCCCCCGCCGCCGAAGGACTTCGCTGCGGACGCGGTGTTCGACGCCGCGGGCATGGCCCGAAGCCGCCGGATCCTCGACCAGGAACACGGCGGCGCGCGTCTGTCCCAGGTTCGGGCCAATCTCCTCGAATACGCCGCCGGGCGCGGCGAGGACGGCTATCGCTGGAACCTCCAAGGCTGGTATGGCGGCGACCTCAACCGCTTGGTCGTCAAGACCGAAGGCGACGGCGCGGTGGGCGGCAAGCTGGAAAGCGCCGAGGCCCAACTCCTCTATTCCCGCGCCACGGCCCGCTACACTGACCTGCAGCTGGGCTTGCGACAAGACATGGGGCCCGGCCCCAGGCGCACCTACCTGGCGGCCGGCTTCGAGACCCTGGCGCCGTACTGGATCGAGCTGGAGGGCGCGGCCTTCCTGTCCGACAAGGGTGACGCGTTCGCGCGGCTCGAAGGCAGCTATGACCTGCGCCTGACCCAGCGCGTGGTGCTCCAGCCACGGGCCGAGCTCGACTTCTCCGCCCAGGACGTCGCGCGCGAGGCGGTCGGTTCGGGGCTCTACAAGGGCGAGTTTGGTCTGCGTCTGCGCTACGAGATCCGCCGGGAGCTCGCGCCCTATATCGGCGTCTCGCACGCGCGCCGCTTTGGCGGCGCGACCGACTTGGCGCGCGCGCGGGGTCTGGACACGCGCGAGACAAGCTTTGTTATGGGCCTGCGCGGCTGGTTCTAGGTTCAGCGCTCGACGCCACGTCACATGAAGCCGAGGAAGGCCTGATGAACGACACCCTGGAGCAGCAATTGGAGGCGTTGCGCCGCCAGCCGCCCGAACGCCTTCACGGCCTGGAAGGCGCCGTCTGGAGCCGCATCGAGACTCTGCGGGGCGGAGAAGTGGCCAGCAGGGGCCTGCTGCCACTGCGCACGGCTTCGGTCGTCGCGGCCCTGGGACTGGGCCTTCTGGGGGGGCGTCTGGCCACGCGCGCCCTTGAACCGGTCGCGCCCGAGATCTCGGTGTTCTCGGTCGACGCGCGCCTGGCGCCATCGACGCTTCTGGGAGGACACTAGCCGTGGGGCGCGCGTCCCGCGGGGCCGCCTTGACCGTGATCCTGGCCCTCATCGCCGGAGCGGGTGGCGGATGGCTCGGCGCGTCGGTGTGGCCGAGGCCTCAAGCGCCGCTCTCGGTACACGACGTCGTCCATCACGAACTGGATCTCAGCCCCGAGCAGCAACAGCGGCTGGCGGTGCTGGAGCGCGACTTCGCCGACCGTCGCCAGGCGCGCGAGGCCGAGCTGAAGGCCGCCAACGCCGAGCTCGCCGCCGCCATTGCTAGCCATCACGAATATTCGCCCGAGGTCGCCGCTGCGGTCGAACGCTTCCACGTCGCCATGGGCGCGCTGCAGAAGGAGACCGTGCAGCACGTGCTGGCCATGCGCGGCCTGCTCACCGCCAAGCAGGCGCAGACGTTCGACCGCCGGGTCACCCAAGCTCTGACGACCGATGCTCCGTGACGCCAGGGCCGGGGGAGTCGGACGATAGCGTCCTTGCGCGGCGCGCCGCCGACGGCGACGACCAGGCGTTCAGCCAGTTGATGCGCCGCCACAAGGGCGCGCTCCACGCCTTCGCGCGCCGGCACGTCGGCGACTCGGACGCGGCGCTGGACATTGTCCAGGAGACCTTCGTCGCCGCCTGGAAGGCGCTCGGCCGCTATGATCCGGCGCGCGCCTTCCCGGCCTGGCTGCGGGCGATCGCCCTCAACAAATGCCGAGACCGCGGCCGCCGGCTGCTGGTCCGACGCCTTATTCTTGGCGAGCGCTCCATCGACGTGAGCGCGACCACGGACTACCCCGACAGCGCCCCAGGGCCGGAGGCGGCGCTGCTCGACGCGCAGCGGGCCGCCCGGCTGGAAGCGGCGATCGCGCGGCTGCCCGACACGCTGAAGGAGCCGTTGATCCTCACCTATCTCGACGGCTTCTCTCAGCAGGCCGCCGCCGAAATCCTGCGGGTCAGCGTCAAGACGGTCGAGACCCGCGTCTACCGCGCCCGTCGGCGACTGGCGGAAATGCTGGGCGAGCCCTGACCGCGGCTCATGGGCCGGCGATGGGGCTCATCCGTCCAAGCCAGGCCACGGCGGCCATCACGGCGACCGCCGCGCCGGTCTCAACCGCCAGGCTGACGCAGAGGGCTGTCACGGCGGCGCGGCCTTTCTCGCCATCGCCAAGGACCGCGCGCAGGGCCGGGGTCAGGTAAAACCGGTTGGCGCTCGCCAGGACCAACATCACGGCGAACAGGGCAAGCTTCAGGAGAAGCAGCCGACCGTAGGGCGTGGCCATGAGGGCGTCCGTTCCTTCGAGGCCGACCAGGAACCAGCTGTTGACCAGGCCGCTGGTCAGGATCAGCGCCACCAGCAGGGAGCCCAGGCCCGCGAAACCGGCCAGCGCGTCGTGGAGCGTTTCTGGGCTCGCTTCTCCATCGCGCGCGGCCAGGGTCAGGCGGACGAAGAAGGCCAGGGCCCCGATCCAAGCGGCGGCCGCCAGCAGATGGACGATGTTGGCCATAAGATGCAGCATCGAGCCCACGCCCTCCGTCGCCGCCCCATGGCCCATCCAGGCCAGGCTCCCCGTCGCGATGACGCCCAGCGTCAGGAGAGCGAGCCAACGGCGCCGACTGAGGCGCGCGCCGAGCATGACGAGGGCGAGGGCGGCCGCGAGGGCTCGGACGATCGACGAGGGGCCCATCGCCATACCGCTGAACACCGCCTGCAGGCTCGCCGGCTCGAGCGCGGCGGCAAGCGATCCGGCCAGAAGAGCCGTCTGCGCCAGGAGGCCGGCGACGGTGGCGACCAGAAGCGTCCCGGCGGCGGTGGCCAGCATCGACCTAGGCCAGTCGAGACTCGCGGCGCTGGCCACGCCGTCGCCGAGCAGCGAGCGGAGCGAAAACAGCGCTCCGCCCATCAGCACGAAGGCGCCCGCGTATTGGATGAACCGCAGGCCGATGATGAGCGCTTCCATCAGTCCTTCACGGTGAAGTCGATCGCGCCGCTCATGCGGTGACCATCATCGGCCGAAGCCGCATGCCACATGACCTTGTAGGCGCCGGGCTTCAAACGAGCCTGCGGCGCGCCGACCAAGGTCTTGTGGTCGGCGCCCATCGACACCTTGACGCCGACCGCGCCGCCATCGCCCCGGGCGAGTTCGAAGGACGAAAAGGCCGGAACCAAGCGCTCGTTGAAGGTGAGGGTGATGGTGTTGGGCGACGCGACCGTCGCTCCAGCGGCGGGCGTGGAGGCGAGGAGCTTGGCATGAGCATCGGCTTGGCTGGCCGCGAGCGAAAGAAGGACGGCGACGGCTAGGGAGGCCTTGGAGGAATGGGGCATGGAAATCCTCAGTGGATGGGCTTGCTTGATTCACTACGCGGCGCGGCTTGATTTCCCTCAAGGCTTCTCCATCCCGGGCCTCAAAGCCGCAGCCTAGAGCCGCAGTGTCGCTGACTCCTAGATCGTAGATCTGACAGGCCAGCAGGACGAAACGCCTGCGGTCTCTTTCCGCGCGACAGGCTCCTACGTGCCCGGTCGCGACTCCAATAGGTGCGACGGCCGCTTGTAGCGCTTCTTCGGCGATCCGAGGGGCGACCGCCCAGCCGGCCACGTGCGTTCGCCGCGGCGAGCCCCACCAAGGTCCGCTCGCATACCAGGTCCCGTTCCATCTCCGCCATCGCGACCATGACGTGGAAGAAGAACCGGCCGGCGGCCGTGCCTGTGTAGATCCCATCGGTCAGGCTGGCGAAGTTGGCCTCCTTTGTCCGCAGCTCCGCCGTGAAGTCCACCAACTGCCGAACCGTCCGTCCCAAACGGTCCAGCTTCCAGACAACCCGTGTCGCCTGTCACTGGCTCTTTCTGTCGCAACTGACGGCCTCAAGGATGCCCGCATGAAGACTGACCCAATGTGTCGCCACTGACTCCATAATCGCGGAACGTGACTCCAAAATTTGCGACTGATTTTTGGCTTTTTTGACTCTTTGCCGGCGTCGAGGAGTCCGCGCCTGGCAACGCTCTGGCGCCGACGGTCTCCAAACCTTCCTGGCTGAAGTCGGCGCGATAGTTGATGTAGAGCCCGTTGTAGAAGGCCAGCCTAGTGCGGTGATTCTGCGCCAACTGGCTCGAGCCCCTATTGCGATCCATAACAGCTCTTCCCAGAGCTATGCTTGGAAGGCGCCCGAATGACGTTCCAGGTGCGCCATCATAACCGCGCGCCTAGCCTGGATCCTACTTCTGCTCGGCCTCCACGTAGGCGTCCGACCAGGATTCCCAGTTGGCCGAACCGTCCTTGAAGCGCATCCAGGTCTTGAACTTGCCAGGCTTGGCCTCGTCGAGCAGCAGCACTCGGCCGCCGCGCGCCCGGTCGTTGGTTGGGTCCGAGGGCGGGGTGTGGGGGTAGCCGCGCGAACCGACCACTCCCACCTGGCCCAGATTGACGCCGTGAAAACGGCCCATGTAGTTGTTGACGTGGTCGTGCCCGCAAAACACGCCCATGACGTCCTTGCGGTCCAGCAGGGCCCCGAACAGGCCGCCGTTGATCGACGAGGGCGACTCCGGCTCGTGGCGTTCGCCAATGACCTTGCGGGTCATGACCATCTCGCGGAACTCGGGCAGCGGAATGTGGAAGAACATCAGCCCCGGGACTTTGCCGCCCCAGGTCTTTTCGAGTTCCTGCGAGGCCTTCCAGTACCAATAGGTCTGGTCGGCGTGGAACCACTGATAGCGCTCGCTCGGGTCCTCGGCCTTGGCTCCGGAATCCATCAGCCAGATGTCGGCGACCGGCTTCGTGCCCGCCGCGTTCCAGAGCAGAAGATTCTTGTCGCCGACGCCCGACTGTCCCTGAACCCAGCCGCCGTTCATATTGTAGGGATAGCTCTCGTACAGTCGGAACGCCTGGTCGCGGCTCATGCCGGTCTTGGGGAAATGCTCGTTGTCGTGGTTGCCCAGCACCACGGCCCACGGAACCTTCATCTGCTCCATGACGCGGCCGACATTGGCGGTGGCCTTGGCGACGTCCTCAAGTGTGAAGCAGCTGTCGCCCGAGATATTGTCGCCGCAGGCGATGACAAGATCGGGCTTTTCCAGGCCGATCAGCTTCTCGGTCAGGGCCATGCCGTCGAGGTCGGGCTGGGGCGTATAGTGCAGGTCGCTGATCGCCAGGATCTTGAACTGGCCGTCGGGACGGAACTGCAGCCGACGGCCGCCGGGCGCCGTCGGCTTGGTCGGAACCGAGGCCAGGGCCGGGCCGGCCGCGGCGGCGGACAGGGCGGCGAGCAGAGCACGCCGGTTGAGGCTGGAAAGAGTCATGGCGTCTTACTCCGGACGGCGGGCGCGGCCCTTGGGGTGATGAAGATGGGATTGGCGTAGAACCACAGGTCCGCCCAAGGATCCTCGTCCGCCGCATCGGAAGCGGGCTCGAGCTCCTCGCCGGCGGTTCCACGCAGACGGACATAGGCGGCGTGGTCGAGCGCGGGCAGGACCACGGACGCGGAGATGGTCTCGCCGTCGCGGGTCCAGTCGCTGGGAGACAGGCGGCGAACGACGCGGGCGCGCGGACCCGACGCGCCGACATCGCCCAGGATCACGTCAATGCGGCGCAGTTCGGGGCGGCGTCCGGCGGCGTTGGGGGCGGCCGGGTCGCGCAGGCGGATGTCCAGCGTAACGGCGGAGCCCGGCTTGATCGGCAGGGTCTGGCCCAGGCTCGCGCGCGCCTTGCCGGCGCTGGCGACGACATCGAGCGAGGCGATCAGGTCGCCGGTGGTCGCGAACACGCGGCCCTTGCGCAGGCCGTCCAGGATGTCGTCGCCGTCGCGGCGGGCCAGGACGTAGGTCTTGGCGTATTCGCCCGGCCAGAAGTCCTCGCCGCCGTCGCGGAAGTTGCGGTGGGAATCCGAATTGGCGGTGATCCACCAGTGGCGTCCCTCGGACAGCAGGTCGTCCCAGACGCCGCCCAGCCTGGCGGTCATCTCATCAAAGCCGCCCAGCGTCGGGGCTCCGCGATAGAGGCCGCGAGCCCGGCGGTCGGAGGGAAGGCGCCCCCAGGCGGAATGGGCGGCCTGGTGGCCCGGCGCGCCCTCCATGCCGATGGCCACGTCCGGGGCGAGGTCGTTCCAGGCGCGGAACCGGGCCAGCGCGTCCGTCTGATGGTCGCCTGGCGCGCGGGCGCCCCGCGAGGGGTGGTTGGCGATCACGATCGGCGGTGAGGGCTGGGCGGCCATGGCCCGCAGCGCCTCCAGCATCAGAGCGGGCTTGTCGCGCTGGGCGTTCGCGCCCAGGACCTCGTGCGTCTCGTAGGCGGCCTCAAGATCTCGGAGCTGGTCAGCCTCGTCCGGGCGGATCGGCATGATCAGGCTGGAATGGTCGGCGCCGGGGGTGTCGAACTCCATGCCGTAGAACTGGATCACCTCCGGAACCCGTTGGCGCGATTGCAGGAGCTCGGCGTGGACGGTCTGGGCTCGGACGGCCGAAAGGCCCAGCCCGCCATGATCGATGGCCGCCATCCAGGCCAGGCCATGGGCGCGGGCGCGCTCGGCGTTCCGGGCGATCGGATAGACTCCGTCGATCCCCGGCGAGTAGCGGGTAGTCCCGTCGGCGAAGGTCAGGAACTCTCCCGAGCGTTGGCTGTGGACGTGATGATCACCCGCCAGCCAGGCGCGAGGCTCGGCCTGAACCGCGCCGCCAAAACCGATCAGGAGCAGGCCGACCAGCCCGGCGCGCGTCATCGCGCCGAGCTCGCGGGCTTGCAGCCGGCCGCCCGTACGGGATTGCAGCGGGCCGGCGCGCCGCCCGGCAAGCGCACGGCATAGGAGCCAATGTCGGGGCGCGGCTCCTCGAAGTCGGTGGAGACGTATTGCGCGCCCGAGGCGAAGGCCG
>NZ_DATFAV010000299.1:0-5841 GCF_035254145.1 Caulobacter sp. | reverse complement strand
TCGGTCACCGTCACCAGCTCCTCGGCCGATCGCTCGACCGGGAACCAAGCGTAGGGATTGGCCGCCGCCACCTTGGTGAAGGGCGCGAACAGCTCGCCCAGGGCCTTCTGGTGATCGACGATCGACCGACCATCCCGCGCGCGCAGGGCGTTCTCGAAGAGGGGATAGGTGTTGACCGGGTAGCCCAGGCCATGCGCGGCTTCCTGCTCGGTCACGCCCGGACGCGGATCGCCGATCCTTCGGGGCGTGCTGTCGAGATCATCGCCCCAGCCCTCAAAGCCAAATCCGCCCTTCATCCGCTTCATCAGCGAACCCAGGAATTCCGCGCCGCTGATCAAGGCCAGTTGGGACTCGCCCTGAGCGATCCTCTCGCACACGATATTGACCGCCTGCTGGGGGCTGTTGCCGCCGGTTTCGGTATAGACGCTCCAGGATGGGGTGGCCGAAAACGCCCGGGCCAGCGAGGCCGGCGGGTCGCTCAGGCGGGGTAACGGGAGCTTCGACAACCCTCCCGGAGCGTCGATGCTGAACGCGACGACCGCCAAAGCGTCCAGATCGGCAAGAACCGACCCCTTCAGCCCCGCATCGAGAACCGCTCGTTCCGCCGCAACTTTCAGCAACTCCAGAGGGGACGGTGAATTCGCCGCTTCACCTCGATATGTGAATTGGCCCGCACCGATCAAAACCGGCGTGTCGTCACGCATTTCCACCCCCATTCAAACGCTCGTTGGGCGCGATCCTAGGCGCGAAACCGCACGTCGCAAGGCCATTTGACGCCCATTCTCGAAATGACCGAAAATACGGCGCCGGTAGCTGAATTTTTGCACACATGCCCGGAAGTCGACCGATCGTCAGGCTTTGTCTGTGGCGTTCGCTTGCGGGCCCTCGGAGGGCGTGATGGTTGCCCGCTCAGTTGAAGGCGGTGCGCCGCCGACGGGCCCGAAAGTGGAACCGATGAAGAAGATCGAAGCCATCATCAAGCCGTTCAAGCTGGATGAGGTGAAGGAGGCCCTGCAGGATATGGGCGTCCAAGGCATGACTGTGCTCGAAGCCAAGGGCTATGGCCGTCAGAAGGGCCACACCGAGCTCTATCGCGGCGCCGAGTACGTCGTGGACTTCCTCCCCAAGATCAAGGTGGAGGTGGTTGTCGAGGACAGCCAGCTGGAACCCGCGCTGGAAGCCATCACTCGCGCCGCCCGCACGGGCCGCATCGGCGACGGCAAGATTTTCGTCTCGGACATCGCGGAAGTGATCCGCATCCGAACCGGAGAAAGCGGCCCGGCCGCCGTCTAGGCGTCTGGATCGTCAATACTTACGAGAGTTCTACAAAGGGGATACGGAATGACCACCGCCAAGGATATCCTGAACCTGATCAAGGAAAAGGACGTCAAGTACGTCGACGTCCGCTTCACCGACGTGCGCGGCAAGATGCAGCACGTCACGTTCGACATCGACCTGGTCGACGATGACTTCCTGAACGACGGCACCATGTTCGACGGCTCGTCGATCGCCGGTTGGAAGGCCATCAACGAGTCCGACATGAAGCTGCGTCCGGACCTGGACAGCGCCATCATCGACCCGTTCTACCAGCAGACGACGCTGGCCCTGTTCTGCGACGTCGTGAACCCCGACAGCGGCACCCCGTACAACCGCGACCCGCGCTCGATCGCCAAGGCCGCGCTGAACTACCTGAAGTCGGCTGGCGTGGGCGACACCGTCTACTTCGGCCCGGAAGCCGAGTTCTTCATCTTCGACGACGTCCGCTGGTCGACCGCGCCGAACAACACCGGCTACTCGTACGACTCCACCGAACTGCCGGTGAACTCGGCCAAGGAATATCCGGAAGGCAACATGGGCCACCGCCCGGGCCCGAAGGGCGGCTACTTCCCGGTGAACCCGGTCGACAGCTGCCAGGACCTGCGCGGCGAAATGCTGGCCGTCATGGGCGAGCTGGGCATGAAGCCGGAAAAGCACCACCACGAGGTGGCTCCGGCCCAGCACGAGCTCGGTCTGAAGTTCGACACCATGGTCACCATGGCCGACCGGATGCAGCTCTATAAGTACGTCATCCACAACGTCGCCGCGGCCTACGGCAAGACGGCCACCTTCATGGCCAAGCCGATGTTCGCCGACAACGGCTCGGGCATGCACGTCCACCAGTCGATCTGGCAGGACGGCAAGCCGCTGTTCGCCGGCGACAAGTACGCTGGCCTATCGCAGGAATGCCTGTGGTACATCGGCGGCATCATCAAGCACGCCAAGGCCATCAACGCGTTCTCGAACTCGACGACGAACTCGTACAAGCGCCTGGTGCCCGGCTACGAAGCCCCGGTGAAGCTGGCCTACAGCTCGCGCAACCGTTCGGCCTCGATCCGCATCCCGCACGTCGACTCGCCGAAGGCCAAGCGTCTGGAAGCCCGCTTCCCCGACCCGATGGGCAACCCCTATCTGACCTTCGTGGCCCTGCTGATGGCCGGCCTGGACGGCATCATCAACAAGATCGATCCGGGCCCCGCCGCCGACAAGAACCTCTACGACCTGCCGCCGCGCGAGCAGAAGAAGATCCCGGAAGTCTGCGGCTCGCTGCGCGAAGCCCTGGAAAACCTGGACAAGGACCGCGCCTTCCTGAAGGCCGGCGGCGTCATGGACGACGATTTCATCGACAGCTACATCGAGCTGAAGATGGAAGAAGTGATGCGTCTGCAACTGCACCCGCACCCCGTCGAATTCGACATGTACTACAAGTGCTAAGCGCGCCTAGCGCGCTCGAGCCTTAGACGATCTGAAGGGCCGGAGAGCGATCTCCGGCCCTTTTCCGTTGCGCGTCCAACATAGGCGGTCGTCATAACTGGGAATGATTTATTACTTGTGGGCAGCGCCTGAACAAAAATGTCGCAACTTCGCAACAGAACCGACGTAATCGCCCCTCTCTGTCCGAAATCACGTGGCGCGAGATATCCGCGAGGCCAAGACTTGGCCTATCGCAGCGCAAACGGAATCGCCGCCAACGCTCTGCTCAAGACTGGCGACGCGGCGCCGCAAGATCACAACAGGATCTCTCCATGCCCAAGCTCAACAGCTCTCTTCGCCGCGCCCTGACGGTGTCGTGCGGCCTGACCGCCCTCGCCTCCGCGATGGCCGCCGCGCCGGCCGCCTTCGCCCAGGACACCAAGGTCGGTGAGGTGATCATCACCGCCCAGAAGCGCAGCGAGAACCTGCAGGACGTGCCGGTTTCGGTGGCCGCGATCGGCGGCGAGAAGCTGCAGTCGACCTTCGCCGCCGGCGACGACATCCTGGCCCTGTCGGCCAAGGCTCCGGGGCTCTACGCCGAGTCCTCGAACGGCCGCGCGGCCCCGCGCTTCTACATCCGCGGCCTGGGCAACGCCGACTTCGATCTGGCCGCCTCGCAGCCGGTGTCGATCATCCAGGACGAGGTCGTCCTGGAAAACGTCGTGCTGAAGAGCTCGCCCATCTACGACCTGGATCACGTCGAAGTTCTGCGCGGCCCGCAAGGCACGCTGTTCGGCCGCAACACCACGGCTGGCATCGTCAAGTTCGACACCATCAAGCCGAGCGACGAGACCAAGGGCCGCCTGACCCTGTCCTACGGCACCTACAACACCGTCACCGCCGACGGCGGCTTCGGTGGCGCCGTCGTCCCGGGCAAGGTCGCGGTCCGCGCCTCGTTCCTGCTGCAGCGTCGCGACGACTACATCGACAACACCTACACCAAGAAGGAGGATGCGCTCGGCGGCTTCAACGAAAAGGCCGCTCGCTTCCAGGTGCTGGTCACCCCGACCGAGAAGCTGTCGGCCCTGTTCAACGTCCACGGCCGCGACCTGAACGGCACCGCCGCCGTGTTCCGCGCCAACGTGCTGACCAAGGGCTCGAACAAGCTCAACGCCAACTACGACCGCGACAAGGTCGCCTACGACAACACCGCCAACAACCCGCAGAAATACAAGGGCTACGGCGCGTCGGCGAACATCGGCTACGACTTTGACGGCGTGAAGCTGACCTCGATCACCGCCTATGAGAACACCCACGGCTACAGCCTGGGCGACATCGACGGCGGCAATCCGACCGGTCCGGGCTTCATTCCGTTCCAGTCGAACACCCAGGATGGAATCAAGAACCTGTTCCAGTGGACCCAGGAAGTGCGCCTGGCCAGCGACACCGACGGTCCGCTGAGCTGGCAGGTCGGCGGCTTCTACTTCGACACCAAGTACGACATCCGCACCGATCCGTTCTTCATGCCCGCCACCACCCTGCGCCAGAAGAACAAGGCCTGGGCGGTGTTCGGCCAAGCCTCGTACGCGATCAACGACCAGCTGACTCTGACTGGCGGCCTTCGCTACACCGATGACGACAAGGATATGAACGTCGTGTCGGGCCCGAACCCGGCCCCCTCGGTTTCGGTGTCGGACTCGCAGGTGAGCTGGGACCTGTCGGCCTTCTACAAGATCGACGAGGACGTCAGCGTCTACGCCAAGGTCGCCTCTGGCTTCCGCGGTCCGTCGATCCAGGGCCGAGACATCGCCTTCGGCTCGCCGGCCTCGTCGGCCAAGTCCGAAACCATCATGTCCTACGAGCTGGGCCTGAAGAGCGAGCTGTTCGAACGCCGCGTCCGCCTGAATGGCGCGGTCTTCGCCTACAGCATCGACGACCCGCAATTTAGCGCCGTCGGCGGCGGTTCGAACTCCAACCGCCTGATCAACGCCAAGAAGGGCGAGGCCTACGGGCTGGAACTGGACAGCGAATTCGTGGTCACCCCGAACTTCGTCGTCACGGCCGGCTACAGCTACGCCCACACCAAGATCAAGGACAGCGCGCTGGCCGTCGCCCCCTGCGCCGCCTGCACGGTCACCGATCCACTGACCGCCGGCGGCCTGGCCCTGGTGAACGGCAACCCGTTCCCGAACGCGCCGAAGTACACCTTCGACGTCACGGCCCGCTACAGCTACCCGGTCGCCTCGGGCGAACTGTTCGCCTTCACCGACTGGAAGGTCCAGGGCTACACGAACATCTTCCTGTACCAGTCGAAGGAGTTCTACACGAAGGGCGACTTCGAGGGCGGCCTGAAGCTGGGCTACGCCAACAAGGCGGGCGGTTGGGAAGTGGCGGCCTTCGCCCGCAACATCACCAACGAGAGCAACATCAAGGGCGCGATCGACTTCAACAACCTGACCGCGTTCGTCAACGAGCCGCGCGTGGTCGGCGTCTCGGTCGACGCTCGCTTCTAAGGTTCTTCAAACCTCGGAAACACGAAGGCCGCGGAGCGATCCGCGGCCTTTCCTTTTCGCTCAGATCTTGAGGCCCTGGCCGATCACCGGTTCGGTCTCGAAGTGTTGCGGGAAGCCGGCGATGATCGGCCGCGCCTTGGCGATCGCGGCTTGAACGGCCGGCAGCTTGAGAGACGCGGCGTGCGCGTCCTTGTCGGTCCAGACCTCGGTGATCCAAAGGGCGTCGGCGTTCGCTGGATCCTTGGCGATCACGTAGCTGAGACATCCCGGCATCCCGCCGGTGCTCTCGCCGAGGATCGCCAGCAGTTCGTCGCGCTTCCCCGGCGCGGCCAGCATCTGTCCGATCAGTCCATACATGGCGATCTTCTCCTGGGCTTGAGTCTTGGTCGCGACGGCGGCGAGAACCAGTCCGCCCGCCAACACGTCACGTCGAATGATCTTGCTCATGGCGTTTCCCCTTCCAGCGCAGCATCGCCGATCCGCGACCGGATCGTGTCAGCAGAACCGGCTAAGCCTTGCACTCGCCCGGCGCGGCGACGCTGACGCCGGCCCCGGCCGCCTGACAGGCGTTGCCATAGGTCTTGCCGTCGCAGCCGCA
>NZ_DATFAV010000298.1:0-2652 GCF_035254145.1 Caulobacter sp. | reverse complement strand
TTCAGCCCCCGCGAGCGCATCATCGAGGACGACTACGGCCTGACCTTCGGCCTGTCGGGCAAGGTGGTCGGCTGGGACGTCGACCTGTCGTCGACCTACGGCAAGGACGCCATCGAGGTCCGCGTCGAGGACTCGGCCAACGCCAGCCTCTACGCCGACACCTCGACGCTGACGGCCAAGGGTTTCACGCCGACCTCGTTCCACGCCGGCAGCTGGGGCACCACCCAGTGGACCAACAACCTGGACGTCCGCCGCGGCTTCGACGTCGGCTTCTCGGTCCCGCTGGACGTGGCCTTCGGCTACGAGCAGCGCCGCGACACCTACCGCATCGGCGCGGGCGACGCGGCCTCGACCTACAAGGAAGGCTCGCAGTCGTATCCGGGCTTCTCGAAGACCGACGCCGGCGGTCACGCCCGCACCAGTTGGGCGGTCTATACCGACGTCGCCGCCACGCCGGTGACCGAGTGGAAGATCGACGCGGCCCTGCGCTACGAGAAATTCAGCGACTTTGGCGACACCACCGTCGCCAAGCTGACCAGCCGCTACGACTTCAGCGAGATGTTCGCCGTCCGCGGCACGGTGTCGACCGGCTTCCGCGCCCCGACCCTGGCGGAATCCTTCTACTCGGCCACCAACGTCTCGCCGACCAGCGCCTTCGTGCAGCTGGCCCCGAACTCCAGCGCCGCGCGCCTTCTGGGCATCGACAAGCTGAAGCCCGAGAAGTCGACCAACGTCAGCCTCGGGATCGTGGCCCACCCGCTACCCAAGCTGACCGCGACGATCGACGCCTATCAGATCAAGCTCAAGGACCGGATCTTTGGCTCCAGCTCGGTCTACGGCATGCGTAACGGCGTGATCGTCAACCCGAACGTCAACGCCGCGATCGCCGCCAACGGCAACGTGCTGGACAGCACGGTGACCAGCACCGGCATCAACATCTTCTCGAACGGCCTGGACACCCGCACCCGCGGCCTGGACGTGGTGGTCTCCTACCCGACCGACCTGGGCGCCTACGGCCGGATCGACTGGACGCTGAGCGGCAACGTCAACAAGACCAAGATCACCAAGGTCAAGGCGGCCCCGGCCGCCCTGGCGGTCACCAGCGCCGCGTTCCCGACCGGTCAGGTCCTGTTCGCCGGCAACGCCGCCTCGCTGCTCGAGGAGGCCGCGCCGAAGTACAAGGTCGGCCTCAATGGCCTCTACAGCTTCGGCAAGCTGACGCTGAACCTGACCGAAACCTTCTACGGCAAGGCCTCGGCCCTGTCGGATCCGGGCACAGGACCGCTGCTGAACACCGTGGCCAGCGCCACGGCGATCACCGACGCGGAACTCTCCTACAAGTTCCCGATGGGCGTCGTCGCCGCGATCGGGGCCAACAACCTGTTCAACAAGTATCCGGACAAGTTCACGGCCGCCTACCAGACCGCCTGCGTCGCCTCCGGCGGCGGGTGCGTGACCCAATATCCGTCGTTCTCGCCCTACGGCATCAACGGCGGCTACTACTACGGTCGACTGACCTTCTCGTTCTAGGACGAGCGTTCGGACCGAAAAGCGAAGGGGCGGACCGCGAGGTCCGCCCCTTTTGCTTCGCGAGGCGTCAGAGCCGCTTTCCCATCCGGATCAGCGGCACGCGATAGCCCGTCGAGGTGACCGCCTCGAACGGCTCGATGTCATGATAACCGCAGGCGCGATAGAGCGGGACGCCGCCCATGGTCGCCGCCATCTCGACGCGGCTGAAACCTTCGAGCCGGGCCGCGCTCTCGCAGGCGTCCAGGATCAGTCGCCCCACGCCTTTCCGCGTATGGTCGGGGTGGGTGTACATCGCCCGCACGCGAGCCGCGTCCTTGGTCGGATCCAGCAGCGCCGCGTCGCGTCCGGCCGAGTGATCGCCGCCGAACAGGGTCGCCCGTCGGCTCCAGCCACCGCAGCCGGCGATTTCGTCTCCATCCTCCACCACGAAATAGGTCCCGTCCACGATCAGCTGGGTGTCCAGGCCCATGATCTCGAACGAGGCCTTCACGCCTTCCGGCGGCAAGAAGTCCTGAAGAAGCTCGCCGATCGCGCGCTCCATCAGCGCCGACAGGACGGGCGTGTCGTCCGGGCGGGCCAGACGCAGGCTGAGGGCGGGGGCGGACGAAGTCATCAAGCTTCCATGAGGGCGTCGCGAGGACGCGAGAAAAACAAGGATTCGGCGAGTCCGTGGCGATCTTTCGACCACGCCCATCGATCGCTCAAAGCCGGCTCCAGGCGCCCAATGGTCAGGCGTCCGCCCTATCAGTCCGCGTCCCGACTGAAAACGGATTGCGCCGCGAAGATCGGAATTTCGAGATACCCTTCGTTCCGATTGTCGTTCGGAACCGAGCCGCGCGTCCAGCCGACGTCGGCCAACAACAACGGGCGGGGATGTTATGAGTGGATTGAACGCGGTAACGGCGGGTGGCGTACTCACGCGCCGGCGTTTCTTCGAGAGTTTGGCCGCGGTCGGCGGCATGTCTCTGGTGTTGTCGGGCATGGAGGCCCTGGGGTTCAGCCAAGCCTCGGCCACCGAATTGCCGCCGGAACTGACCGGCGGGGCCAAGAACACCAAGATCGTCATTCTGGGCGCGGGCCTGGCGGGCATGACCGCCGCCTATGAGCTCAGCAAGGCCGGAT